>NZ_CATYRA010000009.1:0-170182 GCF_958411575.1 uncultured Bacillus sp.
AATTGGCTGTTTAAAAGGTGTTTTGATCCCTGTCTCGAAAACGGGGGTCAGTCCCGAATCAGGACGCTTTTTTCTTATTTCTCAGTTACAGGTTTTTTAACGATACCGAGGATAATGGCCATCACGACAGCACCGATCACGATACTTAATAGGTAAAGCAGCGGATGGTTTGTGATGAAGGCTACGAACACTCCTCCGTGAGGTGCCGGAAGCGTGACACGGAAGAATTCAGTTAATCCGCCGGCAACAGCTGCACCAACGACAGCAGCTGGGATGACGCGAAGCGGATCAGCCGCAGCAAACGGGATCGCTCCCTCTGTTACGAATGCAGCACCCATGAAGTAGCATGTAATACCTGCTTCACGGTCACGTCGAGAGAACTTGTTTCGGAAAATTGTTGTTGCAAGTGCGATACCAAGCGGAGGAACCATACCGCCGGCCATAATCGCTGCATGAGGCGCATAGTTGCCTGCATCGATCATCGCGATACCGAACGTAAAGGCTGCTTTATTAAGCGGACCGCCCATATCGATCGCCATCATACCGCCTAAGATAATACCCATTAATACAAGGTTGCCAGTACCAAGGCTTTCAAGCCAGTTTGTTAAGAAATCCATAAATGCTGCTACCGGTGTATTCACAACGAAACGCATGATAATACCAGTTAAGAAAATACCAAGCAGCGGATAAATTAATACAGGTTTCAGTCCGTCAAGTGACTGCGGAATAAAGACGAATGCTTTTTTCAAAAGAACAACGATATAACCAGCCAGGAATCCGGCAATTAATCCGCCTAAGAATCCAGCATTTGCTTGAGTAGCCATAAATCCGCCGACCATACCAGGCGCAAAACCAGGACGGTCTGCAATACTCATTGCGATGAATCCGGCAAGAACAGCCACAATTAATCCTAATGCATTGTCACCGCCGATAAACTTAAGAGCTGCAGCAAACGTGTTGTAAGTAGGATCATCCGGATTGGATGAATTAATTCCCCAGAAGAATGAAATGGCAACGAGGATACCGCCGCCGACTACGAACGGAAGCATGTTGCTGACACCGCTCATCAGATGCTTATAAAACGCGCTTCCGATGCCGCCGCCAGATTTTCCACTCGTTCCATCTTCCTCGTTTGAAGCTGAAGAACCGCCGCCGTTGCCTTGATAAATCGGCGCATCTTGATTCATCGCTTTTTCGATAAGCTCTTGCGGGCGTCTGATACCTGCTGTAACAGGTACTTGAAGCACGCGCTTGCCTTTAAAGCGCTCCATTTCAACCTGCTTGTCCGCTGCGACAATGATTGCAGGTGCATCTTCAATTTCTTGGGCAGTCAGCTTGTGCTTAATACCGCTTGAACCATTTGTTTCGACCTTAATGTCCACACCCAGCTCTTTCGCTTTTTCTTTAAGGGCATCCGCAGCCATGAATGTGTGTGCAATACCTGTCGGACATGCAGTCACCGCCAGGATTTTTCCTTTTCCGGCAGGTGCTGGTGCCGCTTCTTCTTCCTCTTCCTCTTCGTCATCATCTTTATCATGCTGGTTAATGATGTCGATGATGGCATCTTCAGACTCAGCTTCAAGGAGCTGCTTGCGGATTTCTTCACGCATTAACAGCGTTGAAAGTCTTGACAATGCTTCAAGGTGAGTGTTGTTTGCGCCTTCAGTCGCCGCAATCATGAACACCAAGTGAGCCGGCTGGCCGTCTAATGATTCATAATCGACACCGTCTTTTGAACGTCCGAACGCGATCGCTGGGTTGATAACGCTTGCCGTTTTCGCATGCGGGATAGCGATTCCTTCACCAATACCCGTTGAGCTTTGGCTCTCACGATTTAAAATGGCTTCTTTGTAGGCTTGTCTGTCATTTAACTTTCCAGCCTTATCAAGAACAGTGACCATTTCGTCAATAACATTTTCTTTTTCTTTGCTCTCAATATTAAGCTTTATCGTATGCTTCGTTAAAAGCTCAGTTATTTTCACTTTTGTTTCCTCCTCTATAGACGTGTGACCTTAACTTCAGGAAGAAGCTGCTGGACAAATTCTTCTGTTCCAAGTTCTTCAGAGAACGCGGTAGCGCTGCCTGATGTCACTCCTAAGCGGAATGCTTCTTCAAGCGGCAGTTGTTTGGATATACCGGCAAGGAACCCTGCAACGACGGAATCTCCCGCTCCGACTGAGTTTACCAATTTCCCCTTTGGCACGTTAGCAAAATAAACTGCTTCGTTCGTAAATAGAAGCGCTCCGTCTCCAGCCATGGATACGATGACATGTTCAGCGCCTTGTTCTACAAGCTTTTTCCCATAAGGAACAGCTTCTTCAACAGATGTAATTGTCGTGCCGAACATTTCTCCAAGCTCATGATGGTTTGGTTTCATCAAAAACGGTTTCATTTCTGTCGCTTTCAAAAGCGCCTCGCCTGAGATATCCAGAACAACTCGCGCGTTCTGCTGTTTGCAGGCCTCTGCGATTTTTTCATAAGTATCATGAGGCAGTGAAGATGGAATGCTTCCTGCAAGGACGACGATATCTCCCTCTTGCAGAGATTGGAACTGTTCTAAAAAGGCTTTGAAATCTTCATCTGAAATTGTCGGTCCCTGCCCGTTAATTTCAGTTTCATCACCAGTTTTCAGCTTTACATTGATACGGGTATCTTCTTTCACTTCAGAAAAAGCTGTTTCCAGGTTTTCTTCCCGCAAAAATGTTTTGATATATTCTCCGGTAAATCCCCCGACGAATCCGAGTGCTTTAGACGGTACATGGTGTCTTTTCAGCAGTCTCGATACGTTGATGCCTTTGCCCCCTGGATACTTTGTATCGTATGCGGAACGGTTCAGGCCTCCTACAGTAAAATCTTCAACGTGAACAATATAATCGACAGATGGATTAAGTGTTACAGTGTAAATCATGGTTTCACTACCTTTACGACAGTTTTTTCTTGGTAATTATCGAATGTAAGCTCTTCAGCGTCAGTCGTAATGATTGTTGCGTCGCCTATTCCGGCGAATGCCGAAAATGAAATTTCTCCGAATTTCGAAGGGTCTGCTAAGACGTAAGCGTGTTTTGCCTGTTTGACAGCTTTCTGTTTTAAAAGGGCCTCATCAGGGTCCGGCGTTGTGAAGCCAGCCTCTGTATGGACACCGTTTGTACCCAGAAAACTCTTGTCAAATCTGTACTGATCCATGGCAATCAGTGAAGCGCCTCCAATGACCGCGCCCGTTCTGTGCTTTACGTATCCTCCAAGCAGATAAAAAGAAATTTCTTTCCTAATTAATGCTTCGATATGCATCACCCCGTTTGTGACAACGACAATATCTTTGCTTTTATCCATAAAATCAATCATGTGCAAAGTCGTCGTGCCTGCATCAAGGTAAATGCAGTCCCCTTCTTCTAAAAGTGAAGCAGCTTTTTCAGCAATCTTCAATTTGTCGTGAAGGTTTTTGGATGATTTTTCAAGCATATCGGGTTCAAGTCTGATATCGGAAAGCTTGGCCGCTCCCCCATGAACACGCTTTAAAAAACCGCGTTCTTCAAGCGTCGATAAATCTCTTCTGATTGTTGATTCAGAAGCATTTGTCAGATTTATGAGCTCTTGAATTTTTACCACATCATACTTTTCTATTTGATCAATAATCAATTGATGCCGTTCAGGAGTTAACATGCTTCACCTCCTAATGAAAACGTATTCATTTTGAATACAATTTCATTGTAAACGCTCTTTTCAGTTTAGGCAACTAAAATCATTCAAATTCATTCAATAACTATCAAAATCTTTCACGTTTCTCCATATTAACGTATGTCTATAGGGTTTGTAAACTGTAAATTCGACAAAAATAAGGACAATTGTACGACATTTTCTTCTTATTTTAATGAAAAAAGTCTTTTATATTCATAGTAGAAATCATGAAACATAAAAAAACCTCATGCATGTTGCATGAGGTTACTCATAACGCAGCGCTTCAATCGGATCAAGCTTTGCGGCTTTATTTGCAGGAAGCATGCCGAAAATAACACCAATGAGCATACTGAACAGCACGCCCCCGCATACAACCTGCCAGGATATGAGTGACGGCCAGCCCGCAATAGCTGAAACAAGCGATGCCCCTCCGTATCCAATACCAATCCCAATCAGACCGCCAATCAGCGTTAATACGACTGATTCAATTAAAAACTGAGTCAGAATCTGTCCCCTCGTCGCACCGAGTGATTTTCTGATTCCGATTTCCCGCGTCCGTTCCGTGACTGATACGAGCATAATATTCATGACCCCGATTCCGCCGACCAAAAGAGAGATGCCTGCAATTGAGCCGATAATCGTCGTCATAATCGCCGTTACTTTGCCAATCCCGGCAGCGATCTCTTCCATGTTCATCACTTGGTACGAATCCTCTGTGCCATGATTGTCATTTACCAGTTGAACCGCTTCTTTTCCAGCTGATTTTATGTCGTCTGCTGATTCGACTTGCAATGATACGTTACTGAAATCACTTGTGCCAAAAGAGGATTTCATCATATTAAATGGCACATACATTTCACTTAAGCCGAAAGAAAGCAAGCCTGTTTCTTTTTTCAGCACGCCGATAATTTCAACAGGCTGTCCGTTGATCCAAACTACTTCACCGAGAGGAGAGGTTTTATCAAACAGCTCCTCAGCCATCTTTTGAGAGATGACTCCGGCTCTTTTCCCCGCGAGAAAATCATTGTCGGTAAAAGTTCGGCCGCTTTCGATTTGTAGAGAATTGACATTCATGTATCCATCGTTTATGCCGTTAATCGTAACATCGGTTTCTTCCTCATGATAACGCGCTGTCATACTATTAGAAGTCGAGGCAACGACTTGTTTGATGCCCTCTATCTCTTTTAAACCTTTAATATCGTTTTCTGTAAAAGTAGATTCTGCTAAGGCGTTCGGATTGCTTGCAAGCTCCTCATCGCTTGGCATATAGTACAGCTCCACGGTATTTCCCGGACCGCTGATCGACTGCTTCAGCATTTGCTCGCCGCCCTGTCCTACCGCTACGACAACAATGACAGAGCCTACGCCAATGATAATGCCGAGCATCGTTAAGATCGAACGCATTTTATGGGCAAGGACAGAGCTTAGAGCCATTCTGATGTTTTCTAACAGGCTCATTCTCCCACACTCCTTTGTCCGGAGCTGGCAGGAACAATGTTTCCGTCACGCACCATGACGATCCGATTCGTGCAATCTGCAACTTCCGGCTCGTGAGTAACAAGAACGATTGTCGTTCCCTCGGCATTTAATGCTGTAAATTGATCCATAATCGCCGTGCTTGTTTTCGTATCCAGCGCGCCGGTCGGTTCATCAGCTAAAATCAATTTTGGCTCATTCACGATCGCCCTCGCAATTGCCACCCGCTGCTTCTGTCCGCCCGACAGCTCATTAGGCATGTGGAGCATTCGATCAGCTAACCCCACCTTTTCCAACGCTCTCTCAGTCCGCTCTTGCCGTTCTTTTTTACCTATACCGGAATAAATCATCGGCAGCTCAACATTCTTTTTGGCGTTCAGCCGCGGAAGAAGCTGAAATTGCTGAAATACAAAACCGATAGACCGGTTACGGACTGCCGCCAATTCTTTATCTTTATATGAAGAAATATCTTCGCCGTCTAATTTATACGTACCGGAAGTCGGCCGGTCAAGACATCCGATAATATTCATGATCGTCGATTTCCCTGATCCTGACGGCCCCATAATCGAGACATATTCCCCTTGATGAATGTCCAAATCAATGGAATGGAGAACATCAAACGTTTCCCTGCCGATCTGGTAGCTTTTTCGCACATTAGAAAGCTGAATCATTTATGCTTTCACTTCCGTTCCATCGGTCACCTGATCAGAAGGATTCAAAATGACTTGATCATCTTGAGAAATTCCCTCTTTAATTTCTGTCAGATCATCTGTTACTTCACCAATTTTGACATCAACTCGTTTTGCTTTTCCGTCTTTTACTGTATATACATAATATTGATCATCTTCTTTTTTGACTGCCTTTGAAGGAAGCATATTTGCTTTCCGCTTATCTGTTTCAATATTCATGATGAATTTAAACCCTGGCTTTCCTTCTGGAAGATTCCCTTTTATTTTCACTTGAAGCGGGTACTGGACCGCTTGTTCTGTTCCTTGTGCCGCAGTGCTTTCCTGCTGATCCGGAACAAGTCCGACTGCGGAAACTGTGCCTTTCCATGTTTTATCCTGAATAACATCTGAAGTGAGTGTGACCTTCTGGCCTTTTTTGACTTTCAGTGTATCGTATTCAGACAATTTCCCTGAGACGACTAGGTCTTTCGGGTTGCCGATATGTATGACAGGCTCTTGAATATCTGATTTTTTGGATGCCGCTTCTTGGTTGACAGAAATAACGGTGCCTTCGATGTCGCTTTTCACTTGAAGATCTGACACCCGATTGGCAAGTGACTGCCGCTGAAGCTCGGTTTGTTTTAATTCGATCTCAGCTGTTCTTTCCTGCATTTGAAGCTCCGTCCGCTCAGATTCAATTTGTTTTTCTGCTTCTTTCTTTCCAACCTGTTTTTCCAGTTCTTTTTCTTTGCTGTCTAAGGCTTTTACCTTTTCTTGAATTTGGTCAATTTGAAGCTGATTCGATTCAGCCGTTAACTGGTTCTGTTCTTTTTCCAGGCTCAGCTGTTCATTTGTATAAGTGATCAAAGGCGTGCCCTTTTTAACTTTATCGCCTTCCTTCACTTTAATGTCTTCTAATGTCCCTTTATCCGCTTCATAAAACACATACTGTTCATTTGAAAATTTAAGTGTGCCGGGAACCATAACCGTTGCCGAGATTTCTTTTTCTTCGAGACCTCCCGTCTGTATCTTCTGGCCGGCGCTGCCGCTTGTCGGAGCGGCAGACCGGTATATATTTATTCCAATAAAAAGCGCGACTAAAACAGCGATTCCAATCCCGATCCAGACTTTTTTCATGAGTTTATGCACCCGCCATAGAATTGATTAAACCTGTAAAAAACGAAAAAACAACTAAAATTCCAAAAAGAATAATTGCTGAAATCCATCCAGCTTTTTTGGAGATGCCCCCTGTTTTGTGAAGCCCGATCGCTAATATTACAAAACTCCATATGCTGAAAATTTCAAAGGAATTTAACACGCTGGCCAGAGCCCCATCTGACGGGATAATCCCTGCTAATGACGTCATGCTGTAAAGCGGATTGGCATCAGTCGTGAAAACAACGATTCCATTAATCAATAATCCAAGACTGCTAATTAAAGAGACAAACAGACCGAGAGAAAGCATTTTTTTGTATGTGGTAACTCCGCCTGATATTTTTACACAGAGCCAATAAATAAGAGGGGCAATAAATAACGCTGCGATACCGCCGAAAATAGCGCCTGCCATTGCTCCAAATTTGGTTATTGTTGCGACAGTTTCAATTTGTTCAGCTGATAACCCTTCAGTGTCCCCGCTTTTCAAAAGCTCACTATAATCCGTACCGAGTGATTGCAGTACCGCGCCAACGATGATAATCGCTGCAACAATTAATAGCGGTCCCCATACAGCCGGTCTTTCTCTTATTCTTTCAAATTGAACGGACGGACTTGTGATCACTCCGAAAAGTGATGGCTTTTCAGTCGCCATTCCGCTGTTTTTTTCTACATTTGTTTCCATTACAAAACCTCCTCGAGAATATCTAACAAATAGTACGGGAGAGGTACCAAAAAGTTTCATGTTTTTTTAATAAATTTCCAAAAGCCTTCAATGTATAACTGAAGGCTTTTTATATTATTCTATCACTGTGCTGTATTGCGCTTTCACAAGCTCGGCATAGATGCCCCCTTTAGCGAGCAGCTCTTCATGGTTCCCTTCTTCCATTTTCTTGCCGTGATCAAGAACAATGATGCGGTCGGCGTCGCGGATCGTGGACAATCTGTGGGCGATCATCACTGCTGTACGCCCTTTCAGCAGCGTTTTTAACGCCTGCTGAATTTTTACCTCCGTCTCTGTATCAATACTTGCCGTTGCTTCATCGAGGATGATAATAGCTGGATCGGCGAGCAATGCTCTTGCAAAGGAAATGAGCTGGCGCTGCCCGGCAGACAGTACGCTTCCCCTTTCCTCCACCTCTGTTTTGTATCCTTCTGCTAAACCAGAAATAAACTCATCAGCTCCGACCGCTTTAGCTGCTTTCATCACTTCTTCGTCTGAAGCACCCGGCCGGCCAAAACGAATATTTTCC
Source organism: uncultured Bacillus sp. (assembly GCF_958411575.1). Classification (NCBI taxonomy): domain Bacteria; kingdom Bacillati; phylum Bacillota; class Bacilli; order Caryophanales; family Bacillaceae; genus Bacillus; species uncultured Bacillus sp. The sequence goes on from NZ_CATYRA010000009.1 coordinate 8,225, forward strand.
ATGATGGTCCCGGAGAAAATAAATGTATCTTGCAGCACAATGCTGATTTGAGAGCGCAGACTGGCAAGGGAGAGATCCTTTATCGGAATGCCATCTATTTTAATGGTGCCTCCCGTGGCATCATAAAAACGGCTGATTAAATTGGCGATCGTCGTTTTCCCGCTCCCCGTATGTCCGACAAGCGCAAGCGTTGAGCCCGCCGGGATAGAGAAGGAAACCGCGTGAAGAGCTTTTCGTTTTTCATCATACGAAAATTCAACCTCTTCAAAACTGATCTCCCCACTTATCTTTTTCTTATGAATGGCATCCGGCTTCTCCTTGACATTTGGCTGTTCGTCCAGAAACTCAAAGATCCGTTCGGATGAGGCCATCCCCATTAACAGCTGGTTATAGACCTGGCCCAGTCTCGAAATAGGTTCCCAAAACATGCCCAGATAGAAGGCAAAAGAAACGAAGACGCCAATCGTGATGGTTTCATTCATGATGAGTGTGGCGCCATACCAAATCAAAACAGCCGTTCCAATCGCATTCGTCATTTCTACCAACGGACGGAACATGGCATTTTTTCTTGTTGCTTCCCGCCATGATTGGTAGTTCTCCTGATTGACACCGTCAAAATACGCCATGTTTTCTTCTTCTTGCGTAAATGCCTGCGTGACACGGATGCCTTGAATGCTTTCGTTCAGATGAGAATTGAGCTTCGATTGCTTAAGTCGCACCGTTTGCCAGGAGCGGCGTATTTTTTTTCTGAGACTTGTTGAAATAAAAAACATGATCGGCAGTGTCACCATGATGGCGATAGTCAGCTCAGGACTCAGCGTAAACAAAATGATGATAACGCCGGCCAGAAGGAGCAAGTCCGTCAATAAGTTGATGACTCCGCTTGTAAAGAGCTCCTGAAGAGAGTTAATATCATTCATAATCCTGACCAAGATCGATCCTGCCGACCGCTGATCAAAAAATCGATGGGATAAGCGCTGCACATGGGTAAATAAATGCTGGCGCAAATCGTATATCACATGCTGGCCAAGCTGATTCATCCACCTGATTCTTAACACATTGGCGGCATAATTGAGCACATATAAACCGCTAATGATAAAAATGAGCTGGGTCAGCAGCTCCGAGTTTCTCGCTGTAATCGCTTGATCGAGAACATAAACACCGATCAGAATGGGAATCACAAGCTTCACAGCAGTCCCAATCAATACGGTGAGAAAGGAAAGCGGCAAAATTGTTTTTCGATAAGGCTTGACATAACTCAGCAGCCGCCACATTTGAGCCCAGTTAAACGGCTTTTCAATGATTTCATCTGAAGAATAATAGAAACGCTCCAAAATCCCCTGTTTTTTTGCTTGTTTCATATGGCCCTCCCTATCCGACCTGATGCGGCTCATTGATCATTTTGACATCACGGTATTGCAAATCATAAATCTTTTTATAGTAGCCGCCTTTTTCAAGAAGTTCGTGATGTGTTCCCCTTTCACAAATGCGCCCTTTATCAAAAACAAGAATTTCATCGGCGTGTTTCAGTGAAGAAATACGGTGAGCGATGATAAAGGTTGTGCGGTTTTTCATAACTTCTTTTAAGGCGAGTTGTATGCTGTGCTCCGTTTGCATATCTACTGCGCTTGTGGCATCGTCCAATATTAAAATGCTTGGGTTCAAACAAATGGCTCTCGCAATGGCGATTCGCTGTTTCTGTCCCCCGGAAAGCCCCATTCCCCTCTCTCCCAGCATGGTATCATATCCATCAGGAAGCTCCATAATAAAGTCGTGAGCCTGCGCCCTTTTTGCCGCTTCGATGATGTCTTCCATTGAGGCGTCCGGCCTCCCATACGAAATATTTGATCGAATCGTAGATGAAAACAGAAAAGATTCTTGAAGTACGACCCCGATATTGGAGCGAAGGGTTTTTAACGAATAATCTGTAATGGGTTTGTGATCAATGGCAATCATTCCGCCAACAGGGCTGTAAAACCTGGTGAGGAGCTGTGTGACTGAGCTTTTACCTGAGCCTGTCGGGCCCAATAGTCCGATTATCTTCCCGCTATTTGCCTCAAAGCTTACATTGCACAGCGCGTTTGTTTGTTCTTTTCCGTATGCAAGAGAAACATTTTTGAAATGGACATTGCCGGTTAATTTTTGTTTATGCAAAGTATGAGCATGGTCTGTGATGCCTTCTTCTCTTTCCAGAATTTCCAGCAGGCGTTCACCTGACGCTTTTGCTTGAGAGAACATATTGATTACAAAGCCTAAGTTCATAATCGGCCACATCATATAATTGACGAGGCTGAAAAAAGCGACAAGCTCGCCGGGATTAAGCTGATTTTGCATGACCAAATAGCCGCCGTATGAGAGGAGAGCTACAATGCAAATATTACCGATGAACTCCATTAAAGGGAAATACGCAGACCAAATGGATGATGTTTGTAAATACTGTGCCCTGTATTCCGCATTGGCCTTATTAAAAGTGCTGATCTGAAAATCTTCCCTGGAAAGAGATTTAACCGTGTTGATGCCGCTGATATTTTCTTGGACTTTTGTATTGAGTTTCGCAAACGATTTGCGGATGCCTCTAAAGGCAGGATGGACCCTTTTGTCAAACTGATATACCGCAACAGCGAGAAATGGCAGAACAGCTATGGTCACAAGCGTAAGAGGAACAGAATAGTAAAACATGACCGACAGGCTGATGGCGACCAGCAGGCCGAATCGTATGAGCTCAGCGAGACCGTATGACAAGAAAAAGCGAAGCCCTTCAACATCAGCTGTCAGCCTGGACATCAAATCTCCCGTTTTCGCGTTATCATAATAAGAAAAAGACAGCCGCTGCAGTTTTTCATACAGGCCATTTCTCAGCCGATAAACGGATTTGATTCCAAACATATCACCTAAATATTGATGAAAAAAAGTGGCGATTCCTTTCAGGGCCATTACCACAATAAATCCCAAGCTGACCCATGCTGCAAGCTGATACTGCCTCCCCATTACGATTTCATCAATCGTAATTTGCAGGATAATCGGGTAAACGACAGTAATCGCAGTCATCAAAAGCATGGCCAGAAGCGACCACATAAACACTTTTCTGTACGGCCAATAAAACGTTTTTAATCTTTTAAATGTCTCCATATCCAGCACCTTTCCAGTTTTTATCATCTTTACTATATCGATACCCGAAATAAATTTCTATTGTTTTTCAAAAAATTCAGTCTAATGATGGAGTGGGTCTCTTACTTTATAGGGAGTCACTTATATGTAGAATAAACGCTTACAGAAAATCATTGTATGCTGAGGATACTTGGGGATATGCGAAAAAAATACAGAAAAACCGGATGGCTGAATGCCGTCCGGTTTTCATCCACCACTGACCGGTGGAATGATGGCTACCGTGTCACCTGAAGATACGGAGGTGTTTTCTTTTACATAGCTTTCGTTAACGGCAATCATAGCTGTATCAATGGATTCGAGGCCGTATTGTTCTTTTAGACTCGCTTTTATTTCGTCTGTCGTTGATTGTTCCATATCTATTTCCAATGCTTGTGTGCCGGCCTGTTCGGCAAGCCCTGCAAATAATAGAATTTTAATCATGCTGCTCTCCCTCGCTTAGATCTGGTTTTCCGTTCGGATAAGCTGTTGTTTCAAGCTGGTCGCCGATCCATTGCTCACCGTTTTCCCAAATTTCTTTTTTCCAAATGGGCACAATCTGTTTAATTCGTTCGATCGCATACTCATTGGCTTCATAAGCAGCTTTTCGATGGGGAGAAGATACAGCGATCACGACCGCTGCTTCACCGATATCCAGCACACCTATACGGTGCGTGATCGCCGCTGAAGCGCCTTCCCACTTTTCTTCGATTTCAGCGCCGATTTGAGCCAGCATCTGCACGGCCATCGGTTCATATGCCTCATATTCAAGCCGAACCGTTCTTTTTCCGTTTGTCCATTCCCGAACCGTGCCAATAAATGTAGTAATTGCCCCTGCTTCCCGTTTCTCCACTTTTTTGATGATGTCTTCAGTAATAATGGGTGTTTTCGTAACCTCAAACCGTTCCATTATGCAGATTCCCCCTTCAGCTGTGAGAGCACAAAATCCACGGCAACCGGATCATCCGCATGAAAAATGGGTAATCCCTGATGCTCTGTCATATGCTCTTTTTTTCTATAGATGATGGCGATTGTATTTACTGTCTTCAGCGCTTCTAGATCTTCCTTTTCGCTTAGTATAACTACTTTAGGATAAGGGGCTTTTTTAAAGCCTTCGATCAGAAGGCAGTCTGTTTCTAGAAACTGATATAACTCGATCAGCCGCGTCAAATCCCAATTGCGGCGGGCTGTCAGCTGTAACACACCAGCACCTTCTACCGCTGTCACATCAGCACCTGCCGCTTGGTAACGGTCAGTGTCTTTTCCTTCAGTGAACGTTTGCGGTTCACCGCCGTGTCCGTGATGCTTCAAGCAACCCAAATTGAGCCCCTGTTCAGAGGCTTTTTCAAGAATACGCTCAATAAACGTTGTTTTTCCGCTGTTTTGAAATCCTACAACTTGGACGATCGGGAGAGGACAGACCAAGGCCATTCACTTCCATTCTCTTCTCTGATGAGCAGCACTTGAACCGTTCGGCCTGATTCATACCCTCTTGTGCCGCCCGGCAGGATAATAAACGCATTTGCTTCTGCAAGTGACGTGACAGAGCTCGACTTATCTAATCCGACGGGTGCCGCCAACAGCTTCCCTTCCTGGTGATACACGAATGCACGAACAAATCGGGTGAATGGGTTCGGCTTCGGAAAATCCTTTGTCAAAACAGCTTCTGCACAAATTGAGTGCGGTTTTTCATTGAACAGCCATGTCTGGATCATCGGTTTGACAAACAGTTCAAAACCGACATAGCATGCTGAAGGATTACCTGACAGGCCAAACAGCAGCATATCGTTTGCATGCGCCACCGTTGTTACGCTGCCCGGGCGCATGGCAACTTTATTAAAGAGCACGTCCGCTCCGAGTTTTTCATAAATCGCAGGCAAAAAGTCAAAATCACCCACTGACACGCCGCCCGTTGTAATCAGAAAATCAACCTTTTTCATTGCTTCTTTGATCGCGGCAAAGCTTTTATCCAGAACATCAGAAATTTTCCCTAAATAAAGCGGTGATGCGCCTGCTTCTATCACTTGCGCATACACCATACTGGCATTGCTGTTGCGGATTTTCCCCGGCTCCAGCGGATCACTGACATTCAGCAATTCGGTACCAGTTGCGATTATCCCGACAACAGGCTTTCTCACAACAGGCACAGATGCGTATCCGAAGGTTGCCAAAAGCGCAGTCACTCCTGGTGTCACCCGGGTGCCCTTTCTCAATAAAATACTCCCTTTTTGAGCGTCTTCACCTGTTTTTGAAATATTATCCCCCGTCTGGAAGCGGCGTTTTAAAGACATAAACGCTTTCCCATCCTCCTCAAAGGTTTGAGTCAGCTCTATCATGACGACAGCATCTGCTCCTTCAGGGATTTGCGCACCAGTCATAATCCGCACGGCCTGAAACGGGCCAAGTTCTTTTTCAGATACAGCCCCCGCTCCAATATGATCTATAACTTCAAACCGAACTGGGTTCTCACGTGAAGCTTCAGCCGTATCGCACGCTCTGACAGCAAAACCGTCGTATGGCGAACGGTCAAATGCAGGTACGTGGTGATCTGCTGTTACATCTTCAGCTAAAAATCGATGAAGGCTATCTTCAAGCGCCACCCATTCTGTTTCCCCTTGTTTTTGAAAATGGCTGACACGCCGAACTGCCTCGTCTACCGGTATCGGTATTCTTTTCTCCAGCATTCTGACCCCTCCTGTTGTTACAATCCAATTACTCTTGCCAACACGGAATTGGCTTCTTTCACATCATTTGTTCCATGCACCAGTGCCCGTCCGTCATTGAAAATGACGATTCTGAAATCTTCGTAAAAAATATGCAGCAAAAACGCATTGGCCTCGACCTTTCCAATTGTTTTCAGCCGCTTGATGAGCTCCTGTTTCGGAATTCTTTTTAATGATTCCGATCTTACCTGAACTGTATCACGGCCGCACAGTACAGCGGCTTTTGGTGTGTTCCAGTCTTGGAGATAAGGATAAACCGCATGTGCTCCGCAAGAAGGACAATCCTCACGGCGTACGTGATCCACGTTAATCTCCATATGTGAGTTGTTCCAGACATCGAATGTCACAAAACCTCGCTGTATCGCATCTGTTTGTCCGGTTAATAGCTTTAAAGCCTCAGCCTGCTGATAAGCCGAAACAATATGCACAGCGGGCGGAATGATGCCAGCAGTATCACACGTCGCCCCGCCGACAGGAATTTGCTCAAACAAACAAGACAGACAAGGGGTTACTCCCGGAATAATCGTCATGAACATCCCCTGGCTGCTTACACAAGCACCATAGACCCACGGTGTCTTTGTTTTCTGGGCTAGATCATTTATCAGCATGCGGGTTTCAAAATTATCTGTCGCGTCGATCACGACATCTGCTTTTTCGATCAGCGGCTCAAGCGTTTCAGCTGTTCCTTCGGCAACATACGCCTCAATATGTATTCCGCTGTTAATCGCTGACAGATGCTCTTTGGCAGCCATGGCTTTCGGCATACGGAGCTTGGCATCGCTTTCTGTATAAAGCTGCTGCCTTTGCAGGTTGCTCCACTCCACATAGTCACGGTCAATAAGGGTAATGGTACCGACCCCCGCTCTCGAAAGCCCTTCAGCACCTGCAGTCCCAAGCGCTCCAGCTCCGACAACCAGCACATGGCTGTCTCCCAGTCTTTTCTGTCCTATTTCGCCTATTTGCTTAAATCTGATTTGCCGTGAATAACGCTCCTCCATCAAACCTGTTCTCCTTATCTTTTATGTCATCTTAACATGTTTTTGCTCCATCAGTCCCACCTGAAGGAGTCCGTTTTTTCTTCCAAACGCCTAAAATCATCACGTGTATTAACGTTGATAAACTCTGCCGGATTTGCTCCGATCTCTTCAGCCTGTACGTAACAAACCGAAATTCGGCCTAACAAATCTGATATTCTTAATCTCTTCTCAGAGAGCTGATCATATAGAATCGGCATAATTCGTTTATGGTAAATTGCAATCAATGGCTGCTCCCGTCCGTCTGAAATCGGGACGACCGCGTCTATACCCTCAGTCATCAGGCGCTTGAGCTCCAGCATCGTCCTTCTTTGTATCAGCGGCGTGTCACAGGATAGAACAGTATAAAGATCACCGTCTGTCTTTTTAAAAGCGGTATATATACCAGCCAAAGGCCCCATTCCTTGAAACGGCTCAGCATCTTGATACACTTCGATTTCACCGTTTTCTTGAAATCTATCAATAAACTCAGGACGGCTGATGATAACTGTATGTTCTCCAAACGCCTTTTTAGCCCATTCGTAAAACATCTTGCCTCTCCAATTTACAAATGCCTTCGGTTCTCCGAAGCGCCGTGAAGCTCCTCCTGCCAGCAGTACATTTATATGCTTCATGTCATCTCACCTCTAGTTCGTTAAAAGCATAGCAAAAGCAAAGCCCCAATGCCAATGCTTGTCTGTTTATTAAAGAGGAATAGCTGTTCAGTATTTGCATATTGTAGTGTTAACATCATGAGGGAGATGGTTCGAATGAAAAGATCAGGTCCTTTTTTTCACGACGTGTCTCAGGAGAACCTTTATTTAAAATCAGAGCTTTCAAGGTGCCATAAGCTGATTTCCGAACTTGAAGCAAGCTACTTCCATCAGAAAAATAACAAGCTTCTCAAAGAAAATAATGATATGAAAGAAAAACTCCAGCAGCTGTCTGCCGAATTAACACAAATGTCAACGAAAGAAAAACACGCCTCCCATACCAGCCAAACCCTTCACCAAATAAGAGCTGAGCTGCTTGATAAAATCGTTGCTTTGCAGGAGCTTCTTTCTGCTGAAACCTATAAACGCAAAGCAGAAATAGAAGAAAAACATAAACTTCATATTGCTAATATCAAAATTGAAGAAGAAAATAAAAATCTTCATAAACGAATCAGCCATCTTCAGGCCTCTATTGAGCAGGAACAAGGCGCACTGCTTCAGGCAAAACAGCAAACCGAATTGATAAAAGCCGAAAACGGCCGTCTAAAAGAGCAAATGGTAGAAAAAGAATATCAGCTAAAAAATATTAAAATAGAAGTTGATCATATGAAAGATCGAATCATAGAAACGAAAGAAAGGCTGCTCGAAATAGAAAAAACGAAAGAAAAATTATTTCACGAAACTATTATATCGTATAAACGGCAGCTTGATGAAAGCGATGCCTGGATTGCTTCTCATTTTGCCGATATTGATGGCGGCACGAAACAAAAAGAAAAAACGGCAGAAGAAGCTCCAGCGGTCTACGCGCAGCCAGCTCATGTAGAAGCCATACTTGACGATGTCACCAAGCAGATACATGCGCTTCAAAAACAGCTTGCCCGCGCCCAATCATCAGACCAAGCCATGAGCCATACAATCGAAGAGCTGAAAAACAGAGCCGCTGAAGAAAAGCCATATCAAAAGTGGGTATATAAGCTTAATCTTGAAAAAGAAAACAAACCTTCACAGAAAAAACCTCAATAAAAAACTGCTTGAGCCATGCCAAGCAGTTTTTCTGTATCTTTATTCATTTGCTGATTCTGCAGATTCAGTTGATTCAATTTCGCCTTCTAAAATGTACTGGCCGCGATACGGCTTTTTCACTTCCGGGTACATTTTAATTAAGCTTTGCATAAACGTTGTCATATTAGGGATTTCAAGACCGCTTTCTTTTTCAATCTCTTTTTGAAGCTCGGAACTCTTAATCGCCGCGTTGTGGCGTTTTAATGTTTTAATGGCAGCTTCACGCAGCTTAGCTGCTTTTGATCCCGGTCTTGCCGTCCCTCTTCTTCTTCGTGTTGTTCCGTCTGGTATACCGGCAGGAAGAGAGGAAATAGATTGAAGCTGAGGCTGAACAGAAGACTGCTGCTGTGATTGCGGCTGATAGCTTCTGATTTCCTGAGCCGCAAGCTCGGCGAGAACCGGCAGAGAGTCAGGTTTTTTTTCAGAACGGAAATCCTTTTTGATTTCGGAAGGGCTTCCATTTCTGTCCAGCTCTCTTAATTTTGCGTATATTTTATCACGTTCAATTTGATATTCACGAATGACTTTCACTTCAGCTTCATTTAATTGTTCTAACCGCAAGCGCAAAGCTTCTCTTTCATTAAACATTCCTCAATGTACCCCCTATCAAAATTAACATCTTTAATTAAGATATTAGATTACAAAAGTAATTTTATCAACTATTATTTTAGCATTTTACTATTATATTTACTCTATGAAAAATTCCTTATTTTCTGAAAATGTTTTATTTTTCAAAAGAGTCCTTTATTCACAAGGGATTGAGGGGCTTTCAAATTCATTTGGTATAATGTTGAAAATATATATATTACTTACTTCTTTAATGAAATTTAGTGTAATATCTACAATTTTCGAGTAATGGGATATGAAATTTATCTAAAATTGAGGAAAAACATCAAAAATTAGCTGTTTTTTTAGCGATTCAATTAAACAAATCATCATTTCCTATGCCCAAATTTGGAAAAATAAGCTTCTTACTCTTCTTCGATTGTTTTCTTTCACAAAAAAAACCTGATGAGATCAGGTTTTTATGAAGAACTATTCAGATGCCTGTTCTGTTTCAGTCAGAACACGGTTCACACGTTTTTCAAGCATTTTCATACCGCTCCCGCCGGCTTGGAAGTGACGGAGCTGTCCTGTTTTATCAAACACATAGTATGCAGGCACAAATTCATTTTCAAATGCATCTGTTAAAGCATGATCACTGTCGACAAAAATCGGCTGAGTGATGTCATGTTCAGCAGCTACTTCTTTAATTTTGCCGAGGTCAAGATCATCTTCGGAACGAGGCATATGTACAGCTACTACGTTCAGTTTATCTTGATATTTATCACGAAATTCGTTCACTTGCGGCATCGCTTCTTTGCACAGATGGCAACTGATGGACCAGAAATGAATAAGCGTCGGCTTTTCCCCGATCAATTGCTCTCTCGTTACTTCACCATTGAACCAGGCCTTCTCCCCAGTCAATTCAGGCATTGGCTGACGTAATTTCATTGCTTTACCCTCCTATTAAACAGAAAGGCCTAACGAATATGTTAGACCCATTTTCGTCCTTAGAAAGACTTAAAGTGTTTTTTGGCCTGGTTTCCAGTTAGCCGGGCAGAGTCCGCCAGTTTGCAGCGCTTGAAGAACACGAAGCGTTTCGTCAACGTCACGGCCAATATTATTATGGAAAACAGTTTGATATTGGAGCTCGCCTTCAGGATTGATAATAAACAATCCGCGCAGGGCCACACCTTCTTCTTCGATTAAAACGCCATATTCACGGGATACCTCGTGGTTTGTATCAGCAGCAAGCGGATACTTCAACTTGCCAAGGCCGTTTTCTTTGCGGTCTGTATTAATCCACGCCAAATGAGTATGGATTGTATCAGTTGAAACCCCGATGACATCAGCATCAAGATCTTCGAATTCGTCATAGCGGTCAGACATTGCTGTAATTTCAGTCGGACAAACAAAAGTGAAGTCCATTGGATAGAAGAACAACACTGTCCATTTGTCGTTTTTCATGTTTTCCTCAAGACTTACTTTGCCAAATTCTTTACTTGCAAGGACTGCTTCCATTTCAAAACGAGGAGCTTGTTTACCTACCATACGTTCTGCCATATGTATCCCTCCAATTTATAGTTTGGCTTAAAAGCCGGATTCACATGAAAATAAAGGGTGTTTACCCATATTTCGTTAACAACATCACAATGCCCATTATATAGGAGAGGATTTTCTGAGTCAATTTTTAACAAATCTTGTATGTCTTTGGTTTCGACATTTTTGAGTAAAGAGTTTAACATATTCATGTATAGGGTAACTAACCTCAATGTGCAGCAATCAATTCAGAAAAAGGAGCTCCAACATGGATTTTATTAAACAATACGATTGGGCGGGACTGATTACAAATGCCGGTATCCTGCTCATTAAACTCGTCATTATGGTATTGCTCTACTTTATCGTTCGATCTTTAGGCATAAAAATCATTAAACATCTGTTTGCAAAATTCGAGGAGCAGCACAGCTTGACTATCGGACGTGCACATACACTCCGAAGCCTGACTCTTAACATATTTGCTTACATATTAATTTTTATATTCTTTGTCATGGTTCTTGATTTGTTCCATTACGATCCAAGTGCTCTTTTAGCGGGAGCAGGAATCGTCGGACTGGCTGTCGGATTTGGCGCCCAAGGACTTGTCAGCGACATCGTGACAGGTTTTTTTATATTGCTTGAAAAACAATTGGATGTCGGAGATTATATTACTGTTTCCACCTTTGACGGGATTGTTGAGCAGGTTGGCTTAAGAACCACTCAAATCCGCAGCTTTGACGGAACCCTGCATTATATCCCAAACAGAAACATTACAAACGTGAGCAATCATTCGCGGGGAACAATGCAGGCTTTAGTTGATATTAAAGTGCCGGCTGAAAGAAACATTGATGAAACGATTCACATTTTACAGCAAGTATGTGATGAGACAGCGGCCTCTCTCCCGCAAATAAAAGAAGGTCCCAATGTCATCGGGATTCAAGAACTTGGAACTTCTGAAATCGTGATCAGAGTCATTGCCAAAACAGAAAATATGGAACAATGGCGGGTCGAGCGAGTGCTTAGAAAGGAAATAAAAACCGCGTTTGACCGTGCTTTTCCTAAAGAAACAGAATAAATAAAAGAACCGAAGCTTTTTGCTTCGGTTTTTATTTACTGAATTCTGCTTTCAACTTCGCTGCAAATTTCTTCAGCAGTCATCCCGGAAGCTGTAATGACAGGTGCTTGTGTTACCGTATCGGCTATCCCTTGCACATTATTATCAAGACCTGTTACGACACAGCAGTCACAGCCTTTTGCATCGTCAGGGCTTTTCATCATTACAACGTCATATCCTTTTTCTTTTAATGCAGCTTCTACATCTGATAACGATTGTTCAATTCCAATTTTTTTAGCCATTATTGAACACCTCCGTTTACTAGAGTGCTCATTTTATGGAATTTTATTCTTTCATTTATACTTAATTGGCATAAACAGAAAAATAACCTGTCATGACGTTAACCGCTGTTTCTATCGCATTTTCATCAGGATTCAGCTTGGCGTGATGAAGCCCATGTTCAGAGTCAGCACCGAGCCAGAACATGAAGCCGGGATATTTTTTCAGCATGTAGCCAAAATCCTCTCCAGTCATTGCTTCTTTTGCTTCGATTACTGTTGCCAGTTGATGTTCAGCAACAAAAGACATAAATTCTTCTGTCAGTCCGTTCGTATTGTAAACTTGGTGATACACTGACGGGTATGTCACTTTCCCTTTGCAGCGGAACCCGATTTCGATTCCTTTCACTATATCTTCAATCCGCTCCTTTACCTTCTTCATTGATTCTTCAGAAAGCGTGCGGATCGTGCCTTCCAAGTGGGCCGTTTCCGCAATGATATTTTGTGCTGAGCCTCCGGTAATGGTACCAACTGTAATAACGGCACTGTCCAGCGGATCTGTGTTTCTAGAGATGATCGTTTGCAGCTGGGTGACAAGTGTGCTTGCGGCTACAACCATGTCCTCGGCCAAATGCGGATAGGCTGCATGTCCCCCTTTGCCTACCAAATCGATGACAAGCTCTGATGTATTCGCAAAAAGAAGGCCGCTTTTTGTCGCGATAGTGCCTACTGGCAGCTCTGGAGCAATATGCAGTGCAGTGATGAAATCAGGCTTCCACTTTTTTAAAACGTCGCTCTCAAGCATTGGTTCCGCACCGCCAGGTCCTTCTTCTGCCGGCTGAAACAGAAACAGCAAATCATGTTTGACCGGATGGTGAACAAAATGGTCAATAATGCCGAGTGCAATCGTCATATGCAAATCGTGTCCGCAGGCGTGCATGTTACCGTGATGCTCTGATGCGAAGGGAAGACCGGTTTGCTCTTCGATGGAAAGCGCGTCGATATCCGCTCTGTATGCCAGCATTTTTCCCGGCGCCGTCCCGTTGATCTTTACAAAAAGCCCTGTTCGCCATTTCTCAATTTCAATTCTGTCTTGCGGATATTGTTCCAAAACATTTAATAAATATTGCTGGGTTTTGAACTCCTGAAATCCTAGCTCCGGTATACGGTGCAGATCTCTGCGGATTGCGATGAGCTCCTCTTTCTTCATTTTCATTCCTCCTGCCTATACGAATAAGGCGTGGATATATTATCCACGCCTTTTTTATCAAACCATTCCTTACAGCTGGCGTAATTCCTGCTTGATTTCAGTTTTGCCTTTTGTTTTCTCATCAATGTCTTTGATTTTTTTAGCAGGTGTTCCTGCAACGACAGTGTATGGCTCAACATCGTTTACCACGATCGCTCCCGCAGCAACAACCGCTCCTTTACCTACTGTTACGCCTTCAAGCACAACAGCATTTGCGCCGATCACAACGTCGTCTTCAATGACAACCGGTTTAGCGGATGGCGGCTCAATAACGCCCGCAAGCACAGAACCCGCTCCGATATGGCAGTTTTTTCCAACAGTAGCTCGTCCGCCCAAGACAACGTTCATATCGATCATTGTGCCTTCGCCGATAACTGAACCGATATTGATAGAAGCACCCATCATGATGACTGCGTTATCACCGATTTCAACTTGGTCACGGATGATCGCGCCCGGCTCGATACGCGCTTTGATATTTTTAAGATCAAGCATTGGAATCGCAGAATTGCGGCGGTCATTTTCAACCACATAGTCTTCGATTTTGCTTTGATTTTCTTCAATTGCTGTTTGGATTTCGCTCCATTCACCGAAAACGACACCAGTGTTTCCATTGATAAAAGCTTTCGCAGATTCACCGAAATTAATTCCTTCCAGCTCACCTTTCACGTAAACCTTTACAGGTGTAGATTTTGTACTATTTTGAATAAATGAAATAATTTCATTTGCGTCCATCATTTTCATATGTATAGTCCTCCTCCTGATTTTCTACCTCATTACTGTATCAAAGGAAAGATACAAAGACAAGAAAAAAAGGAACAGCTGCTTTAGCAGTTCCCAGTGGGTGAGTCAGACAGCGATTCCGCTTTTCTTTGCGAATTGTCTCCCGAACTCCATTAATTCTTCCTCTTCTTCACCTTCTGGATTATTTTCTATTTTTACCGAAGGCAGCACAATTTCGCCTCCGCGTTCTTTTATTTTGGCTTCTAGCGTATCAACTGCTCCGCAGAAAAATTCATATGCCGTATCACCGGAACCGAATACAGCGCATGTTTTGCCGGAAAAATCAATCTCATCCATATCTTCAGCAAGGTCTAAAAATTCATCAGGCAGATCTCCGTCTCCCCACGTATAGGTTCCCATAATAATATGATCATAATCGTTAAACAGCTGTGCATTATCAATATCCATCGCTTCAAAACGGTCCGCTTCCACTTCCGCCTCCTGAAGCCCCTTCTCAATCAAATCTGCCATCGCTTCAGTGTTGCCTGACATTGTTGCATAAACGAGCAAAATCTTCCCCAATTCCTTATTCCTCCTCTAATGAATCATTGCTGAAACTTCGTACGGCTGGACAAATTTACATTCATACAAGCCTGCACAAAAGAAGTTCTCTTTCTGATTAGCCACTCTCCACCCATGCCCCTTAATGGTATCGAACCACTTTAACGCTCGGGCTTCCAGATCAGCCTGGTAAATTCTCGAATAACCATTTTCATCTTGTGTCGTTGTGACATATATAATTCCATCATCCTCTGAAATATCAAGAAATGATTCTTCTTTTCTGATCATGCTGGAATGTATGGTGAATTCTTCATCAGTCAAAATATTACGTACAGTGACAGCACCGTGCTTTCCTTTCACAGAACCCATCGCCGCCACTAGCCAATTTTCATTGAATACGAGCATGGATGCCGTCATCCGGTTTTCTTCTTTCTTTACAATTTGGACAGTATTACGTTTAAAATCGTAAGCCCAAATGCCCCCAAAATATTCGTGTATTTGCGTGCCGATGAAAAGACTGCCGCCGTGCAGGCACAACGAACGGATTACAGGGGGGGTATCAAATTCCGCAAAAGGTTTGGCTACGTGCCATGAAACACCAAAATCATCCGATACATAAATGCAATGCTTGCCATGGGCGCAGACAAATCCGTCGTTTCGGCCAGTAATCGCCCACACTGTTGCATTTGTCGGAAAGCTAGACATCGTCCAGGTTTTCCCTTCGTCAGACGAGCGAATGACCGTTCCCTTTTCACCGACGCCAAATAAGTAAGGCCCTATGTAACTGATGCAATGAATTTTGCTTTTCAAACGAAAAAGCTTTCTCCAGCCCTGCTCCAAAGAATAATGAAAAATGCCTTCTCTTTGTAGGGCCACAAAATAACCAGAAAATGCCGATGCCGTGACAGCAGTCGCTCCTTTATGAAACATGGATTTTTTCCTTGTTCATATAATCTGCCCATGCTAGAAAATCTCTCGCAAACGCTCGGCAGCTTTCCACATCTTCATCTGTTTCAGGCGCTAGTTCGATTTTCAATGTTTCCTGGTAAACAGCAGCCCCCGCCTCTTGCAGCATGACACTGAACAAATTGACCGCTTCACAAAACTTCGGATAAGAATAATCTCCAGATCCGAAGCAGGCTGTTTTTAAGCCATTAAGCTGAAGCCGTTTGACCTCTTCAAAAAAATCTTCCGCTTCGTAAGGCAAATCGCCATCGCCCCATGTATAGGTGCCAATCAGCACATAATCATAGGATGTCAAAGCAGACACATCCGCATCATCGATCTCGATACAATCGATATCCAACTCATATTCCTGAAACGTTTCTTTTATAATTATGGCAATGTCTTCTGTATTTCCTGACATGCTGGCATATGTAATCAAGGCTTTAGCCATGTTATCACCCCATTAATTGATAATGATTTTCAATATCATATGTATCACTTTAACTGATAATGATTTTCATTGTCAATGCGTAAATAAAAAAAGACAGCACATCGCTGTCTTTAAAATGGATTTTCTTGATCCAGCATATCCTTTATCACTTGAACAAAAGCTTGAACTTGCTTCAGCTCAAAGGCAGGTTCATAGCCTAATAGCCATGTATCCCGTCCGATCGGATGCTCTTTCATGTCTAACAGAGGCATTTTATTGACTTGATCTTCGTTTTGAAGGGTAACAGACGGCAAAATGGCATAACCGATTCCGTGCAGCGCCATCTGTTTGCACGTTTCAATCTGATCAACCAATATCGTCTGTTTTGGCGACGTTTTAAATTTTTGATGCCACCAGTGCTGTATTTCCTGAAAATAAGTGCTGTCGCTTTTAAATTGAATAAACGGCCGTTCTGTATGAGCAATATCTTCGATGCAGGAAATTTCAGTGTCCACTAAATATAGGTGATCTGTCATTAAGTAATCTTTACGGCCCTTCCACTCTGGATTGCCCCTAATAATGCCGATATGAACCTGATCCTCATATAAGCTTTTCAGCATTTCGCTGCTCCAGCCGGTAATGAGTGAGACCTTTGCATTCGGATACTTTTCCACATACGTCTTCAAGACTTTAGGAAGCCAATGCTGGCCGATTATGGAGGCGACGGCAAGCTTCAGTGTGCCGTGAATTTCACCTTCAAGCTCATCAATATTTTCTCTTATTCTTTCCTGCTCTAACGTCACATCATTCGCAAACTGAATGATTTTCTCACCGGCCGGCGTTACCGTTAACCCTTTTTGGGATCTTAAAAAGATTTTTGTGCCCCACGCCTTTTCAATGGTTTGTAAGCGCTGAGATAAAGCCGGCTGAGATACAAAAAGTCGTTCCGCCGCCTTTCTCATATTTAACTCCTCAGCTAAAACTACGAGCATATGAAGCTCTTGAAGCTGCATGTCGTCCTCCTTTTTATGATCAATAAGTTTTTCTTATCTCTCATTCTATTAAAATATCAGTTTCTGATTCAAGCCCTATTCTGGTTTAAATTATGTATGCGCTTTCTTTCCTGCTCTGGCAATATAATAAAAATAGGCCGTGAAGCCTACTTGTTCAATGAGCGTATATGCTTATTCAATTCCTTTAAAACCACTCTTCTCGTAAAAATCCCTTCAAACACCTGTTCATCATTTTCAACACAGACAAATCCGTTATTAATGACCATGCCGAATCCCTTCATAATCGGATCATTTATATGGAGGCGCGGAATATCAGTCAGCATGACTTCCTCGACAGTAATCTGGTCAAGCTTTTCAAACTCGATTCGCTCAAGCCCAAAAATGCTGTTCATGATCATATTTGTACCAATTAAGCCATGTAAACGATAGGAAGGATCAAGAACCGGGATGGCTGTGTATCCGGTTTTTGTCAGCACTAATAATGCGTGCTCAAGGTTGTTGCCGACTTGAACGTGCGCTACTTTGTCCGCCTCAATCATAAATTGTCCGACTGTTGCCTCAAGAAGCTGGTCTGATTGTAAGCTTATCATGTTTTCGACCCCTTTTCATTTTCATCAACAATACATTCCCTATATTACAATAATATAAACTTTATCAGTATTTGTCGAAAAGTTTCCTTTCAATAAAAAAGATACTCTTTATGCGAGTATCAATTATAGGGTGCTCCATTAATTTTCAAATCGAAATCGGTCGTATAGCGTTACAAGTTTTTTGTAGGTGGTTCCGTCAACGTTTTTGGTTCCTGTCTCTATATCGTTGATCTCACTGCTTAATAGCTCGATGGCATACTCATGGTTGATCAGGATATTCAGCAGAAGTTTTTGTTCTTCTTCTGTAAATCGTTCACCGATAAGACTCATTCGCAATCAGGCCCCCTGTTTTATACTGAATACCTCTGAAAGCAAGACAACTTACTTTCAGCTCTACCGCTAGAATAAGTAATCAGAAAACAAACGTCAACCGCATAATTCGACATTTCCCTTGGCTTTTCAGCCGGAATTATTTTGTAAAACGATTAGCATAGCTGAAGGCAGTGTATGAATCCGGTTTTATTTTCGCCTCAATCCCCATGGAAGTGATACGTCCTGTCATTTCTTGAATCAGTTCTTTTGTAAGCCCTTTTTTCCCAATATCCAAGTGAACCTCAAAGGTAAGATCCGCCCCCTCACCGGTAAAGGGCAGGAGCAGATCGGTAATATCCATTAAGTGCCCATCAAGAATATGAGCGGCCGTTTCTTGGCTGTACGCCGTTTCTAACGAAATCTTCTCCCGAAGGCTATGTATGGGTCTGTCGACTGTATGATTTTTCAAGCAGCCCCAAGCTCCCTTGCCTGTACGATGCAAATGCAATGCGGTAATAAACTTTGTGTAATCGCGGTACACTTGGGAGTCGGTTCCGATCGATAACACATAGGAAGAACGGGGGTCCTTTCGAACAAATGCTTTAAGCCGTTCCATCACATCTTGAAAGGTCATCTGTGCTTCTGAAAGATTATAAAACAGAAAAGAATCAGCCATAGCGACACTCCTTTTCAAAATTTACAACCATGAAACAAGTATGTTCCTTACCGTTTATTTCGATTACTTTTGCAAAAGCGGAAGCTTGTTCCCACTATTTCAGGAATCTTACTGAAGAAGTTCAAAGATTTCGATGGAAACCATGTCGATATTATCAAACGGATATGTGTTAGGTTTTTCACCTTTTTGGAAAACCGTCAGTTCAAACGTTTGATTTTTTTCGAAATATTTAACACTGCATATTTTCTCACCATTTACTTCGAAATAACGCTGCATTGGCTCGTTAGCCGCTTCCGCCGTTTCTTGCAGACTTTGCAGCCGTGTGATGATACCCATTAATTGTGACATTCTAAAAAAAGACTCCTTTCAAAAAGCAACTTCAAATCAACAAGTATTTATTATAATACAAGTTCTATTGAGCATCATACCATAAAGTCGGACAGGATGGCATTTTCACTGCTGAATTTAAGAAAAGAAAAAAAGTGAAAAAACTATTTTTTATTAGTTTGAGGCTTTTTTTGAATGTCATGCACACAATTATGATTTTTTTGGTATGCCCGCAGAGTCAAGAAAGCTTTTTTTTTCAATTTCATCAAAATCTTCTTTTTAAATTTTGCAATATGTAATGATTCAGAGTGAACATCTCGCCGCATTTGCCGTCTAATATCTCTTGCACGGCCGTGCAGCATTAGTACGGGAGTTCAGGCGCTGAAAGAACATTTTTGTTCCTCAGTGTTCAGCGTTTTCCCCTAGTTAGGTTTATTGTTTTATTGATTGTCTTATGCTTTGGCAAATAAAAAAACTTGGCGGGGGTAGCGCCAAGCTTTTTCGGATCTTGATCTGATAGAGGGGTTGGGGAACAGAGAGTAGCTTCTCTCTATAATTAAATGATAATGATTCTCAGTATCAATGTCAATCGTTTTTTGATATTTTTTTCAATTCATAAAAAAACGGCCTTTCAGCCGCTTAAATCAATCCATCCTGCTCATATAAATAAGAATACGGCAAGTCTATAAATAAATACATCTGATCATCCATCGGATACGAAAACGTTCTGATCATTTCACCTGTTTCCAAATCACTGTACAGATCACTGAAAAACCCTTTTCTGAGATTTCTCATTCTCATAATGTTCTCCAGGAAATAAGGACGCCAGCTCCAATTCTTTTCCGCGTATTCCGGCTGGTAAATCCATTCTCCATCTTGTTTAAACACATTTCCCGTCAGCTGATCGCCTTCTTCGTCACACATGTAAATTCTAAAGCTGCAATCGGTCAGCTCTTCCGCCAGCTTTTTAATAAAGTCATCATCAGAAGACAGGTTGTTTTTTCTCAAAGATGTCACAGCCTGGTGAACTCGTTTGTAAAACTGTTCAGAGTGCTCATAGACAGTTTCAAGCTTCTTTTTCTCATGTGTGATAAATTGGTGAAATTCAGTTTTAAGCCTTTGTTTCAATACATCTCTCTCTAGAAACGTTTCAGAAGGAGACAACAGGTAATAGCCCTGAAAATAGCGGCCTCCGTTTCTCCAAGCGTACTGAAGCTGGAAGTTCGCCTCAATGTCTTCATACAGCAACGCAGCACCGATTTTTCTCGCTAATAAAGATATGCTATATAGCACATGCTCATATGACGGTGACGGCTGTGATACTTTCAACGCCTGCAAATCGATTTTTAACAGATCAGGCGAAAGTAATGCAATTCTGTCCAGGTTGCTGCTTTCTTTTCCGATATTATCAACTGCAATTTTAATTCCGTATGTACGATAGTAGGCAAGCATATGGTAAAGCTGCTCAATATCCCCTTCAAAATTGTGCTCCGTAATTTCAAGCACGAAACGATGAAGTTCAATTCCTTTCGCTTCATATTCTTTCAGAAGCTCCAGAAAGCTTTCGCCGTGATCAAGCATCAAAAGATTGGCATCCTGATTCATAAAAATCAGCAGATCAGAATCCGCTTCTAAAAAGCGGTCTAGAGCTTGGCGGATAATTCTGTTATCCACCTCTAATTTATATTCTTCGGGTATTCCCCCATCTAAAAAGAAGGGTCCGAGACTTTGAATTTCTGAATCTGCCATTATACGCCCCAGCACCTCATACCCGACGATTTTCTGCTCCTCGGCACTGAAAATCGCCTGGTAATATGGGAGGACATCATCAATGTTCGTTAAAATATCAAGTGGATCCAACATGTTATCACCTGCTTCTCTATCTTTGTCTGATTATACCACATTGAATCCAAAGTTTAATATGCTTTAAAACGGATAAGGATTCAGCCATTGCCCCCCATCAAGAGTGACACATTCTCCATTCATATAGGAAGCTTCATCAGAAAGCATAAACGCGGCCAAGGCGGCGATTTCCTCCGGCGTGCCGAGCCGGCCGAGCGGCACACTGTTCAGCGTGCGGGCCTTCGCTTTTTCCGATTCAAATAGCTTCTCCGCACCGCCTGTTCGTTCTATCGGACCGGGTGCAATCGCGTTTGTGCGAATTCCATATTGGCTCCCCCACTCCACGGCCAGGGTTCTTGTCAGTGACAATACCCCTGCCTTGGCTGCAGCGGAATGAACGACCCCCGCTCCCGCTCCCCAAGCGTATGTGGCGGCCATATTTACAATGACGCCCTTCTGCTGCTTCTCGATCCAATACCGTGCCGCGGCTTGGCTGCAAAAAAATGTGCCGTTTAACACAATCTCAATAACGGCTTTCCATCCATTGGGCGTCAGCTTTTCTGCCGGGCAAATAAAATTTCCGGCCGCATTATTGATTAGCGCATCAACCCGGCCAAAGGCTCTGATCCCTTCTGTAATCATGTCTGAAGCAGCGGAATCAGAACGGACATCCATTTGAAAACAGGCGACTTGCCCCTCAAAGGTCTCAATTTCTCTTTTCGTTTCCTCAAGTGCTTCCTGATTCCGTCCTGTCACCATGACGTGCCAGCCTAATTCAGCCTGTTTTTTTGCCATTGCTTTTCCCATGCCGCTTGACCCGCCGGTAATAATAACCGTCTTTTTTTCCATGTTTCTCCCTCCCGTTATGAATGAGTATTCATTCAATATTATTCTATCATTATATGCCTGCTCTGTCAGTACATGCTGATATGAGATTTTTTCAAGATACAGATGCTATAATAGAAAAACTCTATTAAAGGTTGGTTTGAAATGAAAAAGATGTCCAGAAGACAATTTTTAAAAGGAACGTTCGGCGTTTTTGCGGCCGGGGTTTTAACGGCCGGCGGCGGATATGGCTATGCCCGCTATCTGGAACCGCATATGATTGAGACTACTAAACATACGATTAAAAGCTCTCTCATTCCCCATGGATTTGACGGTTTTAAAATCGTGCAGTTCAGTGATACACATTTAAGCGATTATTTTACGCTTGATGACTTTAGAACTGTCATCCTGACAATTAATGAATCTAAGCCTGATTTAATTGTTTTTACCGGTGATATTATCGATAACCCTGGTACGTATCAAAATTATCAGGCAGTGATTCCTTTTTTGAGAAAGCTGCAAGCACCCTTCGGCAAGTTTTGTGTTTATGGCAATCATGATCATGGCGGCTATGGCACGGATGCTTATAAAAGCCTGATGTCATCAGGAGGTTTTACGGTATTCCGCAACGCCTATCAAAAATTGAAGCTCACAGACGGCAGCGAAATTGAGATTGCGGCGCTCGATGATTTAATGCTCGGCAAACCCGATTATGAAGGCACCCTATCGAAACTAAGTGAGAAGCTTTTTTCTATTCTGCTCGTCCATGAGCCTGATGCCGCCTTGAATACAAAAATATACCCTGTCAATCTGCAGCTATCCGGACACACACACGGCGGGCAGATCCAGCTGCCCTTCTACGGACCGCTTATTACGCCTCCGTACGGAAATGTCTATACCGAAGGAATGTACCAAACAGGCGACACTCATATTTATGTGAACCGCGGCCTCGGGATGACGAGACTGCCTTTGCGATTTCTGGCTAAACCTGAAATCACAGTCTTTACATTAAAAAGCACAAATTAATGTAGCAGAATGGGTTCCTCATCAATACTTATAAATAAAAAAGAGAGGATGAGGAAACTGCTCACGTACCAGATTAAACAAGGCGATACACTCACCAGCATCGCGGCCGATTTCAGAGTAAGCACTGCTGCTTTGATCCAAGCCAATCCTTCTCTGCAAACAGGAGTTATCGCCGGACAGCGCATTGTCATCCCCGGTCTGCCGGACCCAAATACGATCCCATATCATATTGCAGTCTCTATTGGGGCTAAAACCCTTACTTTGTATCAAAATAATCAGGTAATAAAAACTTATCCGATCGCCGTCGGTAAAATACTGACACAAACACCAATTGGCGAGTTCTACATTATTAACCGCCAACGCAATCCCGGCGGCCCATTTGGCGCTTATTGGCTGAGTCTTTCAAGGCAGCACTACGGAATACACGGGACGAATAATCCCTCTTCGATTGGTAAGGCTGTTTCTAAAGGCTGCGTTCGCATGCATAACAAAGACGTAATCGAACTCGCTTCAATTGTGCCAAACGGAACAAGAGTCACTATTAACCGGTAATGTTTTCTTATTTGTTTCAAAAACAGGCGGTTTATAATATGATAAAGTGGGACCTTTAGGGTAAGGAGCGTTTTTATGGATATATTTAAAAATCGTAATTTTGTTCGTCTATTTTTCGCAGCACTCGCTTCTCAAATGGGCACGACAGTAGGCAACATGGCATTTGCTTTTTTCTTGCTGGACCGCTTCAGCAGCCAGCCTTCATATACGACCTTGGCGGAGCTGATGTATTCTCTCCCGACCATATTTGTATTTTTGATCGTCGGAGTTGTCGCGGACCGGTTTGACAGAAAAAAGGTCGCGGAAAACTGTGATTGGATCAGAGCCGGCCTGACTGTCGTTCTTTTTTTCACTTTATTTAGCGGCAATATTCCTCTTGTTTTCTGTATTTTATTTGTCAGAAGCGCTGTAACGAAGTTTTTCTTTCCGGCAGAAAACAGTTTGGTACAAGCCATCCTGCCGAAGGAGCATTATGCGAAAGCGGCAGGCCTTAACCAGATGCTTTTTAGTATTTTCATGGTATTCGGAGTCGGAATCGGCGCTGTTATGTACAACACAATCGGTATTGAAGGCGCCATTATTCTTGATTTTGTCAGCTTTATCATTTCCGGGCTGCTGATCCGCAGCTGCCGGATCCCGAAAGAAGCCCGACAGCCAAACGGTGCATTCAGCTGGAGAAAAACTTCTGTTAAAGATTCAATAAATGATTTTAGGGAAGGTATTTTCTATATTTTAAAAAACAAACTCCTGGCATCTCTTATTTTCGGTTTCTTCATTTTTGGATTTGTCAACGGAGGATTTGCCGTATTGCCAATGTTTACGATGAAATACGGATTGGCGCCTGACCGTTACGAGTGGCATACGTCTGTATTTACTATCGCACTCGGGTTTGGGCTGCTGGCGGGAAGTGTAATCGGCACGATCATCTCTAAAAAAGTGAAGCCGCACTTTTTAATGTCGATACCGATTTTCATTGCAGGCTTGCTGATTTTCGTTCTCGGCTACACGAATGTTTTAGGGGTGTACTATGCGGCAGCTTTTGCCCTGGGAATGTGCATTGGACCGATCAACATTGCAATCGGAGGATGGATGCCAAAGATTGTTCATCCAAAGCTGATGGGACGTGTAAGCGGCTTGCAGGACCCTTTTATGATGTTTGCACAGTCTTTAACACTCGGCTTAGTTGCGCTGTTATTCCCTAAGTTCGTTTCAAACATTGATTATCTTTATTACGGCATGGGCGTTATTATCCTGCTTGTTTTTATTTTTTATTTTGTTGCATTGCCAAAATACAGTGCACAGGTTGCGGAAGTGAATGTTCAGGAAGCATTTCAAGAGCAGCCGAAAAAGAAAGCAAGATCTGTATAATATACTTTAAAAATGCGCTTTTTTTCTCAGAAAAAAGCGCATTTTTACATTCAATATTTGCATTTCAATTTTAAAAAAGTATAATCTAATCATATAGAATTTGATAAGAGCAAAGGAGAGAAATAATGGACGACCATGCATATACGAAAGATCTGCAGCCAACCGTAGAAAATCTTTCAAAAGCAGTTTACACTGTGAACCGCCATGCAAAAACCGCCCCCAACCCTAAATACCTATATCTGCTGAAAAAACGGGCTTTGCAAAAGCTTGTCAAAGAAGGTAAAGGAAAGAAAATAGGGCTTCATTTTTCAAAAAATCCAAGGTTCAGCCAACAGCAATCGGACGTGCTTATCTCAATCGGAGACTACTATTTTCACATGCCTCCAACTAAAGAAGACTTCGAACATCTTCCGCATTTAGGTACACTTAATCAATCGTACCGAAATCCTAAAGCTCAAATGTCTTTAACAAAAGCGAAACACCTGTTGCAAAAATATGTGGGCATGAAAGAAAAACCGCTTGTGCCAAATCGCCAGCAGCCAGCTTATCATAAACCTGTTTTTAAAAAGCTTGGCGAGAGTTACTTTTAAAATAAAAACAGCCGTGCCACTCAGGCACCGGCTGTTTTTATTTATTCGATGACATACGTATCCACTTTTTTAATCAAGTCACTGATTTCAGGCTTGCTGATTTGCTCATCTGCGCCAACGACTTCTCCGCGGTGACGCAAATCATCTGTAATTAGCGATGAGAAAATCATAACAGGTACGTCTGAGCTTTTCGGGTTTTCCTTCAGCAGCTTTGTGAGCCTGTGTCCGTCCATTTTTGGCATTTCAATATCAGTGATAATCATATCAATCTGTTCTGATAAATCAGTTTCATTTTCAGCAAGGTTCATAATGTAGTCATATGCCTCTTTTCCGTTTTCAAACGAAGAAACATTGTTGTACCCTGCTTCTTTTAACTCATCCTGCAAGAGGCGCATCAAGAGCGGTGAGTCCTCTACAATGATAAGCTTTTTATCAGCTCTTCTTTCATCGAAGCCCTCGGTATGCATATTGTACGTATCCACACCTGAGTCTGATTCGATGTCATAAATAATCTTCTCATAGTCAGGCAAAAAGATCATCAGGTCTTCGAGCTTAATAATCCCGGTAAGGTGCCGCTCCATCCCTTGATTTAATGATGTCGGTTTTTCAATAGCTTCCCAGGACACTCGGTGAATTTGCGAAACAGAGCCGACATGAAAAACGATTTTCCGTTTATTAAATTCAGTCACGATATATTTCTCGTCTTTTGATCCGTCAGGCTCAACTCCAAAAAATGAGAAGAGGCTGATCACAGGAAGAATCTCTCCTCTGAGCTTAATCATGCCTTCTACATGCTGATGAGAGTGAGGCACTGATGTCACCTCGACTGGCTGAATAATCTCTCTTACCTTCATGACGTTAATTCCGAAAGCATTATCGCCCACGCCAAACTTCACAATTTCTAATTCATTTGTACCAGAATCCAATAAAATTTCGTATTGTTGTAACGACACTTCAATCCCTCGCTATTCGCATTCAGTATTGTACTGTATATATCGGCGTAAATTGTAAAAAGTGAATGGCATGGCTCTTCAAAATCGGATTCTGGGAGCGTCAAGCCGGGGTTCTTTAAAATAGAAACTTTTTTCCTAATAACCATTGACTTTCCAACTAACAGTGATAAAATAGTCAAGGATTTTTCCAAAGAAGGGTGTAAATAATGGGTACCTTAGTAATATTTAAAGAAAATGAAATGACTGTTTTAGAAGATATCAGTGAAGAGACTTACCTGCATATGAAGAAAGAATCAGCTGACCTTCAAGAAGAGCATCCATCGTATATGATTTGGCACGAAGACCTTCATTTTGATTATGGTTATTAATGATATTGGCACATATAAACAATAATAGAACATGATACAATAAAGACAATCAAATCGCTGGTTGTCTTCTTTTTTTCTAAAAAGAAAGGTATGTTTAGAAAATAGGCGCATACAATCGAAATATATCGGCTAAAAAGGTGACAAATGATCAGCTAGTGGTAAAATAGGATAAACTCATTATATTTGTTAAGGTGATGAATTATGGAACATTTGCTGAATCCGAAAGCAAGAGAGATTGAAATTTCAGGAATACGCAAATTCTCAAATCTTGTAGCTCAACACGAAGACGTAATTTCACTTACAATCGGCCAGCCTGACTTTTTCACGCCGCATCACGTGAAAGCTGCCGCAAAAAAAGCCATTGATGAAAACGTGACGTCATATACTCCGAACGCCGGCTACCTGGAGCTGAGACAAGCTGTGCAGCTTTATATGAAGAAAAAAGCGGATTTTAACTATGATGCTGAATCTGAAATCATCATCACAACAGGTGCAAGCCAAGCCATTGATGCTGCATTCCGGACGATTTTATCTCCCGGTGATGAGGTGATTATGCCAGGCCCGATTTATCCAGGCTATGAACCTATTATCAATTTGTGCGGCGCCAAGCCTGTTATTGTTGATACTACATCACACGGCTTTAAACTTACTGCCCGTCTGATTGAAGATGCTCTGACTCCTAACACCAAGTGTGTCGTGCTTCCTTATCCGTCAAATCCTACCGGCGTAACTTTATCTGAAGAAGAACTAAAAAGCATCGCTGCCCTTTTAAAAGGCAGAAATGTCTTCGTATTGTCTGATGAAATATACAGTGAATTAACATATGACAGACCCCATTACTCCATCGCAACCCATTTGCGGGATCAAACGATTGTCATTAACGGCTTGTCAAAATCACACAGCATGACCGGTTGGAGAATTGGATTTTTATTCGCACCGAAAGACATAGCAAAGCACATTTTAAAGGTTCACCAATACAATGTGTCGTGTGCGTCATCCATTTCTCAAAAAGCCGCCCTTGAAGCTGTGACAAACGGCTTTGACGACGCCCTGATTATGAGGGAACAATACAAAAAACGTCTGGACTATGTGTATGACCGTCTTGTTTCCATGGGACTTGACGTTGTGAAACCGTCTGGTGCGTTTTATATCTTCCCATCTATTAAATCATTTGGAATGTCTTCATTTGATTTTAGTATGGCTCTTTTGGAAGATTCAGGTGTGGCACTCGTGCCGGGCAGCTCATTCTCAAAGTATGGTGAGGGATATGTGAGGCTGTCTTTCGCATACTCGCTGGACACGCTAAGAGAAGGCCTGGACCGCTTAGAATTATTTGTATTGAAAAAACGGGAATCAATGCAGACGATAAACAACGGCGTTTAAGCCGTTGTTTTATTTTTTTGGAAATGAAATTTTAAATGCTGTGCCTTTTTCCGGCTGGCTGTCTACATGGATGACTCCCTGATGATTTTCGATAATATTAAATGTCACCATCAGTCCAAGCCCCGTGCCTTTTTCTTTTGTCGTTAAAAATGGTTCTCCAATCCGGTTCAGCACCTTTTCAGGTATGCCTTCTCCTTCATCTTTGACAGTGACATGAACAGAATGCTCATCCTCAGTTATGATAATGTCTACTGTTCCCCCATCAGGCATTGATTCAACTGCATTTTTAATTAAATTAATGAATACCTGCTTTAATTGGTTTTGATCCCCGTTTATATAAATGCTGTCATTTTCATAGCTGGTTCTGATAAAAATGCCATTTAAATTTGCCTGTGTTTCTAACAGGGCCGAGACCTCACCAATTAATTTTTTCAAGTTCAAATATTCTTTAACGGCATTTTGCTGGGGTTTCGCCAGCATAAGCAGTTCACTGAGTATTAGTTCGATACGGCTGAGTTCAGAGAAGACAATATCAAAGTAATGTTCATTTCCTTCCATCGTCGGTTTCATCAGCTGCAAAAATCCTTTGATCGCTGTCAGCGGGTTGCGGATCTCATGGGCGATTCCCGCCGCGAGCTGCCCTGCGATTGATAATTTTTCCGATTTCAGCATCAACTCTTCTGTTTGTTTTCTCTCAGAAATGTCCCGAAGAATGACTTGGACAGCCGCTTCTCCAAAAAAGGTCGTCGGAATGCAGACCATCTCCGTATAGATGACCCTGTTCTGGAAAGTGAACCATGATTGCTTGACAATTTCTGATTGTGTTTTTTGCTCGGCGATGTTTTGGATTCTTTCTTTTACATCCTCGTGATCGCAAGGATGCAGCTGATCATATATGTTTTTGCCAATTAAATCTTCATAGGTAGCCGCTTCAAACAGGGAAATTCCCGACTCATTCATAAACACCCATTTTCCATTATGAATCACCGCAATGGTATCGATTGAATTTTGAATCAGCAGCTGATATCGTTCACGGCTTTTTTGCAGGATGGTTTGGAATTTTTTCCTTGAAGAGATATCGATCAGCAGCAGCAGCTCAGCCTGCTGGTTTTTGTAGACGGTCGGGGACGCTTTCACTTCTAAATGAACAGGTGTGCCATCAAGCCTTTTCCACGTCTGTTCAATCATTCCAACTTCCATTCCTTTTTGCATTCGTATAATCCTGTTTTTCACGATATCATGATATTCTTCTTCAATAAATTCATAGGACCATTTGCCAATAATAGCACCC
Organism: uncultured Bacillus sp.; assembly: GCF_958411575.1. Lineage (NCBI taxonomy): Bacteria > Bacillati > Bacillota > Bacilli > Caryophanales > Bacillaceae > Bacillus > uncultured Bacillus sp. Next base: position 37,312 of record NZ_CATYRA010000009.1, read on the forward strand.
TTGCTTTTCGCTCCCAGCATTGAAAGCATCGCACTGTTTACATAGACGATCTTGCCTTTGACACTGATGCATAGCGGACTCGGAAGATTTTCAACTAACCGTTCATAATCATCCGTTATATATGTAGTCGATTCCGGGCTTGCAGGCTCGATTTCATGTTTTTCGAAATTTAGGGAGTGATGGCCTGTTTCTTCTTCAAGAACCTTCATTTTCAAAATGATTTCCCGTTCTGTCCGCTCAGCTCTTGTCGTAACGATTTCTACCGCAGCCTCCACCCACACAATCGTATGATCTTTTTTAATAAAACGAAAGGTGCACGGCATCAGATGATGTTCATTATAAAAATAGCTTTCAACTAAAAATTGGTCTTCCTCATGCAAAAACGTTTTGAGGAATGATCCGATCATCTCTCCTTGGAGATAGCCTAAATGCAGTTTGGAGTTGGCAGATATATAAATGATGCGTCCATTAGAGGCCAAGACTGCATGAATATCGGTTTTTGTTTGAAATGGTTTAACATGCTGCGTATCCTGTTCCACAGAATCCCTCCTTTGCATGATCATCGTGTTTCGATATATACAGATTAACTTTTACCTAGTATGATTCGCTAGAAAATGAGTATTCTCCTTCTATTCTTATGGTGAACGTCAATTTTTGAATAAAAGAAAGGGCACACAACCTTTCAGTTGTGCACCCTGTTTTTTTATTTTTTACTGTGTTTCTTTTCAAGCTCTGCGTAAGCGTGTATTGCTCTTTTGGCGATAAGTTTGTTGATCGGATCGTGGTCGTTCGCTACAGAAGGTACAACGACACTAAATGCCACTTTTGGATTTTCAGACGGATAATAGCCGACAAATGTCAGATTATACGTACTTTTCCCCCACCAATTACGGTTTGTTCCGTAATAAAATGTTTGAGCAGTTCCTGTTTTTCCTGAAACATCTTCTGTAAATGTATTTTTAGCTGTCCCTGAAGAGGTAACTAATTTCATTCCGGTCTTTACCTGCTGTATGTCACTATCTGTGTTGTTAATTTTATTGAGGATGTTTGGCTTTCTTTGTTCAATTGTTTTCCCAAGACCCTCTTTATTGTTGGGCTCATGAACACTAGTAACAATTCTTGGTTGAATACGGTATCCTCCATTGGCAATTGATGAGATGTACTGCGCCATTTGAAGGGGTGTGTATGTATCGTATTGACCGATTGCCAAGTCTAAAATTAAGCCCCCTACAGCATCAGGTGTAGTTTGCATTCCGGCTGATTCTTGTGGCAGATCAATACCTGTCTTTACGCCCAGGCCAAACTGGCTGTAGTAATTTCTCATTTTGTTTAAATCCTTCTGGTCAGCAGGAAGAGGTCCATGCGGCTTGTATGTAACACCGGCAATGTGCATGGCGATATTAAACATATATACGTTTGAACTTTTTTGCAAAGCCGTTAATTCATTTATGGTTCCCATGTTCATATAGGATTTCTTCGGTTTGTTATTACCTGCAAAATACAAAGGCGTATCAACAAAATATTTATAATGCGGTATGCCGTCTTGATAGCCGGCAAGTACAGTGGCGCCCTTTACTGCGGATCCCATTTCGTATTGTGTTGTAAAAGCACCAATCGCATAATCTTCAATTTTGTTAGTTTCTAAGTCTATCTTTTTTCCGGCCATGGACAGTACATCCCCGTTATTAGGATCCATCATTACGACAAAGGCTCTGTCAATCATGTAGTTACCGCGTGCACGGCTTTTTAGCAATTCCTCTTCTATGCTATTTTCCACTTCTGCCTGAAGCTCCATGTCAAAAGAAAGCTGAAGATCGTATCCCCTGCTGCCTTTATCAATGGTTTTTTGGCTGACGACATTCCCTTTATTGTCTTCTACGTATTGTACTTTTTCCTTTTGGGAATTTAGATAGTCTTCATATTGATACTCTATATAACTTTTTCCCACCCTGTCATTATTCGCATAGCCTCTTGTTAAGTAGAAATCTTTCCGGTCGCTCAACAGGCCTTGATCAGGTGTCGTGACGCCGCCGAAAACAGAATAGAGGGTTTTGTCATAAGGATATTTTCGTGTCCAATCGTTTACAATGTCGATTCCCGGAAGCTCTTCTAAATGCTCAGAAACAATTGAAATTTCATCATATGTTAAATCATTTTTTGGTCGTTGCGTGGAACTTTTCTTCTCATCAAGCAGTGTTCCGTTTTTTCCATTGCTGTTGCTTTCATTTGGATTCATCGCTTTTACGATTTGAGGTTCGTAAGCATTTCCGCTTGAAAACCTTGTATATATCGCAGCGATTTCCATTTCTTCGTCATCTCGCTGAATCGCCTTCAATTCTTGATCTGGTACACGCTCAATTTGAAGCTTGTAAGCCTGGGCCCCTTTTAGATTGCTTTCAGATTCCTTAAGCAGAGCGGCGGCTTTTTTCGGATGAGATGCGATCCAGTAATCACGCAAATCTCTTTCCTTCAAAAATTCGGTATCAATATGAATTAAAGCCGCAAGCCGCTTCGCTGTTTTGATTTTGTCTTCTGTTTTTGTGCTCGATGTTGAAACATACACAATTTCAGGCACGCTCTGGTTATCGACAGCCACTTTCTGGTTTCTGTCGTACATCTTCCCTCGAGGCGCCGGATAGTATGCTGTTTTTGCATTTGCTTTCTCAGCGTCTTCTTCATGCTGTTCGCCTTCAACAATTTGAACAACGCCAAGCTTAAAGATTAATGCAGTGAATAGAACAAAGACAGCAAGGAAAAAAAGGTTCATTCTGATTGCCCTGTTTCCTTTGCCCTTTTTCTTTGGTTCACGTCCTATTTCAGTCACTTCTGGTTACCCCTCTCAAATCATTCAATATATTTACATATACTGAGATTAATTGTAACACCTTTGTAACAGTTGTTACAGCAAAAAGGGATAAAAAAAGCTGTCAATATAAAAACACTTTAAAATATAACTAACGATTCAAATAAAAGGAAGCTATGTAACTGTACGATAATATCATAAAATGCAGCTGATTCCCTTCGTCTCAGCGGTTTAGCGCATATTGGTTACGAAAATGACAACCTCTCTTTGTCAAAGGAAAGTGATGGATACTTTATGACAAAAAAGCTATGTTATGATTTTTTTGTAGAAACAAACAACTCTAGGAGGTTATGAACTAATGAAGAAAGCATTTATTTTATCTGCTGCCGCTGCGGTTGGATTATTCACATTCGGGGGCGTACAGCAAGCATCAGCGAAAGAACTCTCCTGCCAACATGTGGTAACGGTAAAAACAGGGGATACAGTGCAAAACATGTCTCTTAACGATGTAGTAAAAAAGCTGCATATTAAAACAAATATGAAAACATTAAATGCTGCAAACGAAAAAGAGATCAAGCAGCTGCTGAAAAAACATGCGAAGCAATCTAACATGAACATTCAGGATGTTCAAAAGACAGAAAATGCAAAACCTGCGCAAAAAACTACAGAAAAAGCAGCTGCTGAAAAAAACACTGCTTCTAAAACACCAGCTGCTTCTAAAGCACCTGCAGCTGCTGAAAAAACAAACACAACAACTTCTGCGCCTTCATCTGTAAGTGCATATGAGAAAAAAGTTGTTGAGCTTACAAATGCAGAAAGACAAAAACAAGGCTTAAAACCGCTTCAAATTGATGAAACGTTAAGCAAATCTGCACGCGCAAAATCTCAGGATATGAAAGACAAGAACTACTTTGATCACCAAAGCCCAACTTACGGCTCACCGTTTGACATGATGAAATCTTTCGGAATCAGCTACAAAACAGCAGGTGAAAACATTGCTAAGGGCCAAAAAACACCAGAAGAAGTAGTAAAAGCTTGGATGAACAGTGAAGGACACAGAAAAAACATTCTAAACCCTAACTTTACTCACATCGGTGTAGGCTACGTTGAATCTGGAAGCATCTGGACACAGCAATTCATCGGAAAATAATAAAAAAAGAGATTGCCTGTTTCGTACAGGCAATCTTTTTTTATTTCACCCAGAGCTTATATATACTCTGTGTTCCGCTGTTTTCTTCGCCTTGTGCAGCGAGCTTGTCATATAAGGATTTTGCAAGCGACAAGCCGGGCAATTCTTCTCCCATTAATTCCGCTTCCTCTAGCGCGATTCCCATATCTTTAATAAAATGTTTCACATAAAAGCCTGGTTCAAAGTTGCCTTGCAGCATACGGGGAGCAAGATTTGATAATGACCAGCTTCCGGCTGCGCCCGTTGTGATGCTTTTCAGGACATTTTCCGGCTGCAGGCCTGATTTTTGAGCATATGCCATCGCTTCAGCAACACCGATCATACCAGCTGCGATTGCAATCTGATTACACATCTTGGTATGCTGGCCGCTTCCAGCCGGTCCTTGATACTGAATGTTTTCTCCCATTAAAGAGAAAATTGGCATGCAGGCTTCAAATGCTTCTTTTTCTCCTCCAACCATAATTGCGAGTGTTCCGTTTTGTGCACCGATATCTCCGCCGGAAACAGGGGCATCTAAAGCGAACAATGACTTTTCTTTAGCCGCTTCAGCAATCTTCTTCGCCAGCGAAGGTTTAGATGTCGTCATATCAATGAGATATGCGCCTTCTTTTGCGTTTTCAATAATTCCGTTACTTCCGAAATACACTTCTTCAACATCACTGGGATAGCCGACCATTGTAATGATAACGTCCGCTTCTTTTGAAAGATCTTTGACCGTTTCTTTCCATACTGCGCCTTTTTGCAGTATGCTGTCTGCCTTTTCTTTTGTCCGGGTGTACACCAAAACAGGATGGCCGTCATTGAGAATATGTGATGCCATGCTTTTTCCCATCACTCCAAGACCGATAAAACCAATTGTTTTCTTCAAGGTCATTCCTCCCAGATGTTTCGTTTTGATTTTAGTTAAAATGTATCGTTTTTCCTTCATTTTCTAGACTACCATATCTATTCATCATATAGTAGACTCTTAAAATAAAAAATCCCCAAGACATATTTTGGGGATTTTTTTGATTACAATGTGAATTTCGTAATTGTGTTCATAAGCTCTTGGCTTGCATGTTTTAACGTGTCTGTTGAGTGTTTGACTTTATCAAGAGTGATCAGCTGTTCATCAGTTGATGCGTTCACTTCCTCTGCTGCGGCAGCTGATTCCTGTGATATAGCTGAAATGCTTTGAATGGCTTCAGAAATCGCGAGCTGTTCTTCACTCATTCTTTGAATTTCTTCGTAAATGTGATCTATGCCCTGTACCAGCGATTGCATTTCCGCAGTTATCGTGTTTAATACCTCTCCTGTCTCATGAATGGCACTGTTTTGTTCATCATTCATTCTGCTTGCCTCTACCATTGCGTGAGAGGCCTCTTTTGTCTCTAGCTGGATCAGTTTCACAGTCTCGCTGATATGCTTTGTAGAGAGTGCTGATTGCTCGGCAAGCTTCCGCACTTCATCGGCTACGACAGCAAATCCGCGTCCGCTTTCTCCGGCTCTGGCTGCCTCAATGCTGGCATTTAAGGCAAGCAAGTTGGTTTGATCAGAAATATTCGAAATCGCTGTAACGACTTCTTCAATATTCTTTGTTTGATTTTCCAAATCAAGCAGCATCGTTTCAACCTTTTTCGTTTCCATGTTGGCTTCGTTTGACTTCATCAGCAGCTGGCCGAGCGCGTCAAGTCCTTTATAGCTTGCATCCTCAGACGATTTTGAGCGTTCTTTAATTCCGCCTGCCTCCTGAGCGATTTGTCTGATTTTCGTTGACAGGCTTTCTGATTTTTCGTTAATGGTCTCGACTTCAGAAGCCTGTTCTGATGCCCCTGCGGCTACTTCTTCAATCGCTTTTGCTATTTGTCCGCTTGTTTCATTTGTTTCCGCAGAGACAGCCGTTAATTGCTCAGAGGTATCAGATACTTTCCCTGAAGAGAGTCTCACTTGCTCAACCATTTCCTTCATATTGTCAACCATCTGGTTAAAGTCTCTTGTTAAAATACCGACTTCATCCTTGGATTTTGATTCCGCGTGCACTGTTAAATCACCCGCGGAAACTGCCTTCGTTTTTGCGATCAGCTGCTGTATCGGGCCGGTTATCGTTTTGGCCAGGAAGTAGCTGAGAATCATTGATATGATAAGCGCAATCAGTGATATCCAAAGATTCGCCCGATTCATTTTATCTGAAATCCACATTAATTTATCAGTATCAAATAGCGTTCCGACTTTCCAGCCCGTTTCCCCAATCGTTTGGTACACAACCATTTTCTCATTTTCATCCTGTATCCCTTTTTTCTCAGATGCAATGGTTTTCAGTGTTTGGTCCTTTGATATATTTTTTCCTTGGTTTGACGGGTGTGCTAAAAGATTGCCGCTGGCATCAGCTAAAAAGGCAAATCCATTGTAAGGCACCTTTTGCTTATTGACCATACTCTGGATCGCAGAGAGCTTTAAGTCGTAGCTGGCAACCCCGACCACTTTTTGCCCATCAAGGACCGCTTTCGATGCAGTGACAATCATGTCTCCCGTCACGACATCTTTATAGGGCTCTGTCCAAACGACTTGATCCGAGGTTTCAGCTGCAAGCTTATACCATGGTCTTGTTGTCGGATCATAATCATCAGCAAAATCTGCTTTCGGATATGTAAACATTTCTTTTTTTGCGGTGCCTACATAAGCCATCGCAACATAATCATCGTTATCTTTGATTTGTTTAATGTCATCGTTAAAGAGCCGAGAAGCTTCTTTACTAGGTTTTGTTACAAATGTATGAGTTAATTCCCCATTAGCCAATCTTGATAACGAAATGGCATAACTCTTTAATTGCAATTCAATATTTTGTTCAAGTGACTGTGTCACGTTTTGAGTTGTATTTTTCCCATCCTCTGTAATCATCGGTTTTAGCGTCAAATAAGAAGACAGCATTAAAAGAACAACTGTGACGATTAACATGATTGAAACAAAAACAGCAATCTTCATGTGAAGTTTTTTAAACAAACCAATCCCCTCCTAATTTCTATATCGGCCCTTTCGTTTAAAAAATGAATAATCAAAAAAAACAAATTATATGAAAAACGGAACATATTTACTGAAAATTCAATCTTCGTTATAATGAAACAACATAAGGAGGGTGATGATCATACGAAAACAAATGTATGTGCACAACGGCAGAAAATTTGAGACTCTGACTATTAGAAACTATACTGAAACTGACGTAAAGGGGCTGATTTCTCTTCAAAGAGAATGTTTCCCTCCTCCGTTCCCCCAAGAATTGCTATGGTCGGAGGAACAGCTTGACAGCCATATCAAAACCTTTCCGGAAGGCGCTTTATGCGCGCTGGTCAGTGGCAGAATTGTCGGTTCTATGACTGCCCTTATCATACATTTTGAGCCTGAATCTCCTGACCATACATGGGCGCAGGCAACAGGTAACGGATCTATTAAAAATCATGATCCTCACGGAAATACTTTATATGTAGTGGATATTTCAGTTTCTCCTCATTATCGAAAGCTTGGAATCGGAAAATGGCTGATGAATACGATGTATGAACTGACTGTTGACAAGCGGCTGGAGCGCCTGCTCGGCGGCGGGCGCATCCCTTTTTATCATAAATACTCAGATGAGATCAGCGCTGTTCAATACGTCGAAGATGTGATAGAGGGCAAGAAAAAAGACCCTGTGCTGTGCTTTCTTCTCCATTGCGGCCGTTCACCGATTCGTGTAGTCAGCAATTATTTAGACGATAAAGAATCATTGAATTTCGGCGTTTTGATGGAATGGAAAAATCCTTTTTATAAAAAAGCGAGCTGTTGATCACAACAGCCCGTTAAGTGAAATATTCAATTTTTGCGTTAGGGAAATAGGTATCAATATAGGATTCAAGCGTTTCCCGAAGTTCATGCTCTTCATCTTTCTGATAAATATATTTTCCGATCCCGTAACGGCCCCATTTATAACGACGCTTTTCTTCATCTAATTCGAGCTTCGTCTTCGGGTAATTCTTCTCTATCACTCGTTTGGCCGGTTTTGTAAAACGGTGCTGAATTAATTCAAAAGTAATATCATGTCTGACGTCCTGCGGCAAAGCAGCATCAAGCTTTTCAAACAGATGTCTGTATCCTTCTTCCCAGTCTTCATGAATATAAATCGGCGCAACAATAAAGCCTAGCGGGTATCCTGCTTTTGCAACTTTTACTGCCGCTTCTATCCGCTTATCAAGAGGTGAGGTTCCCGGCTCAAAGTTCTTAATCACATAGTCGGCATTAATACTGAACCTAAATCTCGTTTTCCCGTTATGCTTTGCATCTAACAGGTGATCGACATGATGGAATTTCGTTACAAATCTGAGCTTTCCGAGGTCACTTTGTCCAAAATGTTCAATGGCGCGCTTCAGCGTGTGTGTCAGATGATCGATTCCTACAATATCTGACGTACATGAGGCTTCGAACCTTGTGAATTCTGGTGCGCGCTCCTTCATATACTTATCTGCCTGATCCAAAATCTCTTCGACGTTTACATAGGTTCTGATATACGGCTTTGATCCCATCGTTGTTTGCAGGTAGCAGTAATGGCAATGCCCCATGCAGCCTGTTGCAAACGGAATGGCATATTCAGCCGAAGGTTTAGAAGAATCAAACTTTAATGTTTTCCGGACACCGATGACTAAAGTTGACTTTGCGTTGCGATATTGCTGAAGATGATTCTTTCCGGGAATATTACGCACTTGATTGTGGGATGTCGTTTCTCTGATTTCAATGCCCATTTTCTCAAATTTATCTTGTAATTCTTGGGCCAGCGGATATTCCAGCGCCCTCGGTTCAATATATACAAGCTGCGGAACAAATGGGTTCTGCATAGTGCCACATCCTTTTCCTTTACTACCGTTACTTTTCTCTTAAGGCGGAAAGGATATGAGTTGTAATGATTTCCTTGTTACTCATACGGATCGATATCAAATAGTTCTTTGTAGAGTGATTTAGCTTCCTCATAGCTTGCAAATACAGCATCATCCTCTGCAAATGGATGATAGGTTTCATAAATAAACAGCGAAAGCTCGCCTTCATGGTATGGATGGTGCACAATTTCAGCTTCCTTTATGTGGGCAACATTGGCGGCGTGCGGATTTCTGTAGATCACATAAACTGTATCTCCTGCGTTAAATTGGTTTGACATACTATCCCTCCTAGCCATGTTATTGTGCCCTTCTATACGTTTACTTATGAAAAAAACCAGACAGGCCGGAGGCCGTCTGGTTTTTTGTACATTACTTGAATGTTTCTTTTACGAACGCGACAACTTCTTCTGTCGTGCTCATAGATAAGATTTTCTCTTTGAATGACTCAGCTTCTTGTTTAGACAATTTGCTGATTTGTGTTCTTGCCGGAAGGATAGAAGTTGCGCTCATTGAGAACTCATCTAAGCCTAAGCCAAGAAGGATCGGAATCGCAATCTCGTCTCCTGCCATTTCTCCGCACATGCCAACCCATTTTCCTTCTTTGTGTGCCGCTTCAATTACAAGTGTAATTAAACGAAGGATTGCCGGGTTGTATGGCTGATACAGGTAAGATACACGTTCATTCATACGGTCAGCTGCCATTGTGTATTGGATCAAATCGTTTGTTCCAATACTGAAGAAATCAACTTCTTTAGCAAACTGATCAGCGATGACTGCAGTTGATGGAATTTCAACCATCATACCGACTTCAATATCGTCAGATACAGCCTGTCCCGCTTTTACAAGCTTCTCTTTCTCTTCAAGAAGAATCGCTTTTGCTTCTTTGAATTCGTTAACTGTCGCAATCATAGGGAACATGATTTTCAGGTTTCCGTATGTACTTGCACGAAGCAGCGCGCGAAGCTGTGTTCTGAAGATTTCTTGCTCTTCAAGGCAAAGACGAATCGCTCTATATCCCAAGAATGGGTTCATTTCTTTAGGAAGCTGCAGGTAAGGAAGCTCTTTGTCTCCGCCGATATCAAGTGTCCGCACGACAACTGATTTTCCTTCCATACGCTCAAGAACCGTTTTGTAAGCATCAAACTGCTCATCTTCTGTAGGCAGCTGATCTCTTCCCATGTAAAGGAATTCTGTACGGTAAAGACCAACTGCTTCTCCGCCGTTTTCAAGAACGCCTTTCACATCATCAGGAGTACCGATGTTAGCTGCAAGCTCTACATGATGTCCGTCTTTTGAGACAGTCGGTTCATTGACAAGCTTCGCCCACTCAGCTTTTTGAGCCAAATAAGCATTATGTTTTTCTTCATACTCTTTTACAGTTTCCGCAGATGGGTCAATAATGACATCACCATTGATACCGTCAACGATAACAGTCACGCCGTTTTGGATCGTTCCTGTAGCCGCTTTCGTACCAACAACTGCCGGAATCTCAAGAGAACGCGCCATGATGGCAGAGTGAGATGTGCGTCCGCCAATATCAGTTGTGAATCCTTTTACGAACTCACGGTTTAATTGCGCTGTGTCAGACGGTGTTAAGTCTTCAGCTACAATAATAACCTCTTCTGAGATCATGCTTGGGTTTGGAATTTCGACGCCAAGCAGGTGGCCGGTTACGCGTTTTGTTACGTCGCGGATATCTGCCGCACGCTCTTTCATATATTCGTTGTCCATTGATTCAAACATAGTAACGAACATAGAAGACGTTTCTTTTAAAGCGAATTCAGCATTCACTGAATCAGTGCTGATTTTTTCTTTCACAGGGTTCAGAAGCTCAGGGTCACTGAGAACTAAAAGGTGAGCAGAAAAAATATCAGCTTTATCCTGACCCAGTTCTTTCAAAGCGTGCTCTTTGATTTTTTCGAGCTCTTCTTTTGAACGTGCAATCGCTTCATCAAAACGGCTTACTTCCGCTTCAGAATCAGAGATGTTTTTCTTTTCAACCGTTAAATCTGGTTCTTCAAGCCGGTACGCTTTTGCAATCGCGATGCCGGCTGAAGCGCCAATCCCTTTTAATTCTTGCATTACTCGCCGAGTCCTTCGCTTTTCATTGTTTCTTCTAAAGCGTTAAGAGCATCGTTTTCGTCAGCGCCAGTAGCAGAGATTGTGATCTCAGCGCCTTTAGCGATACCTAGAGACATAACACCCATGATAGATTTAAGGTTAACTGTTTTGCCGTTATATTCTAAATTAACGTCAGCGTCGTATTTGCTTGCAGTTTGTACAAGAACTGTCGCAGGACGAGCGTGAATTCCAGAATCTGCAGTTACTTTGAATGTTTTTTGTGCCATTTTTATCATTCTCCTTTTAACTTAAAGCTTTATTACTTCACAATATTATATCATACAGCCGTACTTGTCATCTGACAAGCACAGCGTACTATATACCCTTATTTTTCAATCTTCACAATGTCTTCTTGCTCTCTGTTGACTGAGCCGCTTGCTTTAATGCTGACTGATTCTCCCTCAGCAAGGTTCGTAAACACAATCGGTGTCATGAGAGACGGTACATTTGGTTTGACTGCGTCCAGATCAACTTCAAGAAGTTTTTGTCCAGGCTCAACGCGGTCTCCTTCTGATACGAAAGATGTAAATCCTTCGCCCTTCAGGCTGACAGTATCAATACCAAAGTGGATCAAAATTTCTCTTCCGCCGTCGGATTGCAGGCCGATCGCATGTTTCGTCGGGAACACATTTAGAATTTTTCCTCGAACCGGTGATACGACAATACCTTCAGAAGGGAGAATCGCAAAACCGTCACCCATCATTTTTCCTGAGAAAACTTGGTCAGGAACATCAGTAATCGGGTGAATTTCCCCAGCAATCGGAGAAACGAAAACTTCCTCGCCGATTTCATTTTGCAGCGGTTCTGCAATGACTTCCTCAACCTGCTGACCTACTTCCTCTTGAGCAGATGTTGTTGGTTCAGGTCTTGGCTTGCGTCCCGCAATGATGTCTTGCATTTGTGTTTTTAAACCGTCAGAACGCGGTCCGAAAATAGCTTGAATGTTGTTGCCGACTTCCAGCACCCCGGATGCACCGAGCTGTTTCAGACGGTCTTTATCAACCTTTTTCTGATCGTTTACAGTCACGCGCAGACGAGTGATACAAGCATCAAGGTGTTTGATGTTTTCCTGGTCACCCATTGCCTGCAGGATCTCGTAAGGAAGGTCGCCTGCTTCTCCTGTTTTCCCAGATGCTGCTGTTTCAGCTGTAGCATCTTCACGGCCTGGTGTTTTCAGATTAAATTTGCGGATCGCAAATCGGAATCCGAAGTAGTAAATGACCGCAATCCCTAAACCAACAGGGATGACAAGCCACCATGCCGTCCGGTTCGGTAAAATGCCGAAAAGGAAGTAGTCAATCAAACCGCCGGAGAATGTCATACCGATCTTAACATTCAACAGCTGCATGACCATGAATGAAAGTCCCGCAAATACACAGTGAATCGCAAACAAAACAGGGGCAACGAATAGGAATGAGAATTCCAATGGCTCTGTGATCCCTGTCAGGAAGGATGTCAAGGCCGCTGAACCCATAATACCTGCAACGAGTTTTTTGTTTTGCGGTTTTGCTTCATGATAAATCGCAAGTGCCGCAGCAGGCAGACCGAACATCATAAATGGATATTTACCTGTCATGAACGTACCTGCTGTTAACTGTACGCCGTCTTTAATCTGCGCCATAAAGATACGCTGATCCCCGCGGATGATTTCCCCTGCTGCACTCTTATAGCTGAAGAATTCATACCAGAACGGCGAATAGAAAATGTGGTGCAAACCGAATGGAATAAGCGAACGTTCAATCACCCCGAAGATAAATGCAGCAAGGGTTGGATTCGCTTCCACTAATCCTGTTGAAAAGGCATTCAATCCATGCTGGATCGGAGGCCAGATCACTAACATAATAAGACCCAGAATCAGTGCAGAAATTGACGTAACAATTGGAACGAAACGTTTACCCGCAAAGAAACCAAGATATTGCGGCAATTCAATTGTATAAAATTTGTTGAACAATAATGCAGCTAACACACCGACGATAATACCGCCGAACACGCCTGTCGCCAAGGTAGGTATACCAAGCATGTTTACATATGCTGGATGGTTTTCCGTGAAGAACTTGGCTCTTTCGATTGAATCGGAAGGAATGGTTCCGTTTGCAAGAAGAACCGCACTCATGGATACGTTCATCACCAGATAACCGATAATTGCTGCAATCCCTGCAACTCCATCACCGTTGGCAAGCCCGATGGCTACACCTACTGCGAATAGAAGCGGAAGGTTATCAAAAACAATCTGCCCAGCGCTTTCCATAACACCCGCTACGAGCTGAACATTGTCATTGCTCAAGAAATGCATGACCTGAATCATGTCCTTATTTTGCATCGCATTCCCGATCGCAAGTAGAATCCCCGCAGCCGGAAGGATCGCAACTGGAAGCATAAGCGCACGCCCAATTTTTTGAAGAACGCCGAATAATGCTTTAAACATAAGAATTGACCTCCTCTTTTTACTAGTCTGACCTTACAGCTAAAAATCATGACAACGAATTCACAGGCGTAAGTCTTCCAGTTTAACCGTTTACATTTGCCCTTTTACACAACAAAAAGGGCATGAGCAAAATTGGGTGCGCAAAAGAACGAGAATGAACTTCCCGTTTTTTCCCCTCAATCACTCATGCCTGATCGGATCAGTAACACGTTATAAGGATAAACTGAATTTATGAAATTTTATTGGTTAATCGGTACAGATGAAGCGTCAGATAAACCGCTTCCGCCTCATGAACTGGTTTCTTCAATGTTTGCTGCAAGATTTTAATCAATTTCCAAGCTGTATTGTAGCATAGCGGATATTCATTTTTCAATAACAACATTAATTTTTCTGGTTCTTTAGTCGGTTCTTCTTTTTTGATTCTTTCTATTGTAAATCTGATATGCCGGATCAGCCGTAAATAGTTGACACTTTCCTTGTTTACTTTCATTTGAAACGAGTCTTCAATCACCTCGACAAGCTGCGCCATCAGCTGCGAATGCTGATTAACTTCGGACAGCGGACGGTTTGTCAGAGCTGAATGGATATGCAGAGCAATAAAGCCGATTTCTCCTTCTGGGAGGCAGATTCCCGCTTTTTCATTAATCATATCTATGACTTCTTTGGCGATTTGGTATTCTTCAGGATAAAGTGACTGAGTCTCCATTAAAAATGGATTTTTCATATCAAAGCCCTGCTGCTGCCTTTTGATCGCAAATGCGATATGGTCTGTCAGCGCAATGTGAATATGTTCATTTAATGAGTGGTTTGTCCTATTACTGATGTGATAGATGACATCGTTTGAAATATCAACGAGCTTTTCATCAACATAGTCAAGGAGCTTTTTAAACTGCTTTTGTTCCTTCTCGTCCTTTAAAATGAACATTTTATCGTAGCCTTTATCTTCAATGACATCATCTTGTTTTTTTCCGAAACCAATACCTTTTCCAATTAAAACGACTTCGCTGTATTTATGATGAGAAGCAATTAAGACGTTATTATTCAGTACCTTTTTCACTGTGAAGGACCCATTCACGATCCTCAGCTCCTTTGTCATTCAATACCTCATATCGTACATAACGAACGGAATGCGCGTCAAACCTTTTTTCGATGCTTTCACTAAACAGTCGATCTTTCGATGAGACGGTAATCGAGAACTTTCCTTTCAATCGGCTGTCCCTGAATTCTTTTTTCCAGCATGGCAAACGCCTGCTTTCCCATTTCCTTTGTCTGAATATCGATCGTTGTGATACCAAGCGATTGGCTAATTTCATGGTTATCAATGCTTAAGATTGCAAGCTCATCCGGTACAGATAGCCGCTGGGCCTTTGCTTCAAGTAAAAGCCCTGCTGAAACTTGATCATTGGCAACGAAAATAGCCGTCGGCTTTTCCTTCCACTTTTTCCACTTATGAAAAAGTGCCTTGCCATCATTAATTGAAATCGCTTTCTCAATCACCCAGTCTTCATGAAATGCTTCTCCGATCTCTTCCAATGCTTCTTTATAGGCTTTGATTCGAAAATGGCTATTCATGCCTTTTTTTCTTGCCAAACAGATGGCTATTTTTTTATGCCCTTTGGCAATTAAATAGTCCAAGCCGTACCGGAATGCTTGTTGGTGAGGAATGCTGATGGTTGGAAAACGGCCGATATCTGAATTCTGGCAAAGCAATATCGGGCCTTCCCATTCTAGGATTTTTTCATCAGCAAGCGCCTTTGAGCAAAAAATTAACCCGTCAACCTGCCGCTGCTTTAATTGGGACAGTGCAAAGATTTCTTTCTGTACATCATAGTTTGTTTGGAATAAAGAGAGGTGAATCCCGGATTCCGCGGCTGCGTCGGCTATACCTGCAATCAGCTCTGCAAAATAAGGCAGATTAACCGTCGGCAAAACAACGCCAATCATATTTGAAAATCCTTTCGACAAATGTACGGCATGGATATTTCTCGTGTACTCTAATGCTTCCATTGCCTCAAGCACTCTATTTCTTTTGTCTTCACTGACATAAGGATGATTGTTTATGACTCGGGAAACCGTTGTAACGGAGACACCGGCTTTTTCTGCAATGTCTTTAATATTAGCCATAGATTCCCTTCTTTCTAAATTCCCTTGATCTGGAATGCGTTTCATACAATATGATATGAACATACCAGACATATTTTGTTTTTTAGCTGAAAGGAGAAGATCACATGGGTTTCTTCATTTTAATTGGATTATGTCTGACTGTTCTCGGCGGCAGCTGTCTTGCAGTAAAACCTCTCAACCAAAAACATGAAATTAAACCATTTCGAACATTTGATGATTTTTTTATTTAATGCAGATAAAAAAGGACGATGTCGAGAACAAAGTCCTTTTTTATTTCCATTTACGGCAGTATGATTAATTCCTTTGGATATTGGGTCAGCGTAATCGCTCCGTCCTTCGTTACATGAACGTCATCCTCAATGCGCACGCCGCCGATCTCAGGCACATAAATCCCCGGTTCGATCGTGTAGACCATGCCTTCCTGCAGCAGTGTATCGTTGGCTTGGCTCATTGATGGGTACTCATGAACAGAAATCCCGAGCCCGTGTCCCAGCCGGTGAGGAAAATAATCTCCGTACCCTGCTTTTTCAATGATTCCGCGGGCAGTTAAATCCAGATCTCCGATTCTGACACCGGGTTTGCTTGCTTCAATCGCGGCTTTTTCCGCTTGAAGCACGGTCTCATAAATCTCCTCTTGCTTCGGATTGACAGTCTTGTATGCAAACGTTCTTGTAATGTCAGAGCAGTAGCCATCAAGAATAACACCGAGATCAAATAAAACAAAATCACCTTTCTTCAACGTGGCTGTACCCGGATTACCGTGAGGCTGGCCTGATTTTTCTCCAAACAAAACCATTGTGGAGAAAGACATGCCCTGAATTCCTTTTTTCTTCAGCTCATACTCGATTTGAGCGAGCACTTCCACTTCACTGATGCCTTCACGCAAAGCAGCTGTGCCGACTTCAACGCCGTAATCAGCAAGCTTTGCCGCCTCTTTCAGCAAACGAATTTCATTGTCGTCTTTAATCAGGCGAAATTGATTGAGTGTTTCTTCTGCTGAAACAAATTGAGCCCCGCCCACTGAATGCTTCAGCTGTTCCGCACGTGATAGTGAGATCGAATCCTTTTCTACCGCGAGTGTATGTATGCTGCTATTTCGCTTTTTCAAGGCTTTCTCTATCAGTTCCCACGGATTTTCATGATCCGCATAACCAATGATTTCATGATTCCAGCCTGCGTTGCGGGCCTGGTTTGCTTCCATTCCAGGACACACAAAGAAAGGCTCCTCTTCTTGAAAAATAAATAACCCCATTAATCTTTCATGCGGCTCTGTGTAAAAACCGGTTAAGTAAAAAACATTCTCTTTCGTATGAATAAATGCGGCAGTATGCCCCATTTCCTTCAGCCATGAAGAGACGCGTTGTATTCTATTCACTTCTAGTTCCTCCCTGCCATTTGCAATGCTTTGTTCTGTCTTTCATTGTAACAGGTTTTACAGGTGTTTGCCTTCCGTGGCACCTTCGTTTTCGATCCATTTTATTTCCTGCCCCGCTTCCTGTATACTGACAGTAGAGTTCAAGCGCAGGGAGTTGTTCCGTTTTGCTGATGAATTTTTTCAGACGAAAAGCAGTTATGCTCTTAACGGTTTTGGGAATTTCCGCTCCTTTTATCGGTATGAAGATGGTCAGTTTTTATTATTACAGCTCTATCATAGGCTGTGCAGCGGGTTGCCTATGCTGCGTCCTCGCTCTTATCATAGTTACGAAAAGATCCGACAAAGACAATAAAGAAGGAAAAGCTTGATACATAAAAAACCAGCAGCCCAGTTGGACTGCTGTTTTTATTTTAGGAGTCTTAACCCGTTTAAGATCACCAAAATCGTACTTCCCTCATGACCGATCACGCCAAATGGCAATTCCATCACCTGCAAAAAGTTGGCGCAAATCAGCAAGCAGATCACAGCTAGAGAAAACACGATATTTTGTTTGATAATCCTGTTCATTTTCCGTGACAAACGGCACATGTTTACGAGCTTTTTCAAATCGTTTTGCATGAGTACCATATCAGCGGTCTCAAGAGCGACATCTGTTCCGCCGCCCATTGCAATGCCGACATCCGCCGCTTTAAGTGCCGGCGCATCATTGATTCCGTCACCGACCATTGCAATTGTTCCGAATTCTTCTTTTAACCGTATGATTTCATTCACTTTTTGGTCAGGCAGGCATTCTGCAGCAACAGTTGTCATTCCGGCTTCGTTCGCTATCGCTTGAGCCGTGTCCTCATGATCCCCTGTCAACATGGCCGTTTTAATCCCTAGTCGGTTCAATTCTTCCATGACCTCTTTTGCTTCGGGCCTGATTTGATCTTTCAGTGCAATACAGCCCGCTATTTGATCATCCTTTTTTACAAATACAATCGTATAGCCGCTTCGAATGATATCAGGTGCTGTTTGTTTTATAAATTGTGCTGCCATTTCCTCGCCGATAAAACCTGCTTTACCGATCTTCCATTTCGCGCCCGACACTTCTGCCATAACGCCAAACCCTGATGTTTCTTCTATAGATATGTAGCCGGACTGATTTACGCCGCGGCTTTCAGCGTACGTTGTTATTGCTTGAGCGAGCGGATGGCTTGATTGCGTTTCGATGGCATAGACGGCCTCAAGAACTTCCGCTTCACTGAATCCTTCTGCAATTCTGATCGTCTCAACGGCAGGCTGGCCTTTTGTTACAGTGCCCGTTTTATCAAAGGCGATCATCTGCACAGAGCCCAGCTGTTCAAGGAAGACACTTCCTTTCACAAGCATACCGTTTCGGGCGCCATTTGAAATCAAGGACAAAGCTGCCGGCATAATAGAGGCGACAAGCGCACAAGGCGAAGCGACAACCATAAACACCATTGCGCGGTAGAAGGTTTCACTCCAGCTCCAGCCCAGCGCAAAGTGCGGCACGAATAACAAGAGCCCCACCGCGATCAGCACACCTTTTACATAAGCATTTTCAAATCGTTCGATGAAAGCTTGTGCGGGTGAAACACTGCTTTGTGCAGATTCAACCAGTTTGATAATTTTTCTGAATAACGAATCTTCATTTGCTTTCGTGACACGGACGGTCAAGGAACCGTTGCGATTCACTGTTCCTGTAAATACAGCGTCACCGGTATTTTTTTCTACAGGCATTGATTCACCTGTTAATGCTGACTCATCAATGCTTGTTGAGCCTGATTCAATGATACCGTCTGCCGCTACGCGTTCACCGGGTTTGATCACAATCATATCACCGGCCTGCAAGTCCGATACCGGAACTCTTTTGGTTTCACCATTGACCATCAGCGTTGCTTCTTCAGGCTCAAGCTGCATTAAAGAAGTTAAATCTCTGCTGCTTTTATTCATCGTGTATGTTTCTAAAGCTCCGCTTAAGGAAAAAATAAATATTAAAATAGCACCCTCCGCCCAGTATCCGATCAAGGCGGAACCGATTGCAGCGAAAATCATTAAAAGTTCTACATTCAACGTTTTGGATTCGAGCGTTTCTTCGATTCCTTCCTTTGCTTTAGCAAATCCGCCGATCACAAAAGCCAGCAAGTAAAGTGTTATTGATAATACTTGATGTCCGGATAAAAGCCACCCTGCCAAAATAAGAGCGCCTGACACGAGTGCTGCGATAAGCTCCCCATGTTGTGCCCAGTTTTTTTCTTTCTGGCCTGTTTTTAATGGCTCATGCGGATCGTGTTGAACGATAACTTGTTCATTCATATCAAAATCTCCTCTCTAATTGAGAACGCAAATCATCTTCATTTCTCTTATAAAAACAAAATTGCCGCCCAAAAGGCAGCTTTATCGTCAGTTACTTCTTGATGTCTTCCTTTATTATAGCATGCGCAATAAGAATTTCAATTATAATTATTTTAATTTCTTCTTGATAATAATTATCATTAACATCCATCAATTCTTCATTACATGAAAAAAGCTGAGAGTCTGTGCTCTCAGCTATTCTTCCGTCCATTCTTTCAGTTGTTCCGCCGTCATCGGGCCAATTTTTGTTTTTTCAATTTCTCCCTTTTCATTCAGCAAAAATGATGTTGGGATCGTGATGATATGATACTCCTTCATCAATTCTCCTTTTGAGTCAAGAACGATCGGAAACGTCAGCTTGTTTGCTTTAATAAAGTCTTCAACGGCTTGCTGATTTTGTTCTGAGTTCACTAAGTTCACCGTTACCAGCTTTACGCCATCGGATTGATGGGCATTATAAAACGATTGAAACTGGGGAAGCTCCTTTTTGCAGGGCGGACACCAAGATGTCCAAAAATGCAGGATGGTTTTCTGCCCTTTATGCGGGATCGAGATATCCTCCCCTTCTATCGTTTTCATAAGAAAAACAGCGGGAACTGCAGGCTGTTTATCCTCAGCGGCTGCCACATCAGGAAACCATGCAATCATCCCCAATAACATAAGGCATACAGTAAGCAAGCGCTTCGTCAACATGGAATCTTCCTTTCATGCTTTTCAATTAGCTTGCCCCTGCTTTTTCTTTATCATCCTTCAATTCGCGGCGTTCTGTTTCCTCCCGTAAGGAAAACAGATACCCGCAGCGCTTTGCAAATCTGTGTATAGTGAAGGCTCGTCAGCAAAATCATGCCGGTGTTCATTCCGAGGATAATCCCGAGCATTTGCAAATTCTCCATTGATCCCAGCACATACATCATACTTAGGGCAACGATATGGCTCCACACATTGTGATAAAAAGCTTCTTTTACAAACCCCATCCCGATTAAGCACGCCTGCAGCGGCATGACAAACAGATGAAAAAGAAAGTAAGGCCACAACAGCTGCAGGTAATACTGCGCTTCGGGGGAGTGAAAGAACAAATGTGTGAGAGGTCCCGCAAACTGGAACATGATCCAGACGGCCGGTATGCCGTAGCCAAACGTAATGAAAATCGACTGCTTCAGTCTTTTTAATACGATGTCATATTGCGAAAGCGCATAAGCTTCCGAAATGCTCGGTATCATGACAACCATTAACGAATGGGCAATAAAAGCAGGGAACGACCCTATCGTCACAGCCACACCGGCCAGCATACCATATTGATCGATCGCCGCTGTTCCGGCAACGCCCGCAGCCAAAAGCGCTCCTTTTACTAAAAAGGGTTCAATCGCATTGACAACCGCATGAAAAATGCGAAGCCCCGTTGTAGGAATGGAAACGGCAAGCAGTCTTTTTCTTACATCCTTTCCACGCAAATGAATGTGCTGCTGGCCGGATACCGCCCGCCTCGCCATGATAAATTGTGAATATAAATAAACAAGCACAACCACATCACTCACGACGAGGACAAATAAGGAAATCAGCACAGCCATATCCAATTCAAATGAGTACCATTGAAAAAAGAGGAATAAGCACAAGAGCTGGATGATTTTTTTCAGCACATTGGCGATTGCGATCTTCCCCATTTTTTGTACACCCATAAAATAGCCTCTGGCGATTGAAGTAAAGGCGACAATAGGAATTAAGCCGATGACAATCCCTTTAATAAACGGGTGGTATGTATCGAATACCGGAATAAACGGAAGCGCAATACTGGCAGCGGCGGTAGAAAACGCTGTAAAAACGACCGTCATTCTGAATGCGTGCCTCAGCATGCTTTCATGAAGCTTAGGGTTTGATTCGGCAATGAATTTTGAAATTGAGATCGGCAGTTCCAGGCTTGCGATGACTATAATTAAAAAGATCGTGGGCAAAATACTCATGTAAAGCCCCATCCCGTGCTCGCCAAGCTCCCGCGCCAAAATCATATTCACGACAAATTCAAGGCATTCAGCGAAAAAGGCGGCAATGGATAAAAGAATGATCCCTTTCACAAATCGATTCATGAAGTCTCTCCTTGTCTCTTGTACTACCAACATCATATGAGACAAGTTCAAAAATTATTTTATTTTTACTCTTTATATGTAAAAAAGCACAGCTGAGACAAATTGTCTCTTCTATGCTTAGATGGCAAAAACGTGCCTGCCGATTTTTTCTATGATTTTTCTTGAACGAATCCAATCATCTGACGCTGTTTTCGGATTATAAAAGAATATGGCATCTGTTTCTCTATTGTTTGAGGACAGCGCTTCTTCAGCAGCAGCAATCGATTCTTTATCAGGCTTTTGATTAATGCTTCCGTTTGCGACCGGTTCAAAGGCGTTTTTCTGATAAATAACCCCTCTTATTGTATCAGGAAAACCTTTTTTCTCCGTTCTGTTCAGCACAACGCTTGCTACGGCGACCTTGCCTTTATAGGATTCTCCCTTAGCCTCTGCGTGAACGAGACGGGACAGCAGATCTTTTTCAGACTGTGTATATGTTTCTTTCTTTTCAGTTGTTTTGGCTGGCTGGTCTTTCTCTTTCTTTTCAGTGTGTGCTGATAGCTTGATCGGCTTTATTTTTTTCTGGTCCTTATCAGCAGACAGTGAAGGGAAAGATTCGTCTCTCTCTTGATCTATATGTGTAAGCCATTTCGCTTCTTCATGTTTTGTCTTCTTTGTGCTCAGTAGTGAAGCTTGTGTATGTTCAATTTTTGCTGCAGGCATGAAACAAAGAAGAAAAACAGCCAGAGCAGTGAATTTCGTCGTCATACAGTTTCCTCCTTAAAGTGCTCAAAAAAACACTTCATAACCTTAACAAGAGATCCATTCATTTTCACGGAAAAAGATTTTCCAACTCTCCCAAGGAGGCATCAGGATGGAATATACCGGATGACAGGCTGGTTAATGGAAGAAAAATAGCTTGAAATTCTATAAATATTGTCATTTAAAAACATATTTATCCATTTTTGGTGTTTTACATTTTGTTTACATCTGTTACAGTCGAGTGTAATAAAGAGCCTGTATTCTGTCATATATGATAAAAAGGCTTCTCACGTATGAGAAACCTTCAGCTTCTTGGCTGTTCTAAGTATTGAAATATAACATCTCCGCCTTGCTGGGCAATTCCTCGGAAATGTTTAAAATCATCTTGTTTAGATAACACAGCCCTGAAATCCAGGAAATGCTCTTTCTGGACTCTCAGTTCGTTTATTGCGCCGGTGCGCAGCTGTTCAATCATTTCAGTAATCTCTTCGGGACGCAACGAAAATTCCCCCTTTTCTTTCTTTTGACGAAAATCAATATATCATCTTTATAGCGTCAGGACAATTCATTAGGGAGATAAAACTCCTTATCGCTTTACTTCTCAATGAAAATACTGCAAAATACTTTCAAAAGGCATTATTATGTTTAAAGGAGAGGAAGCTTGTGAAAATCGCTAAGGTTGGAAATGTCATTGAATTTAAAAACGGATTAACCGGTGTTGTTGAAAAAGTAAATGAGAATTCTGTTATCGTTGATGTCACGATTATGGATAACTATCGGGATCTTGAGTTAGATTCATTGACAGTTGTTAATCATAAAAATTATAAGATCATCAAAGACTCCTATTAAACCTCCTCATTTCCACATTCATTCGCAAAAACGGCAAGACGGACAATTAAACACCTTACATATGAAATTCGCTTTCTCAAAAGCTGCCGGCCGGCAGCTTTTTTACATCAAAAACACCGATTATGAATCGGCGTTTTTGTCTGTTTCCGTTATTTCTATATAGAACTCGCTGACAGATCCTGCTTCATACAGGTTGGTCAATGACGTTGAATAATTTGTAATTTCCCCCCGGAAGGCAAGATTTCGTTCCGGAACCTCGACGGTAAACGTTTTTTCATACAACAGGACAGCGATATCATGGTAAGTCTCACTCGTAACGTTTAGGGTAAATGCAATTTTGCGCTTCGGCTCGCTCTCCTCTTGATATGCAGCCATTTCTAACGTTACATCGTTTAAGCGCAATGTTTTCACTTCATATCACTCCTTTATCGTTCATGCATCTTAGCATACCTTAACGAACGTTTACAATGAATCTGTTCTGACCTATTATGTTAACCAATTCTTTAGAAAAGACACCTTTACAAACATACGTTCGATCAACTATAATAAAACAGACGAGCTGCCATCCAGCATCCCGTCTTTTCATTAGAAAGCGGCGAGTGGCATTCCCCCCGAATTCACTCGTCTTTTTTTTATAAGTATATCTTTCATCCACAACCATCACATCCAAAAAAATACATTCATTTAAAACCAATAACTCAGCCTTCTTCGAAGTTATCTGAGTATTTATTTCCCTCACTATTCAATAACAACTTTACCAAAAAACAATTAGAAACACTTCAAAAATTTTACAAATTGACTAATCTGCAAACATTTCAATAATATGCTTCATCATTAAACATTCCTCCTTATCTATCGTATATCTTTTGCGCCTCAAACATATGTCAGCCTAACCTCCTCCTTCAATGCGTTAAAGGAGGAGCCGTGTGTTACTCGGCTTCTCACTGCATGCTCGTTTGTCATTTGTAACCACCTCTCATAAATACAACCCCATCGTTATGTTCGATTTTGGGACATTGGGATTTAAATTTTTCACAACCGACAATATGCACATTTAATAAATGTCGCGCCATTTCCTTCCGTCATTATAACTGCGAAGTTAGATACCTGATTGGCACAACCTCTTCGTAAATAACTGCAAATAAACTTTTAAAAACGGACGTTTTCGTTGAAATTCCTCTGTTATAGCTGCGTATGTCATTCGAAAAATGGACAAAAAAATAACCCCGCCAAAAAGGCGAGGTCACTTCGGTCACACTTACGTTCATTATCGACTCTATTCTACTATATTACGAGGCACACTCCGTATCACACTTCGGAAATAATTAGCGATTATCAATCGTCTCCGGATACAAGTCATGGTTCATCATACGGTATTCGGCCATTTTCTCATACTTCGTGCCCGGCTTTCCGTAGTTTGTGTACGGGTCAATGGAAATTCCGCCTCTTGGCGTGAATTTGCCCCATACTTCAATGTAGCGCGGATCCATTAATTCAATTAAGTCATTCATGATGATGTTCATGCAGTCTTCGTGGAAGTCACCATGGTTTCTGAAACTGAACAGGTACAGTTTTAATGATTTGCTTTCAACCATTTTTTCATCAGGAATGTAGCTGATGTAAATTGTTGCAAAGTCAGGCTGTCCTGTCTTCGGGCATAAAGATGTAAATTCAGGGCAGTTGAATTTCACAAAGTAATCACGGTTTACATGTTTATTCGGGAAGGATTCCAGCACGTCCGGCGCATATTCAAATAAATAATTTGTTCCTTGGTTGCCAAGCAATGTGACACCTTCTAATTCTGATTCTTTTCTAGTCGTCATATTTATCTTCCTTTCTATTATACTCCGCGTTTGTTGCCCCATAACAGGGTGTGCAGCTGCGGAAGCACTCTGACCAGATTCAGCTCCGCGTCGACAGCTACCTTATCTACAAGCGCTTCATATTTTCCAAGCAAATGTGCAATCAGTGACTGATCGTCTGTTGTATGCACATCATCATTACCAACTTGTAAATAAAACGGGATTCCCGGGTAACGCTTGTGCACCGTTTTCGCAAACTCCAGATCTTCATCATTAAAAATGACTACCTTCAAGCTGACAGCGTGCTGTCTGTTATTCTCTTTAAGTGAAGTCAAAATGTGATCAAGCTTTTGAAAGTTTGTCACCATTTTTGAGCTTGGCGGTTTTGGAGAAATTGTCAGATC
Organism: uncultured Bacillus sp.; assembly: GCF_958411575.1. NCBI lineage: Bacteria > Bacillati > Bacillota > Bacilli > Caryophanales > Bacillaceae > Bacillus > uncultured Bacillus sp. The sequence goes on from NZ_CATYRA010000009.1 coordinate 62,461, forward strand.
ATCAATCAGCGTAAACCAATCCTGATAAACGGTCCCCTGGGTTTCGAGCGCTGCCCGGATGTTATTTTCCTTCAGCAGTTCGATAAAAGCATCCAGCTGCTTTAACAGGGCCGGGTTGCCGCCTGAGATTGTCACGTGTGAAAACGCGTCTCCCCCAATGTCCTTAAGTTCGGCAAAAATCTCCTCAGCCGTCATCCAGCGAATATCTTTTTTAGCAGACCCGTCCCAAGTAAAGGCGGAGTCACACCAGCTGCAGGAATAGTCACAGCCGGCTGTACGGACGAACATCGTTTTCTGTCCGATCACCATGCCTTCTCCTTGAATCGTCGGGCCGAAAATTTCTAATACAGGAATTCCTTTAGCCATTCAAACCACCCTTTTTCGGACGGTAGACACAGTAACTTGTCGGTGTTTCACGGACAAACACCTGTACACAGTTCGGCTTATTCTCCAATGTGTCTAAATAAGCCTGTACGTTGTCATAAATCGTTTTCGCCACGACTTCAGTTGTCGGGAGCGAATACCGGTCGTCCTGAGAAAAATCTTCATGATCATTTAAAAGCGTATGATCATAGTTTCCGTGCACCAGTTTTTTGAGCACGCTGAAATTGACAAGGAAGCCGGAGTCGTCAAGTTCGTCACCGGCAACGGTAATATTTACGGTATACGTATGCCCGTGAACCCTGCTGCACGCTCCAGCACTTTCCCGAGGGATAAAATGAGCAGCTGAGATGTGCATGTCCTTATTCAATTCAAATGAATAAGGATGCTGGGCCTGCGGATAAATTTGAGATAACAATTTATGCACGCTCTCCTTTCATCGCCATATATTCTTCATACCCTTTTGAACGAAGGTGGCATGCCGGACATTCGCCGCAGCCGTCTGCGATGATGCCGTTATAACATGTCAGCGTGTTGTTTTTTACAAAATCAAGCGCGCCAAGCTCATCTGCAAGCTTCCACGTTTCTGCCTTATTGAGCCACATGAGAGGCGTATGAATCACAAACGGTTTCTCCATCGCCAAGTTTACTGTTACATTGCAAGATTTCACGAATTCATCGCGGCAGTCAGGGTAACCGCTGAAGTCTGTCTCGCAAACTCCTGTAATAATGTGGCGCGCGCCAATTTGGTATGCCAGGATAGACGCAAAAGATAAGAATACCAAATTGCGGCCCGGAACGAATGTGGATGGCAATTCGCCGTCTTTTACTTCTATATCAATATCATTTCTTGTCAGAGCATTCGGTGCAAGCTGATTTAAAAGTGACATATCGAGCAAATGGTTTTTCACACCAAGCTTTTCTGCAATGGATTTTGCCACTTCAATTTCCTGCGAATGACGCTGATTGTAATGAAAAGTCACCGTTTCGACTTCTTCGAATTCCTTTAGAGCCCACAGTAAGCATGTGGTGCTGTCTTGACCGCCGCTAAATACGACAATTGCTTTTTCTTTTTTCATGATTCCTCTCCTTCTCCGCAATAAAAACTTTCGGCGAGAGACATCGCTACAGCTGATTCACACAAAAAAACACCTTTTCGGAAGGTGCTCTAGAAAAACATAAAAAAGGCCGTATCCAAGGATACAGCTCGTCCTTAGTTTTTTATAGAGGGTGTAGCTAGAACCTCTCCCGCATATCGAACGGATTTTCTTCAATTTTTCACTTCTGCTATCTTACCATAATGTTGTTTTTCTTGACAATAAAAAAAGTCAGCCCCTAGCTTTCCGTTCAAGCATCGTTCCGCAATGACGGCTCGCTTCATTATATATGTATGTTACAAACTGCGCCTCCGGGGAGACTTTTTGCAAATCAGGGCGCCTATGAAGGCCAAACTCACATAGCCAAACAAGGGATAAATCGTTGAAATCAGCTTGCCGTATCCAATTTGGCTCGTGATATAAGCCGTAATCATAATGGCTGCAAAGATATATTTGCTTTTCATTGGCAGAAAGCTCTGCACTTGTTTTTCCAACCCATATAGATTGCCGATAACTGATGTGAACACTTCACCGAAAATAATGAGCAAATAAATCAAATGGACAGATCGCGCAAAGAGATAAACCACTTGAGCCATCGGTATATCATACAAAAATACATCCGGGAGTGTCGACAAAGACAGAAAACTCGCGGACAGCACAATCGTCAGCATGGTGCCTCCGATTAAAGCGCCTTTTTTTATCACTTTTTCCGATGGCATTTCATTCGCCAGCGGAACCAAAACCGCTTGGGCAAGCGATAAATTCAAAGCGCCGTAAGAAACCGCTGACAACAGCCAGTCCCAGCGATGCGGCCAGACCCACTGAGCTGCGTTCCGCGACTCGCTGACAATAAAAGAGTCGGCCACCACAATCATAGAAAAGATGATCAAAAGAGGAACAACAAACACATTGACACCGAAAATGCCTTTTACCCCTTTAGTCATCACGATTAAGCTCAATCCGATTGTAATCAGCATCCCAATCTGAGCAGACATCCCCAGTTGCTCCTCAAAAAGCGCCCCTGCCCCAGAAAGCATAACAGATGTGACACCGAGGAGAACAAATAGCATAAACACATTGATAATCCGCCCAGCTGTCGCCCCGAACAAGAATATATTCATTTCTTGATATGACTTAGCATTGATTCGCTTTGAAATGATCATCAGCTTGGCCCCCAAAAACGTAAACATCCCGCCGCTGATGATAATACCGAATAAACCGAACCAGCCGAACTTCAGAAAAAACTCAACAATTTCCCTGCCAGTCGCAAATCCAGCTCCGACTACTGTGCCAACATACACAAAAGCAAGCTGACTTGCAGACCCTTTTGATTGTACCATTTCTCCCCTCCGAACGAACCGCAGTTTTGTCCATATATGCCTTTTTATAACCTATGAGACAAGTTCCTTGAAAAGACGAAGAAAACATGTTTTACTGTGTAAACAACTCAAAAATTTTTTATGCAAAAGACTTGAAAGTCAAAGATGGTCAGAGTATACTATAAATCAAAGTTGGTCAAACGAACCGGCCTTTTTTAAAAATCAATTGGTCAAAGTTGGTCAAATAGTCAGACTGCTCTGAGCATATGGTTTTGAAAGCCGATAAGTTTGCCGTATACTATTAGTCAAAGAAGGTCAAATCCAAACGACCTTTTTATTCACATTCATTGGTCAAAGAAGATCAAACTTTTAAGGAGGTTTTGGCAAATGCGTTGTCAACATTGTCATCAAAACGAGGCGACGATTCGCCTTAACATGCAAATAAATTCCGTTCATAAACATATGGTTCTATGTGAAACCTGCTATAACGAACTGACTCGTAAACCTTCAATGAGCATGGGTCCTCAATCTTTCGGTTTTCCGTTTGAACATGCATTCCAGCCGAAAGAACATAGCGCAGCAAAACAAAGCGAGAAAAAAGGATTGCTTGATGAGCTGGCTCAAAATATTACAAACGGTGCAAAAGCAGGTCTCATTGACCCCGTCATCGGCCGTGATGAAGAAGTGGCGCGCGTGATCGAAATTCTGAACCGCCGCAACAAAAACAATCCAGTTCTGATTGGTGAGCCGGGTGTAGGGAAAACCGCCATAGCCGAAGGACTTGCTTTAAAAATTGCTGAAGGTGATGTTCCAAACAAACTGAAAAACAAAGAGCTTTACTTGCTTGATGTTGCATCCCTTGTTGCAAACACAGGGATCAGAGGCCAATTTGAAGAGAGAATGAAACAGCTGATCACTGAGCTGAAAGAACGAAAAAATGTCATTCTGTTCATTGATGAAATTCATCTTCTCGTTGGCGCAGGCTCTGCAGAAGGATCAATGGACGCAGGCAACATTCTTAAACCTGCCCTTGCCAGAGGCGAACTGCAAGTCATTGGTGCGACAACACTGAAAGAATACCGTCAAATCGAAAAAGATGCCGCGCTGGAAAGACGTTTTCAGCCTGTTATGGTGCAGGAGCCTTCAATTGAACAGGCCATCCTCATTCTGCAAGGGATCAAAGACAAATATGAAGCATACCATGGCGTGACATTCAGTGATGAAGCAATCAAAGCATGTGTGACTTTATCATCCCGCTACATTCAGGACAGACACCTGCCGGATAAAGCCATTGACTTATTAGATGAAGCAGGTTCAAAAGCCAATCTGTTAATTGATGAGCTGAATGATGAAGATGCGGCTGAACGCTTAACTGCGATTGAAGCCGAAAAAACAAAAGCCCTGGAAGAAGAAAATTACGAACTGGCGGCAAAACTCCGTGATGAAGAAATTGCATTAGATAAAAAGCTGAACAGCTCTTCTGCTCATTCCGATGTCACTGTGGAAGCTGAGCACATTCAGGATATCATTGAACAAAAAACAGGCATCCCTGTCGGCAAACTGCAGGCAGATGAACAAACAAAAATGAAAGAGCTTGAAGCAAAACTTCGTGAACGCGTGATCGGACAAGAAGTCGCTGTTCAAAAAGTGGCAAAAGCGGTAAGACGAAGCCGCGCCGGATTAAAATCCAAAAACAGACCAGTCGGCTCCTTCCTCTTTGTCGGTCCTACCGGCGTAGGGAAAACAGAGCTTTCTAAAACGCTGGCAGATGAATTATTCGGCACAAAAGACGCGATCATCCGTCTCGATATGAGCGAATACATGGAGAAACACGCCGTATCTAAAATCATTGGTTCACCGCCTGGATATGTCGGCCATGAGGAAGCTGGGCAATTAACAGAAAAAGTGCGCCGCAATCCATACAGCATCGTGTTGCTGGATGAGATAGAGAAAGCGCACCCTGACGTTCAGCATATGTTCCTGCAAATTATGGAGGACGGCCGTCTGACAGACAGCCAAGGCAGAACCGTAAGCTTTAAAGACACTGTGATTATCATGACAAGCAACGCGGGTGCTGGTGAGAAACAAACGAAAGTCGGTTTCCAATCAGATGACAGTGTAATTGAAGAACAAACATTGATTGATTCACTGAGCATGTTCTTTAAGCCTGAGTTCCTCAACCGTTTTGACAGCATTATTGAGTTCCGCTCACTGGAAAAAGAACATTTGGTCAAAATCGTCAGCCTGCTGCTTGGAGAACTTGAAGAAACATTGTCAGAACGCGGCATCAGCTTGAGTGTGACAGACGAAGCGAAAGAAATACTCGCTGAGCTGGGCTATCACCCTTCATTCGGCGCCCGTCCGCTCAGAAGAACCATCCAAGAATGGATTGAGGATAAAATGACCGATCTGCTGCTTGACAATAGCGAGATCACAAGTTTTCACGTCACTGCAGAAGATCATACAATCAAAGTGCAAGCGAAATAACAATCAGCGGTTTCCTATTTAGGAAGCCGCTTTTTTGCGGATTCATACTCTTGAATGAGAAAATACCGTCCCTTCCCCCGAAGCGTTACTCTCCTTCATCCTTTACACTTTTCTTAAGGAGGGATGGAACATGTTTATATACAGTGAATATTTATTTCTATTGTTATATGAAAACCGTCTGAAGGACAGCTTACAAACAAGCTGCCAATTTCAATACCGCTAAACTCTCGGGCTTTTCAATTTCGAAAGGCCCGTTTTTGTTTATTTCTCCCTTCTATGCCTCTTCCTTGAATATTTCATGAACAAATTCACAATGTCCCTAAAGTTCCGGGCACCAAAACCGATATTAACCATAGACAAGCTAGTATAAAAAGGATTTGGTGAAAACTATGGATAAAACTTCGTTAATCGGTATTATTCTTGCTTTTGTGGCATTGAGCGTGGGGATGGTTCTGAAAGGCGTCAGTTTCAGCGCGCTTGCAAACCCAGCCGCCATATTAATTATTATCGCCGGGACTATCTCAGCAGTCGTTATTGCGTTCCCAACCAAAGAAATTAAAAAAGTGCCTGCGCTGTTTCGAGTGTTATTTAAAGAAAACAAACAGCTGACGATAGAGGAGCTCATTCCTATGTTCTCTGAATGGGCCCAGCTTGCACGCCGCGAAGGCCTGCTTGCTTTAGAAGCAAGCATTGAGGATGTAGATGACACTTTTCTGAAAAACGGGCTCAGCATGGCTGTTGACGGGCAAAGTGCGGAATTTATCAGAGATATCATGACAGAGGAAGTCGAAGCGATGGAGGACAGGCACCAAGCCGGAGCCGCTATTTTTACACAGGCGGGAACGTACGCGCCGACACTTGGAGTACTAGGCGCTGTAATCGGACTGATTGCCGCTCTTTCTCATATGGATAACACAGATGAGCTTGGACACGCTATCAGTGCAGCCTTTGTCGCCACCCTTCTCGGTATCTTTACGGGATATGTACTATGGCATCCTTTCGCAAATAAATTAAAACGCAAATCAAAACAAGAAGTAAAACTGCGTGAAGTCATGATTGAAGGTGTTTTATCCGTTTTAGAAGGACAGGCACCGAAAGTCATCGAACAAAAGCTTTTAATGTATATTCCTGCGAAGGACCGCTTGAAATTTGCAGAACAAGGAGAGGCGCAAAATGGCGAGAAAAAAGAAGAAGAAGCATGAGGACGAACACGTTGATGAATCGTGGCTCGTCCCTTACGCCGACATCCTTACTCTTCTCCTGGCATTATTTATTGTGCTGTACGCGAGCAGTTCGATCGACGCAGCTAAGTTTCAGATGCTTTCAAAATCATTTAATGAAGTCTTTACAGGCGGCACCGGCGTAATGGACTACTCCAGTGTCACCCCTCCAGAAAACGAGTCAGACGGAATCGATGAAGTTGAAAAGGATAAAGAAGAGAAAGAGAAAAACAAGAAAGAAAAAGAAAAAGCCGCTGATCAAAAAGAACTTGAAAATGTGAAGAGCCAGGTGGAAAAGTTCATCAAAGATAAAAAGCTGGAACATCAGCTGGAAACGAAGATGACTAGTGAAGGCCTTCTGATTACGATTAAAGACAGTATCTTCTTTGATTCTGGGAAAGCGACCATCCGTAAGGAAGATGTTCCGCTTGCAAAAGAGATTTCAAATCTTCTTGTGATTAATCCGCCAAGAAATATCATTATCAGCGGACATACTGATAATATGCCAATTAAAAATTCTGAATTCCAATCAAACTGGCATTTAAGCGTCATGAGAGCGGTAAACTTTATGGGGCTTCTGATTGAAAACCCTAAGCTCGATGCAAAAGTATTCAGTGCCAAGGGGTACGGTGAGTATAAACCGGTTGCTTCCAACAAAACAGCGGAAGGCCGAAGCAAAAACCGGCGTGTTGAAGTTCTCATCTTGCCGAGAGGCGCAGCGGAAACAAATGAAAAATAGTTAAAAAGGAAGCCTGTGACATATCAGGCTTCCTTTTTTTACTTATTATGAAACTGTTTTGCGTTTAATCCTACTCTTTTTAACATGTCCGTGCACATCTCTACCTCTTCTTCGCTTAATACGCTGATCATTTCATCAATTTCAGCAGCGTGATCAGGAAAAATATCATTCAAAAGACTGATGCCTTTTTCAGTGATTTGTGCAAATGTCACTCGTCTGTCTGTAGGAGACGCTTTCCGAATGAGGAGTTCTTTTTGTTCCAGCTTATCTACAACGTATGTGATGCTCCCGCTAGCCAAGAGAATTTTATCTCCTATCTGCTGCAGCGGCTGATCGCCTTTATGGTACAACAGCTCTAGTACAGCAAATTCAGTCGGATTCAGTCCATGCTTATGAATATGCTTATTCATATGATCGTTAATGGACCGATACGCGCGCGACAGCACGATAAATAACTTCAGTGATTTTTCTGTCATGTCTCAATCATCCTTTTAGAAACCGTTACAGAGAAACATTAATAAACAAAGACCGAAATGTCAATAAAAATCTTTCCAATATTTCTCTTCTTTTTTATATTATAAGCTGTTCAACATCTTTTTCTAATTTTTTTGGTTATTTTTTCTTATTAAAGAAGAAGAAACAATGATATAATACCTCTAATCAGGTGTATGTTGGAGCGATGCAAATTGAAAATACTAAAAGGCGCCTGCGGGAGAGTCAAACTTTATATGATACTGGTCGTGATTCCGGCAATCGTCATCAGCTTTTTCGTATATGAAAAAGAAAAAGATACAATAGCTGCAGAACATAAGCAAGAAGCGAGTGTCCTGCTGAACCTTCACCGCAACAAAATCAATTATTTAATCGGAGAAACAAAGGCGAGAATGACCTCCTTATCCATCGCCATTGACAGACCGGTTGATATAAAGAAAATGCAGTCGATTTTGGAAAAAACCTTTGATTCAGAGCCGAGATTTTCCGGACTGTATTTTCTAAATGCCAAAGGAGACGTCACCGCAAGCACAACAGAATTAAAAACGAAAGTAAACCTGGCCGACAGATCTTTTTTTACAAAAGCGAAGGAAACAAAAAAGACAGTCATTTCAGATAGTTATTCGAGCAGAATTACAGGCCAGCCGATTTTTACAATTTGTGTCCCTGTTTTGGACTCAAAACGAGATGTGACAAATTATCTTGTCGCAGCTATTCAAATTGATTATCTGAAAAATCTCATTAACTTACTTAGCCCTGATGTTTATATTGAAGTTGTGAACCAAGACGGAAAAATGATTTTTTCAAGCGGACAGGCCTCTCATGCAATAGATCAGAAGCCTGTCAGCGGATATCTGGATGATATCAGCTGGAATATGAAAGTATATCCGAACCCGGTTACAATAGAAGAACTGACAAAAAGCCTTGTGCTTCCGCTTTCATGTAGTATTGTTCTGCTGAATATCCTTTTTATTCTCGTGCTGTATTATTTGCTGAAGCGGCAGACACAGCTGGAGCGCTCAGAAAATGAGGCGCAAAAATTAGAGCTGATCGGAACGCTTGCTGCCAGCACAGCCCATGAAATCCGTAACCCGCTCACCGGCATAAGCGGCTTTATTCAGCTGTTGCAAAAGAAATATAAAGGTGAAGAAGATCAGCTTTACTTCTCCATTATCGAACAAGAGATAAAGCGCATTAATCAAATTGTGAGTGAGTTTCTCGTTCTCGGCAAGCCGACAGCTGAAAAATGGGAGCTGAACTCGCTTCAGGATATTATCGGTGAAATTATGCCGATCATCTATTCTGAGGGCAACCTATACAATGTTGAAGTCGAATTACAGTATTTAACTGAGCAGCCTTTACTCGTAAAATGTACCAAAGATCATATTAAACAAGTGATTTTAAATGTAGCAAAAAATGGCCTCGAGTCAATGCCTGAAGGAGGCAAACTGACGATCTCCCTGGGAGCTTTGGATAAAAAAGCCATTATCAAAGTTGTGGATAACGGTGAAGGGATTTCTCAGGAAATGCTGGATCATATCTTCCTTCCCTTTGTTACTTCTAAAGAAAAAGGAACCGGTCTCGGCCTTGTCGTATGTAAACGGATCGTTCTGATGTACGGTGGCTCTATTCATATCGAAAGTGAAGTGCGAAGAGGCACAGAGGTGACGATCACCCTCCCCGTATCCGCTTCATAGCCCCCCTGACCGTGTCAGGAGGGTTTTTTATCTTCGTGACCGGGCATTGCCAGTCGACTTGCTTGCTGTTCTGCCACAAAAGAGTATTTTGATGAAGCGGAACAGCAATTTCAGAAGCAAAAAGAACATAAAGAATACTAAAAAACCCTTTAAACCTTCCGTGGCATCTAAAAACTCCATATTCCCTCTCCCCGTCACTTTTTGCTGAATTTCAATCGCAAAAACGATAACAATGATCACTGTAACGGTGTAGATAAAGGACAAGGCTGTCATGCTCCATTTAGAAAGCCATGTAAACACAGCGTGTGTGACGCCAAAAAAGATTATGCCAAAAATGCCGATCACCCAAAAATGCATCTCTTTGTCGGTTAAATGAATGCCAAACATTCCGCATAATGAAATAAAAGCGTCATGAAATTGATTGACCATTTCAGTAATGAGAATCGCCAGTTCTTTCATCAGTTCCCTCTTTCATATGAATTTTTCCAGAAAAAAAGAGCGCTTCTGAAAAGCTCTCTCTTTATATATGCATTTGATAGTGCCACTATTTATTTGCATCATATGCTGGCATAACATCTCTGCGGGGCCACAAGCCTAATTTCTTAACAAGGCCTTGAATCCCTTGAGAATGTTCGTTTTCTTGCATGAGCTGGTGATATTCATTTATTAAACAATCCAGCTCCTGACTGTGTCTGATCGTGTCATGCCCTGTAAATCCCTGCTTTCTAGCGGCATCTATCATTAACTTTCTTTTTTCATCAATAGACACCAACAATCTTTCTTGTTCAGAAGAACCGCCCATTCACTTCACCCCTCGCCGCTAAGAAATAGGAAACAAGTTTGATTGGGTTATTGTGCATTATTACAGATTATACTTTATTTGTAAACATATTTTCATTAAATAAGTTATTTTTTCAGGTATAATAGATATATTGATAGGATTAGAAGAACAATACCCAGGTGAAGAATATCTTAAACACGCCGTCAGACAGGAGGTATGCCCGATGAAGAAAAAGAAAGCAATGATTCTCGGAGCTGCAGGCGGAAAAGCGATGTTAAAAAGAAAAAACCGAAAAAAATGTATCCAGTACATCACTATTTTTTTTCAGATGCTTCGCGATTGGAGAAACGGTGACTATCCCCGTTCCCAGGTTAAAACGCTTTTTCTTCTAACTGCTGCCATCTTATATATCGCCATGCCGCTCGATATCATTCCAGATGTTATACTTGGTCTTGGGATCATTGACGATGCAGCTGTTTTAGGTTTGATTTGGATGCTGATTAAAAAAGAAATGTCACAATATGAAAAATGGCGTTTGCAATAAATATAAAAAGCCCCGTTCTTTCTTCGAACGGGGCTTATCCTGCTTATTGATTCACGCTGTCTTTTTCATAAATTGGAACCCAGCCTTCAGTTGTGACAAAGATTCTTACCGCGACAACTTTGCGGTCCTCCTGGAGTGTGAAGTAATGGCGAATATTTTCAGGCACGGAGATTAAATCTCCAGGGTTTAAACGGACATCAAAAAACGTGCCATCCTTGCCCTGAATGACAAAAATGCCGTGTCCGCTTACGATAAAACGGACCTCATCGTCTGTATGGTGATGCTCTCTTTTAAAGTTCTCAAGCAGTTCATCAAGTTTCGGATTGCTGTCTGACAAAGAAATAACATCCTGTGCTTTGTATCCGCGGCGGGCTGAGATATCTTTAATTTCAGTTTCAAAGGTATTAAGGATTTGCTGTTTTTCTTCTTCTGTCAGATCATATTTCTCTGAAAGCTGTTCCGGGAGCTTCGCGATATCCCATTGCTCATAAATAACCTCTTGACTGTCCAGAAAACTTGCTACTTCCTCTTGATTTTCAATCGTTGTATTTGCCTCATCATGAATACGAATTGTTGCCATTTCAGTTCCTCCTTTTATTTAACCAGCTGGTGCTGGAGTGTTTTCAATTTCAAATGGTAGCTGAACAAAAATTCATATGCTTCAAGTACTTTTTTTGCTTCAAATGCTGTTCTTCCCCAAGCGGTAATACCGTGATTTCGGATCAGAACAGCTCCTGAATCTTCTGAAATCTCTTCCGCAAACAGTGCCGCGAGCGTCGGAATATGAGCCGGATTTTCAATGATCGGAATGGTCACTTCTGCATTCTCTTCCCACAAGCCGAGCGCTTTTATTATTTCCTGGCCTCTGAATGTGATTTTCTTTTGATCTCCGTATAGCTCTGAGATCACATTATTGTTTACCGTATGAACATGCAGGCAGCATCCGGCATTGGTTTTGTTGTACAAATGTGTATGCAAAAGCGTTTCCGCTGACGGTTTCAGAGAATGCCCGCTTTCGGCCGGCTCTCCGTTTAGATCCACCAGCAGAAAATCTTCATCCGTTTCTTTTCGTTTATCTTTTCCGCTTGCGGTTACAAGAAATGTTAAAGGCTCATCAGAAACCTTAATAGACAGATTGCCGCTAGTCGCCGGAAACCAATCTCTTTCTGCCAATTCCCGTTTTACTTCAGCAAGTTCTCTCCAGCGTTCTTGTTTTGCAGCCATTCCTGTACCTCCGTTACATTCTCAATATCTTTTCTTATCTCATAAAAATCTTGATACGGGAGATAATTCAGGTTCCGCTCCCGGCATTCGTTTAATAAATAATCCCTTGCAAAGCAAAGGTCAGACAGCTTTGCCGCCTCCACATCTGTAACCGAATCACCGATCATGATGATATATTGGTTCGGTTCAGCGAGTTCATGTATCACTGACGGCTTGCAGCACCCGCATTGATTTCTGCAAGTCCCTTTGCAAGAATGAGGCCAGTCAATATGAATATAGTCACTGTCAAATGAAGCATGGTTGCAATAAATATGGTCTTTCTCCACAATGCCTTCAAGCAAAGGATACACAAAAAAGTCCATTCCTCCGCTTACGATATAAAACGGAAGCTCATGCTCCTTGACAAACGCTACAAATTCCCGAAAGCCTTCCCTAATTTTTGCATCTTCCAATACATATCTTGTAATCTCTTCTTTTAATCTGCTTGGCAGAAGGCCGAACATCCGTCCGACACCTTCCTTTATCGACAGCGTTTTGGATAATACGCCGTCTTTTAATGCCGTCCACTCCGGTGGAGCAAATGTTTTCATGATGCTTATAATGTTGTCGTTCATCGTGATGGTTCCGTCAAAATCACAAATAATTAAAGGCTTTCGAGTCGTCATACAGCTTCAACCTTTCCCCATTTATCAAGGGCAAGCTTTAGATCCTTGCATTGTTCAGCTTTTTCATCTATCGGCTGGGCTTCTAAGACCGCATCAATTATGGCTCTGAACGCTTTGCCCCCGCCTTGGGCACCGTTCGGATGTCCGTGTACGCCTCCCCCGGCGTTAATAATATGATCTATACCGAAATCCCGCATTAAAAGTGGAACCATACCGGGATGAATGCCTGCTGACGGAACGGCAAATGTTTGGTTAAAGGCATCCTCTCTCACACATTCTTCGTGAATCGCCAGCGCATCTTCTTTTGGAAGCGCAACCGAACCGTATGGAGATGGGAAGAGACTAAAGTCAGCACCGCAATACCGGTTCAATTTTCCGAGCAAAAGAGCGTGAGAAAATCCGTAGAACGGAGAAGACGTAAACGCCCCGCTGACAGCTGGATGTGCCATAATCGGGATTGCGATTTCAGGATCTTCCGCTAGGCTTTGCATGACGTCCAAGCCGTAAGCGAAGACATTAAACAAAAGCGCATCCGCTCCCAATTCGGCAGCGCGTCTCGCTTTGTCTTTCAGATCAGCCGTACGTCCAGTCAAATTGACCGCATACAGCGTTTTATGCCCGGTTTGCTCATACGTTTCTTTCAATATTTGCTTTCCTTCTGTAATTCTTGTTTCAAAAGGCGCCAGACCTGTCTCAAAGAAAATTTCATCGTCCTTAATCAAATCAACTCCGCCCAGCGCCTGCTGTCTGAGCTGTTCTTTAATATCACTCAGGTCCCTTCCGATAACCCCTTTAAATATGCTCATTAACAGCGGTCTCTCAAACTCTCCCAGCAGCTTCCGAATGCCGTATACACCAAACTTCGGTCCCGGCAGCGTGCACTTAAATGCTTCAGAGAAGTGAAGGTCGAGTAATTTGATTTTTCCGTCCAGCGACAGCTTGCCAAACACTGTTGTCAGCAAAGCCGGAATATCCTGAGAGAAATTGATTTCAGGATAGGCAATTGTGATCACCGCTTGTTTTGCAGGAGTTCCCTCTCTTTCCTCTACCCTTATCACCCGTCCCTTGTGCTTTTGCATTTGCTCATGTTTCACAAGGGGCAGATCTGTCCATGAGCCTACTGTCAATCCTGTTGCGATTTGTTCTGCTTTCTTCTCTGTATCGGCTCCCGGTTCGGTCAGGAGATAAGTTGCTATTAACTCACTCATGCCAGAGCTCCTTTCATTTTCATCCATATAAAAAAACCTCTTCAAACAGCAATCGCGTCTAAAGAGGTTTCGTTTCTCGTCCGAATCTTATCTCTCAGCCGCCAGCTGCAAGAATTAGCACCGTGCTTTATAAGTCGGTTGCCGGGCTTCATCGGGCTCGTCCCTCTGCCTGCTCTTGATAAGAAAATATAGATTTTATAAATTATTTTGAATTATCCCATCGTTATCAGATCTTGTCAATGCTTTTTTGGGTAAACAGGTTCAGCTTCCCAATTCGATAAGCGGCTTCTTTGAGTCTTTCTTCACTTGTCAGCAGTCCGACTCTGACGTAGCCCTCGCCATATTCACCGAAGCCGTTTCCAGCCGCAACCGCCACATTCGCTTTTTCGAGCAAAAGGTCTGAGAACTGCTCGGAAGTATAGTCTTCAGGCACAGGCAGCCATGCAAAAAATGAACCTGCAGGAGCTGTCACATCCCAGCCGATTTCCCGGCATGCCGCAATCCAAGCGTTTCGCCTGCTCTCATATCGGGCATTTTGCTCCGCTACACACGTCTGATCAGCTAGCAGTGCCTTCGTTGCAGCCTCCTGAGTCGCTCTGAAAAGACTGACAAACATATGGTCTTGATAAAGATTGATCGCTTCAATGACCGAAGCGTTACCGACAGCGAAGCCGACCCGCCACCCTGCCATGTTATACGTTTTTGACAGCGTGTAAATTTCAATTCCGATATCCTTCGCACCTTCAGTCTGCAAAAAGCTTAACGGCTTGCAGCCGTCAAATCCTACAGCGCCGTAAGCAAAATCGTGAACGACACAGATTCCGTTCTCTTTCGCAAAACTCACGGTTTCTTCAAAAAACTCGGAGGTAGCAACAGCCCCAGTCGGATTATTCGGATAATTCAAATACATCAATTTCGCCTGTTCCCTCACTTCAGCGGCGATACTGCTGTAATCAGGAAGAAACGCCCTATCCTTTACGAGCGGCATCATTTCCATCTTCGCTTTCGCAAGTGTAACACCTGACCAGTAATCAGGATAGCCCGGATCCGGAACTAAAATCGTATCACCTGGATTCAACAAGCATTGCGGGAGCTCGACCAGACCGGCTTTCCCGCCGAATAATACAGCGACTTCAGTTTCTGGGTCAAGATCAATGCCGTATTCTCGCTTATAAAATGCTGCTGCGGCTGATTTCAGGCTGTATGAGCCGCGAAAAGACGAATATTTATGATTTTCAGGATCAGCAACGGCTCGTTTCATTTCCTCGACGATATGTTCCGGAGTCGGCTGATCCGGATTTCCCTGTCCGAGATTGATAACGTCGTGTCCTTCTGAGAGCTTTCGGTTCACTTTCTGCACCAAAGAAGCGAAGAATTGTTTAGGCAATTCCTTCAATACATGAGACTGTTCAAATTTCATCTATTCTCACCTTCTAAAAAAATCTTGAAATGATAGTCCATCATCATATATGGTTAAATGAAAAAAGTAAAGAAAAATTTGGGGTGTTAAAAAGATGAAATGGACGATATCTTGTCTTCAATTTGATATTTCATACGGTAAACCTTCGGAAAATATAAAAAAGGCTGAATTTTTGATTGAAAAAGAAAGCAAACATGCTGATGTTCTTGTTCTTCCTGAATTATGGACGACCGGATATGACTTGGCCAACCTTGATAAGCTCGCTGATGAAGACGGGCATTCTGCTCAGAGCTGGCTGCAAAAAACCGCAAAAAAACACGGGGTTCATATTGTCGCAGGATCTGTTGCTGTCAGAAAGGGTTCTGATGTTTATAATACAATGTTCATCGCAGATAAGGAAGGACGAATCATTAAAGAGTACAGCAAAGCCCATCTTTTTCAGCTGATGGATGAGCATGTGTATTTATCAGCCGGTTCCGAGGATGGATACTTCGAGCTTGAAGGCGTCAAAAGCTCAGGACTGATCTGTTATGATATCCGTTTTCCGGAATGGATCAGAAAACATACGACAAAAGGCGCTAACGTGCTGTTCATTTCTGCGGAATGGCCCCTGCCCCGTCTTGATCATTGGAAAAGCCTGCTTATTGCCCGGGCCATTGAAAATCAATGCTTTGTCGCTGCCTGCAATTGTACCGGTTCAAATCAAGATAATGAATTTGCCGGGCATAGCCTGATTATTGACCCTTGGGGACGTATATTGGCCGAGGGCGGCCGTGAAGAAGGCATTGTCAGAGCGGAAATTGACCTTCAAGAAAGCGTTGACGTGCGGGGAAAAATTCCTGTTTTTGATGATATCAGAAAAGATTTATATTAAAAAATATATTGACAATTCAATCAAACACCTGTTACTATGTTCATCAACTGATAAATTAGAATTGTTTAACAAGTGAATATATTCTCTTATCGAGAGTTGGGCGAGGGATTGGCCTTTTGACCCCAACAGCAACCGACCGTAATTCCATTGTGAAATGGGGCGCATCTTCTTGGCGCCGAGACTGAGGTCTCGTAAGGCACGGTGCTAATTCCATCAGATTTGATCTGAGAGATAAGAGAGGCGGGACATGATTGTTAAGCCTCCTTCTCTCTGAGAAGGAGGCTTTTTTACGGCCATTCTGCGGCACACATATCAAGAGATTACATAATTGGAGGTTATGACAATGGCAGTCACAAAAACACCTTTATACGAAACGTTAAATGAAAGCTCCGCTGTGGCGCTGGCAGTGAAGCTTGGCTTATTTCCAAACAAAAGCACGCTGACATGCCAGGAGATCGGCGACGGCAACTTAAATTACGTTTTTCATATTTATGATCAAGAACATGACAGAGCTTTGATCATTAAACAGGCAGTTCCATATGCAAAAGTCGTTGGAGAAAGCTGGCCGCTGACAATCGATCGCGCAAGAATCGAAAGCAGCGCTCTCATCCGTCAAGGCGAGCATGTCCCTCATCTGGTTCCAAGAGTGTTTTATTCTGATACAGAAATGGCGGTTACCGTCATGGAGGATCTCTCTCACCTGAAAATCGCAAGAAAAGGACTCATTGAGGGTGACCATTATCCGCATCTGTCACAGCACATCGGTGAATTTTTAGGAAAGACCCTTTTCTATTCATCAGATTACGCGCTTGAACCCAAGGTGAAAAAACAGCTTGTTAAACAGTTTACAAATCCGGAGCTGTGCGACATTACAGAAAGACTTGTCTTTACAGACCCTTTCTTTGACCATGACACAAATGATTTTGAAGAAGAGCTTCGTCCTTTTGTTGAGAAGCTCTGGAAAAATGACAACGTCAAAATCGAAGCCGCAAAGCTGAAAAAGTCATTTTTAACATCGGCAGAAACGCTGATTCATGGTGATTTGCATACAGGAAGCATTTTTGCCAGCGAACATGAAACAAAGGTGATTGATCCTGAATTTGCTTTTTACGGACCGATCGGCTTTGATGTAGGCCAATTTATCGCCAACTTATTTTTGAACGCACTCGGCCGTGACGGGGCTGACAGAGAGCCGTTATATCACCATGTCAAGCAGGTCTGGGAAACATTTCAAGAGACATTCATTGAAGCCTGGGAGAAGGACAGTCTGGATGTTTACGCCAAAATTGACGGTTATCTTACTGATACGCTCAGTCATATTTTTGAAGAGGCGATCGGGTTTGCGGGCTGTGAACTGATACGCCGCGCGATCGGCCTTGCCCATGTGGCTGATCTGGATACAATCGTGCCATTTGATAAACGAATCGGCAGAAAACGGCTGGCGCTCGAAACCGGCACAGCCTTTATCGAAAAACGTTCGGAATTCAAAACGATAACGGATGTTATTGAATTATTTAAGTTACTTGTAAAGGAATGATCCATTCATGACCCATTCATTTGCTGTTCCCCGTTCTGTTGAATGGAAGGAAACAGCCATTACCATTTTAAATCAGCAAAAGCTTCCTGACGTGACGGAATATGTGGAGCTGACGACGAAAGAGGATGTATTTGACGCAATTGTCACGCTCAAAGTAAGAGGCGCCCCGGCCATCGGCATTACGGCTGCCTTCGGACTTGCGCTTGCTGCAAAAGACATTGAAACAGATGATGTCACGGAATTCCGCCGCAGACTGGAAGATATCAAACAATATTTAAACAGCTCACGGCCTACCGCCATTAATTTATCTTGGGCGCTTGAGAGACTGAGTCATTCAATCGAAAACGCCATTTCCGTAAATGAAGCAAAAACAAACCTTGTCCATGAAGCGATCCAGATTCAGGTCGAGGATGAGGAAACGTGCCGGATGATCGGCCAAAACGCCTTGCAGCTATTCAAAAAAGGTGACCGGATTATGACGATCTGCAATGCCGGCTCTATCGCGACAAGCCGCTATGGAACGGCGCTCGCTCCATTTTACCTGGCCAAACAAAAGGATTTGGGCCTGCATATTTATGCCTGTGAAACAAGGCCTGTCCTTCAAGGTTCACGTCTGACTGCGTGGGAGCTGATACAGGGAGGCATTGATGTCACTCTGATCACAGACAGCATGGCCGCCCATACGATGAAGGAAAAACAAATTTCCGCTGTCATCGTCGGAGCCGATCGAATTGCAAAGAACGGTGATACGGCAAATAAAATCGGAACATACGGTCTCGCGATTTTAGCAAACGCCTTTGATATTCCGTTTTTTGTCGCCGCACCTTTATCTACATTTGATCCAAAAGTGAAATGCGGCGCTGATATCCCGATAGAGGAACGAGATCCTGAGGAAGTAAGACAGATTTCCGGAGTCCGGACGGCTCCATCCGATGTGCCTGTCTTTAATCCCGCTTTTGACATTACACCTCATGATCTTATTTCAGGAATCATCACAGAAAAAGGGATTATGACCGGTAACTACGAAGAAGAAATTGAACAGCTGTTTAGAGGCGAAAAGGTTCATTAAAAAACCGCTGGACTTTGCTCATTTCGGGCCGAGTCAGCGGTTTTTTTGTTTGTTTTTATTGATATTGATGATTTCATCTTTTTGAGCGCTGGATAAAATATGCAGTTTCACAAACAGTTTGGCAAAAACGGCAATTTTCTCAGAGCGGCTCGGCTTCAATTGCTTTGTCCTCCTTTTTCATCAGACCAACTTTTTTAACTTAATAAAATGATATGTCGGCCGTGAAAAAAGGGAACGTGCCATATGTTTTATTTTTCTTTATAGGAGATTTGCTCGATGTTCAGCAAAAATGCTTTGATATCGGTTTTGCTCCCAGCATACCCCGTTAACGCGCTGTTTTTGCCGATCACTCTGTGGCACGGGACAAAAATTGGCAAGTCGTTACGTTTATTAGCCTGTCCGACTGCGCGCACCGCTTTCGGACTGCCGACCGCAGCGGCAATGTCAGCATAGCTTCGGGATTCTCCGTATGGTATCATCGCCAGCGCCTCCCACACTTTTTGCTGAAAAGGAGTGCCTTTTTGGCTCAGCGGCAGTGAGAATGTCTTTCTTTCGCCGGCGAAGTATTCATGAAGCTGTTTTTTCGCTTCTGCCAGGTAAGGTGTTTCCTTGTGCTCTGTATGCTGAACGGTTTCTTTCCAATCCATCCAATCTTCCTGACTGAGAAATAGACGGGTGATTTGGCCACCCTCTTCGGCAATTATGAGTTCCCCGAGCGGCGTTTCCGCTGTCGTGTAGTAGTTCATTCATCAATCCTTCTTTCTTCAGCATTCTGTCTGACGGGAAGCGTAAGGTGGAAAACGGTGCCCTTCCCTTCTTCACTTTCTACCATGATTTCGCCTTGATGTTCTTCAATAATTTTATAGCTTACCATAAGCCCAAGTCCAGTTCCCCGTTCCTTTGTCGTATAAAACGGTTCACCAAGGCGCTTTAATTTATCTTCTGTCATTCCGATTCCCTCGTCTCTTAAGGAGATGAGAACATGATCTTGATCCAGTGTCCTTATCGTCACAAAAATGTTTCCGCCGTCAGGCATTACTTCGATGGCATTTTTCAATATATTGATAAATACCTGTTTCAGCTGATTCGGTTCACAGTAGATCGGGGGAATGTCGTCAATTAAATCAAGATGGATTTGTACGTTGCTTAAATTGGCTTGCGCGTTTAGAAGATCTATGGTGTCTCTCATAATTTGGGTAACATGTTTTTCTTCATACATAATGGCCTGGGGCTTGGCTAAAATCAAGAATTCGGTGATGATGGATTCGATGCGCTTTAGTTCTGAGGTGATCACGTTGAAGTAAAGGGCGTAGTCTCCCTCCACACTTCCTTTCAGGAGCTGAATGAAGCCTTTAAGAGCTGTCATCGGATTTCTGATTTCATGAGCGATACCGGCAGCGAGTTCGCCGACAACATGAAGGGTATCTGACTTGCGCAGGCGTTCCTCCAGTTCTTTTCGCTCCGTTACGTCTTTAAAGATAGCCAGGTTCATATTTTGAATAATATTTCGTTTAAATGAGAATTCCAATTTTCTGTTGTCACTGCTGCTCAGCAAAAATGGAATTTCGTTGTCCATTTCGTCAAAATTAATCTGTCTTGCCGGTGATGCAAGATTTTCTATTTCATACGAAGAAATAATATCTAACAGGCTATGCTGTTTAATCTCTTCATGTGACAGGCCTAAAATATGGCTTGCTAACGGGTTGGCGTCGATGATCCTGTATTGATTGTCGAACAATACATTGCCGTCCATTGAGCCGTTGAACACTTTTCTGAATTTCAGCTCACTTTCCCGAAGCTCCTTTTCCATCCGCTTTCTATCACTGACATTTCTTAAAATCGTCAAGTGCTGGTTCTCTAATATTGTCCGCTTTGAAGTAAATTCAAGTTCTTTGAACTGCCCATTCCCCATTTGAAACAGCAGCTCTTCTCTGATCTCTCCGTATTTTGCGTATTTCCTCTTCGTTATGCTGTATTTCTGCTGCGAGTCAACGAGAAAATCACACAGCCTTCGTTTCAACAGCAAATTCATCGGCAGCTCAAAGATTTTACAGGCTGACTGATTCGCCTTCACGATTCTTCCGTCATTCGACCAGATAATTATAGCATCCATCGCATTTTCAAATATTTCTCTGAAGCGCTCCTCACTTTTAAAGAGCTGCAGCTCCATAGACCGCTTCTCCGTGATATCCCTCATAATGGACATATAAAACCCGCTGATGATGTTTGATGTAATCGTGAATTCAAATAGCTTTTGAACTCCTGAACGAAGCTTGACGGGCAGCTCTCCCTTTGCTTTTCCCTTGCGGTTGAGCGTTTTCCAGATATTATCGAAATCTTTTCGTGAGCCGCTGTCTATGAACTCATATAACGATAAATGAGATAGCTCATTTTGATTGATTTGAAAACTTTTACAGAAGGACAAATTGGCATCAATAAAACCGCCATCTTTATCAAAAAGGACGATTCCGTCAACAGCTCTGTCAAACAAGTCTTTAAAAAGCTGTTCATTCATAGAGAATTCCCGCTCCAGAATTTTCTTTGAAGATATGTCTCTCATGACAACAAAAAAGAAATCCTCGCCAATCCCTCTTTTGGCCAGAAACTCTATGTATTTTGTCGCCCCGCCATCAAGCCTGATCGGGACCTCCTTCCATAGGAAACCTTTTTTAAAAAACTTCTTTACAGCATGATTCAGTTCATCCTTTGGGATTGAAAACAAAAAATCCAAAACGGAACGCTTTTTCAAATCTTCCGAATCAACTTGAAGCATCCTCTCTGTTGCTTCATTCGCCTGAACGATTCGCATTTCATTATCACATATAAAAATAGCATCGAGCGTATTGTTGACAATCACTTGATGCTGATTCAATTCCTTTTTCAGCCGGGCATTTTCTTCTTTGAGACGCTTCAGTTCTTCCCGCAGCTCCGAATTTGTCTGGACACCAAGAGTTTCCATGCGTGTACACTCCTTCTTCAAAACCTATCCCTCAATATTTCTACAAAATGCGGGAACTTCCTTCATTTGCCCTATAAATTTCAGAAAATTTCAGCGCGATTACATAACGAAGACATTTTCTACGATCCTTACCGCCACTTTACATCGTCCTAACAATCAGCCATTTTTTCAATTCCTTTTTCATCTTTTATTTTAAAATATATACCAGCAGGGAATAATCTCTTAGTGACTGATTAAAGAGAAGGTGATGCTATGAGTAAATCGCGGGACAGTTATTTCGATAATGCAAAATTCTTATTGATATTCCTTGTTGTATTCGGGCATATTCTTCGTTCCTTTATTAATGATAACAACTTTATGCTTTACCTCTACAAGTTCATTTACACATTCCACATGCCTGCCTTTATTCTCGTATCCGGTTATTTCGCAAAAGGCTTTAAACGCGCGGGATATGTGAAAAAGCTGGCGGTCAAGCTGATTATTCCGTATTTGATTTTCCAAATCATCTATTCTGTCTTCTATTACATTATGCAAGACGAAAGCATGGCAAATGTGAATCCGATTGATCCGCAATGGTCGTTATGGTTTCTCGTAAGCTTATTTTTTTGGAACCTGCTGCTTTATCCTTTTTCAAAGCTTTCAAAGCTGTGGGCGCTGTTTGTCAGCTGCGGAATTGCCGTGCTGATCGGCTATTTAGACTTTGTCAGCAGCACGCTGAGCCTGTCGCGGACATTTGTATTCTTACCGATGTTCCTTGTCGGATTTTATTTAAATAAACATCATTTTGATTTATTGAGATCAAAACGAGGCAAACAAATTGCGCTCGGGGTACTGGCCGCCGTATTCGTCATCTGCTGGGGCATCGACTTTGACTATTCTTTTCTGTTTGGTTCAAAACCGTATTCTTCATTTGGAGACGTTACCTTGGCAAGCGGTCTTTCCCGAATCGGCTGGTATGTACTCGCCTTTGCGGCGACCTTCAGCTTTTTAGCACTCGTTCCGCAAAAACGGTTCTTCTTTACGAAATGGGGAACCCGGACATTTTACGTGTATTTGCTTCATGGGTTTATTATTAAAACATTGAGACAGTTCGGGCTTGAGGATTCGCTTACTGACTATCAGAGCCTAGTGATTCTCTTACTTTTAACAGCAGCCCTGACATCAGTACTCTCCAGCAATTTTGTTAAGACAGTTGCTCAGCCCTTCATTGAGCTGAGAATGACCAGCTTATTGCAATTGGTCAGAGGCACGGGCAAAAATGCTTATTTAAAATAGAAAAGCACCTCTTAAGCGAGACTTCGCCTAAGAGGTCTTTTTTATTTTTGTTTTTTCTCTTTTTTCTTTTCAGGCTTTGTGACTTCTAGCATTTCGATGATCTTGCCGGCATTGTAATCCCCAAGTTCACTTGAGAATTCTTCCTCCAGCACTTTCTTATTCATGGGCTTTTTATGATTTTGCATATCTCTGCTATGACGATTTTTCTTCAAAATCACATGCCTCCTTGCTGACCCTGTTTGGAATTGCGGTTTGCACCCCTAAAATTCGGGTTGTCATGATACTGTGTCTTATAAGAATTGGGGTCCATGCTCTCAGTAGGTGTATTGTTATTTTTAATGGCTTCATTCACTTCAGCTTTTCGCTTCATACGAATCCTCCTCGCCAATTTTTCAGACATTTATTTCGCTTAAAGATGCAGGAGCTTTAAACTGCACCTGTTGATGTTAGGTTCTCCAACTGAAACGGCGCCACACATCTTTTTTTTGGCAATCAAAAAACACCGCAAAACATGCGGTGTTTTTTCTATCCGATAATCACTCTTTCCTTCGGATAATGATAATTCGCTTCAATTTCCTTTCTTCCGATCAGATACAGGAAGGTCAGGATACCGATTCGCCCGATAAACATGACAATCATAATGACACATTTTCCAACGTTGCTTAAATCAGCAGTAATTCCAAGTGACAGACCGGTTGTACCGAATGCTGAGCACACTTCAAACAAAAGCTCCAGCAGCGAGTGCTTTTCTGTAATGGTAAGAATGAGTGTCGAGCCAAAAACGAGAAGAATCGCCATCATTGTGACAACAAGCGACTTCATGAGATCAGCAGGATGCAGCTCCCGTTTAAACACCTTGACTGACTTATTGCCGCGGGCAAAATGAAACAGCGCAAGAAGGTTCAGAGCGAAAGTCGTTGTCCGTATGCCTCCCCCTACTGAACTTGGCGACGCTCCGATAAACATCAGCGCGCAAATAAAAAATATTGTAGCATCTGATAATTGGCTGATATCAATAGTTGCCAGCCCCCCGCTTCGGGTTGCCGTTGATTGAAACAGGGACAGAAACAAAATGTCATGCCAGGACTTTCCGGCAAACGTGTGGTTTGCTTCCAGGACATAAATGCCGATAGCCCCAAACAAGACAAGTGAGCCGAACGTGATCGTCGTGATTTTCGTAAAAAGTGTAAACGGATATCTTCGATGCTTTGAAAACAAGAAATCCTTTACTTCAACAAGAACAGGAAATCCAATCGCCCCAAATACAATTAAAAGCATAGTAATAAACTGTACAAAATAATCGTGGCGGAAAGGGATCATCGAATTACCTGTAATATCAAAACCGCCATTTGTGGTTGCGCTGATACTGGCAAAAAATCCGTGTAAATAAGCTTCCTGAAAGGAATCATAGTAGGTTAAGAAATAAGTGCCGAGTATGAGCCCGCCAAAAAATTCAATCCACAAGATCAGAAAAAGAACCTGTTTCATGAGATTGACAATCCCAGAAAACTGGGATTGGTTTTGGTCAACCATAATCAGTTTCCGTTCTTTCAGCCCGATTCGTTTTCCCATGATCAGCCAAATGAATGTTCCGAGCGTCATAATCCCAATTCCGCCAAATTGCAGAACAAATGCCAATATAAAAATGCCTATTGTGCTGAATGTATCAGCTGTATCAACTACCGTCAGCCCCGTTACGCTGACTGAACTGACAGCCGTAAACAGCGCATCAATAAACGTCCAGTCCGCCCCCGGTTTATGTGCCGCTGGCAGACTCAGCAATATAACCGCCACAGTAACTGCAAGAAAATAATATAATGCAATCAGTTGGGCTGGAGATAATGCCTGTATCAATTTTCCAATCTTAAATTTCATGTAAAATTCTTCTGCCTCTCTTTTTAAGTACGGTAATTATTCTAAAGATATTGGACCCATTTTTAAAGGCTTTTACGAAACATTTTCTTAACTTGCTTATTTTTTTATTATTTTAGTCAAAGGATAAAATAAAAAACCTCTGAGGGATTCTCTCAGAGGAACAATGTGCTTGTATTATTTAGCTTCTAACCGTCTGATTCGCTCATCTAAATCAGGGTGAGTAGAGAAAAGCGAAGAACGCTTCTTGCCATTAATCTTTAATGTTTGGACAGCTGTCTGATCGTCTTCCATAATGCGGGAAGAGTAGCTCTTAAGCGTCCGAAGCGCATGAATCATCTTATCCTTGCCGGCAAGATCCGCTCCTCCCCTGTCAGCATGAAATTCGCGATGGCGTGAGTACGCAAACACAACCAGGCTGCCGAGAATGGAAAAGACAATCTGAAAGACAATCACTGCAATAAAATGAACGATCGGTGCAAGATCTTCCTTGACGAAACGGCTCGCAATCCAAGCTGCGATACGCGATAAAAAGACGACAAAGGTATTGACGATACCTTGTAAAAGCGTCATTGTTACCATATCACCATTAGCGATATGCGCGACCTCGTGGGCAAGCACACCTTCAACTGCGGCATCATCCATTTGCTCCAGCAGCCCTGACGACACTGCCACAAGGGAACGGCGTTTTGACGGCCCAGTCGCAAACGCGTTCACTTCAGGTGAACGGTAAATTCCGACTTCCGGCATTTTCGTTAACCCGGCAGAGCGGCTTAATCGGTGAACACGATCAACCAATTGCTGTTCCTCATAGCTGAGCGTGTGTTTTTTCGGATTCAGCACTCTGACACCCATCATCGTCTTTGCCATCCATCTTGACATCGCAAGAGACATAAAGGAACCGACAAAACCAACGACTAAACTGAATACAAGAAGCGCAATTGGATCGATACCGCCATCAGCTGTAAAGTACGTCCCGACTCCGGTAACTGAGCTTAAAACAGACAAAACGATCCCGATTGTTGTAAGAACCAAAATATTCGTTAAAATAAACAGAAAAATTCTTTTCGCCATGACAACCTCCGTTATTTTAAGTTCAAAGGAACCTGTATACTTAAATTATAAATCATCCGTTTGAAAATGCAAGGAATTCGACGTATGATGTTAATGTAATTGCTGACGCTTTAATTTTGAACTCATACATAGACTATATCCGCGTCAAATTGTTTTAAAGAGGTGAACAATGAACATTTTTAAACTCACTCGAACCGATATGGTGCGGCTGCTCTATTCCCTAAAAGGACAAGGCGAAATAAGCCCGCTCGACATTCTCGTCCAATCAGCGAACATGTCAGCGGAAAAAGCAGCCAATCATCTTGAAATTCCTGAATTTCTTACAAGATACGAACGAAAAAAGCAGAGGAAAGAATACGGTCTCTCTACAAACGAAATCGTAGAGCTTGGCAACCTATGCGAGCTGACTTCGTTAAAGTCCACTGCTATTCAAAACTGGGTAAAGCGTGATATTAAGGATTTGATCGGACACCCTGAGCTGGGCAAAAAATACTCTGTTGAACAGGCAGTCATTCTTTTAATTGTACGTGATTTAAAATCCATTTATGACTTTGAACATATACGTGCTATTTTAAAAGTGGCCTTTAACACAATCTCAGACAGATCCGATGATGTCATCAGCCCGATTTCTTACTATGAAAGCTGTGCATATGTGCTTGATGCCGTTCATCACCAAGACACGCCTTCTATGAAAGAATCGAATCTGCAGGAGATCGTCGAACAGGAGACAGAGCGTCTTCGCCACCGTTTTGAAGAACTGAATGACAGCCAATGGCTAAAAATCAGACAAATTATCGCCATTACAGTCCTCTCCATTTTGACCTTCCATATTCAGGCAACCGCACACAAAATGACAGCAGACATTATATAGTCTGCGTCACCCCCGGCTTAGAGGCCGGGGTTTTCTTATTCTCCACAACAATTGCCAGCATAAATAAACCCCGTACATTTCAAACTAAGTACGCGTTAAGAATTTCTATATAGAATAAGGAGATGAAAAAGATGGCGAGCAGAAATAAACTCGTTGTTCCAGGGGTGGAGCAGGCACTAGACCAATTTAAACTCGAAGTGGCTCAAGAATTCGGTGTAAACCTCGGTTCTGATACAGTCGCACGCGCTAACGGCTCTGTAGGCGGGGAAATGACAAAGCGGCTGGTACAGCAAGCACAATCACAATTAAATGGCACAACTAAATAAATTCAGGTCTTCATTCGCCGGGGTCACTCGGCGAATCTTCAGTTTGAGCTGAATGATTATCACTGCTGTACCCGTTTGGATTACGGCGGTCAGAAGCGTTATCCCCGTTTGACGAAGAACGATTCCTGCCTTGTTCACCGTTATTCCAGTTTCTGTGATACTGGCTTTGACCTCTTTCACCATTATTCCAGTTCCTGTGATATTGGCTTTGGCCCTTTTCACCGCTGCTGTCTTCATTTCCTTTATCTTGAGGATCTTGTGTTGGGGTTTGCTCATGATCCCCACCTTTTTCAACATTCGTTTTTTCATCTGATTCCTTTACATTTTTATCTTCACGATCATCAGTCTGTGTATCCGTTGCATCTTCTTTCTGTTCTTCGGAATCCGTATCATCCAGCTGTTCCTTATCTCCTTGCTTGTTGTCCTGGCCGTCTGTTTGGTCAGTGTTTTCATCCTCATTTCCGGCGCTCTTTTGATCCTCTTCCCCGGATTGTTTGCTGGAGTCTTCTTTTGAATCTTCACTATTCTTTTCATTTGATTTGATGTAGCTGCCTGTTGAAACGCCTTTCTTTTTCGCTTTTTCCCTCGTCTGCATATCTGACTCGAGAGATTCCATGCGGTATGTCGTTTTATATTTTTCCGTCACATCATTCAGCTGTTTTTTCACAGCTTTTTTATATGTATTGTCTTCCGTATTTTCATAAACAGTGGAAATCAATATTTCTTTCGATTTCTTTACATACCCGTGCTCACTGCAGTCGGTTATAATATCGTCAATCACCTTTTTAAAATCAGTCTTCTCCCAATCATCTATATCATTCACGACTTTCTTTCCCTCATCATTTAGAGGCGTCAGTTCAATCACTTCGTAATCGCTGTTTAACGCCATTTCAACGCTTGGATTGATATCGATTGTCATATACGCATAAGCCTTATTATTAGAAAAAACGGGGAGAATGATAAAAATAAAAAGCATAATAGCAGTCATCGTAACAATCCCCATTTTAAAAGGGCGCAGTTTTAAAAAATCAAAAAAGCTGGCCCTTCTGCCCATGCGTGATTCACTCGGAAGCATGATTTCTTCTCCGATTTCATAGCTGCGGCGATCATTTTTGGCTTTAAAAATTGTCCGTCAGGGGTCAGCAACGTGACGAATTTTCTATTTTTCTCTACTATAATCCCTCTTCTCATGAGTGCAGCACCCCTTTAAGATAATCTTTTAAATAAATATAATCACCCGTAATGATAATACACATCGCAATAATATATTTTCTGTTTCTCTCAATCGTTTTTCGGCTTACAGAGACAAGCTGTTCTAGCTGTTTCACCGGAAGCTGTTTCTTTGTATACAGGATAGCGGCTAATTCTTCATGTTCAACAAGGGTCATTGCCACCTTTATGGCGTTTTGCCTAGCGTCCGCATGCTTTGGAGAGTTTTCAAGCAGTTCTTTAAACGATAAACCATAATCTTTGAGCTGCTTTTGAAAATAGAGGATTTCCTCCCGCCTCTGCTCCTGCTCAATCTGACGGCGGTATTCATCAATGGAAAGCTCGGCTTCAATCAGGCTTTGTGATGACTCCTGATCGTCTCCTTCCTGTAAATCGATATTTATATTTTGTGCGCTTCTGGCTTCTTTTCTGATGTAATCAATGACTTTTCTTTTTATTATTAGCTCAGCAAATGCGAGCAGAGAATTGCCTTTTTCAGGTGAGTATTTTTCAATAGCTTCATTAAACGCGATCAGTCCGATGCTGAACTCATCGTCTTTTTCATCTATATATCGTTTACAAACGGATGAAACCGTCTTTGCGATAAATGGCTTATATTGCTGTATTAATTCATTTTGAAGATCTTTATTGCCTTTTTGTATACTTTCAACAGTTTTTTCAAGCGTTTGCTTCTTTTTTCCCAATTTAAACAAAAGGCTAAGCACTGGTTTCACCTCAGTTCCTCCCTATAACTACTCATTAATGATAGCTAATTTGATAGGGATTCGCAAAGGAGAAAAAGAAATATTGATTTCCAATGTCTCAATTGTGACAAACCATTCTGACGTACTATACATGATTTCGTGCCTTTCTAGAGAATTAAGGGGGTTTTATACGTGTTTTTTGTAACAAAGCTGTTATAAAAATGTTATTTTATTTCGTTCATGAAAACGTTTTAAACATGAAAAGACTCTGCTTTTTAAGCAGAGTCTTCAGATTACGCCCGTTCCCGGCTGCTGTTTTTTTGTTCGTTTTGTGCACCCTCCGGCTGTTTTTTTCCACCTGACATGAACCAGCCGCAAACCGCGATTGCCGCTAAGACACTCCAGAAGATGAGCTTCCATGTTCCAGAATGGATAAAGTGTTCAGAAACAACCGCTATGTCTTGATGGGCAAGCGTATATAAAGCAAGCTTCACTCCGACCCAGCCGACAATCACAAAGGCCGCTGTTTCTAGGCTTGGACGTTCCTTTAATAACTTAACAAACATTGAAGCTGCAAACCGCATAATCACCAGGCCGATAATACCTCCGGCCAAAATGACGATAAATTGTCCTCCGTCAAGTCCGCCGATCTTCGGAAGCGATGTTCCAGGAAGCGTAACCGCCAACGCGACTGCCGCTAAGATGGAATCAACCGCAAACGCGATATCTGCCAATTCAACTTTTAAAACAGTTGGCCAAAAACCGCTTTGCTTTGTCTCTTTATGCGTGTCTTCTTTCTTAAATACATATCTTTTCAATAAATGGCTTGCTGAGATATACAGCAAGTAGATCGCGCCAATCGCTTGAACCTGCCAAACGTTGACTAAAAAAGAAATCGCGAATAAAGAGCCAAACCGCAGAACAAAAGCTCCTGCCAACCCGTAAAATAACGCCTTTTTTCGTTTTTCCTCCGGCAAATGTTTTACCATTACCGCCATAACCAGCGCGTTATCGGCGGCTAAAATCCCTTCCAGCCCGATCAAGACGAGAAGAACCCAACCATACTCTAATAATAATGCTGCATCCATAAATGATACCCTCCCAAAAAAGTTGTTTTCTTTCTCTTCATCCGATCTTATGCCGGCCGGACCATGCAAAAAAGACCTTTGCCGACATAAGGCAAAGGTCTTGCTAGACATGAATTCAGGCATGCCAACAAAGCCGATGGATATCGCAATCCATGAAATGACGACTTTGTTTCCGGAAAACATTCCGGACGCTACTCCCCTTTGGGATTTCAAGAAATATGATATTATACGTCAATGATATGCGCAGCGCGATACTTTGTCAACGTTTATTTTTAAAAAATACAGATAATTGTTCTGAATGGGTGCGTTTCTTCCTCTTTTTTATCAGCAAATAGAGCAGGAACAATGCCAAAATCGCTATCCCGATTGGAAGCATATATTGATCGAGAATAGAGCCAACTTCCTTCCAATTTTCACCGAGCTTCACACCGAGATAAACATATACAAATGTAATCGGCAGCATGGCGATGAACGTATAAAACGAAAACACCCAAACGTTCATTTTTGCTATTCCGCACGGTATGGAGATCAATGTCCGGATGCCTGGCAAGAAACGGCCGCTGAAGGCTACAAATCCCCCATGCTTTTTGAAAAATTCATCCGACTTATCAAGCGCTTCAGGCTTAATAAAGAGATACTTCCCGAAACGTTCAAGAAACGGCCTTCCTCCGTACCGGCCTATCCAATACAGCGTAAGCGGGCCGGCCACTCCTCCAAGAGATCCTGCCAAAACAGCGCCAAAAAGTGTCATATCACCTTTAGATACCCAATAGCCCGCAAGCGGCAGGACGATTTCAGCAGGGATAAACTCAATACAGAGCGCTAGAAATATTCCAAAATAAGATAAGCTTTTAAATGCTTCTATCCATGACATAACCAGCTCTTCGATAGCCATCACTTCCCCTTTTTCATACTTATGTATAATGCATTTTGTTTTTTCGGCAAACGTCAACATGATTTTAACACATTTTTCAGGGTCAGCTGAACTAATAATAGATCTTACCGTATTTCTATGGTCTTAAAGGCTGAAACTCTGCGGCTAAGCAGCCGATAATAATGAGAGTCAACAAGACTGGAACACATGACACGGGGGGAATCTCCATTTGGAAATACACGTTACTTATAATACAACGCTCATATGTTTATCTATTCTTATTGCCTGTGCCGCATCGTACATTTCCCTTGAACTGTCAAGGAAAGTCACTATCAATACAGGCTTAAAAAGCATAGTTTGGCTGATCGGCGGCTCACTTATAATGGGATTCGGTATTTGGTCAATGCATTTTGTTGGGATGATGGCCGTCCATATGGAGATGCCGATGCAATATGAATTCATGCCTTTAATTGCATCCATTGGCGCAGCTGTTTCCGGATCATTTGTGTCATTATATTTTGTCAGCCGGAACATTCTTACATATTACAGACTGCTTACTGGATCAGTTGTGCTTGGCGCATCTATAGCATCTATGCACTATATCGGAATGTCTTCCATTTCCCGGGTAATGATTATGTACGAACCGATTCTTTTTACATTTTCCATTATCATTGCGATTGCGGCATCTTTCGTCTCGTTAAAAATATTCTTTGACCTGGCCTTAAAAAAACATTCTGATCATCTTATGTTTTATAAAGTCATCAGTTCGATTGTAATGGGTATTGGGATTTCAGGCATGCACTATACAGGGATGCTTGCGGCATCTTTCCACGAGGACATGGGACCGCCCGGAAGCCATATGGAGGTGCAAACGTTTCATTGGTCGATTTTTGTTACGTTAATCGTTTTCTGTATACAAACGCTATTATTATTCAGTTCCCATGCGGACCGAAAGTTTATTAAACAGAGCGAACGCATAAAGGATAACGAACAGAGGTTTCAGTCTTTAATCGTCCACAATATTGACGCGATTTTTATTTTGTCATTAGATGGAGACATTATATCGTCCAATCATGCTGGTGAAGACATGATCAGAAAATTTGGCTTTAGCATGCACGATTGGAGACACTATACATCAAAGAAGATTAATCGCCTTTTTGATCAAGTCAAAAAAGAAAAACAGGCCATTAACAGTGATAGCGATCTTATCACTGAAAAAGGCCAGTTTCACTTAAATATTACGCTTATACCCGTTGAGGTCAATCAAGAGCTGGACAGCATTTATGTCATTTGCAAGGACATGACAAAGCAGTACAGGGCAGAAAAAGAAATCCATAGAATGGCTCATTACGATTCACTTACAGATTTACCCAACAGACGGCATGCCATTTCGCACTTAACAGCGGTGATGAATCGCGAGCATACTTTGAACAACAGCACAGTTGTATTCTTTCTGGACTTAAACCGGTTTAAAGTGATTAACGATGCATTAGGACATAATGTCGGCGATCAGCTGCTTCAGCTGGCAGGTAGACGTCTGTCATCTGTTGTCCCTGATAATGGATTTATCGCCCGTCTTGGTGGTGATGAATTTATTATTATTTTAACGGATGCCAATACCAGCACAGGAGAAGCAGATGTTTTAGCAAGAAAAATTATCCAAAAATTCAAAAAACCTTTTAAGATCCAGGATCACACGCTTATCACATCTGTCAGTATCGGGATTGCGATATCACCGAAAGACGGGACGGACGGTCTTGAATTGATGAAAAAGGCTGATATGGCGATGTATGCCGCTAAAGAACGAAACAAAAGCAAATACAGATACTATTCTTTTTCGATCGGCAACAAAGAAACCGTTAAGCTTAACCAAGAAATGGTACTAAGAGAAGCAATCGAAAACAATAGATTTGTCTTGCATTATCAGCCGCAATTTAGTGCAAAAAATCAAAAAATGACAGGGGCAGAAGCGCTGATACGCCTTGTCACCCCCGACGGGCAGCTGTGTCCGCCCGGAGAATTCATCGGTGTTGCTGAAGAAACCGGTCTCATTATTGATATCGGAAAGTGGATTGTAGATGAAGCATGCAAGCAGGCAAGGGTTTGGTATGACAAAGGCTATGACCTTTCTGTCGCCATTAATATTTCCGCAAGACAATTTCAATCTGAAGATCTGATCCCCCTGATCAAGAACGCGCTTGACAAATACCAGCTCCCTCCGCAGCTTCTTGAAGTGGAAGTGACAGAAAGCATGACAATGGACAATCTCGATCACTCCAAGAAGGTTTTATCATCTTTAACAGAATTAGGCATCAGAATCAGCATTGACGATTTCGGAACGGGACACAGCTCTCTTAGCTATTTGAAGGACTTTCCGATTCACAGGCTGAAAATCGACAAATCATTTATCGACGATATTCAGACCCATCCGAAATCAGAGCAAATTACCGGGGCCATTATTGCTATGGGACATCAGCTGTCTTTGCAGGTGATTGCTGAAGGCGTGGAAAATTCAGCTCAAAAACAGCTTCTTTACGAAAAAGGCTGTGACCATTTACAGGGCTTCTTTTTCAGCAGGCCGATACCGCCGGAACAACTCGAACAATTAATTATTGAACAGCCGTCGCAATAACAGCGACGGCTGTTTTTTCACCCATAAGTTACTACACATGAATCGTACTCCCCCTCTTCACACTAAAGAAAAAAAGGGGTTTATCGATATGCATACAATGTGGAAGGGATCAATCAGTTTCGGATTAGTAAACATCCCCATCAAGCTCTATGCGGCCACAGAAGATAAAGACATTAAGCTGCGCAGCCTTCATAAAGAGGATCACGCGCCAATCAAATACGAAAAGATTTGCACGAATTGCGAAAAAACACTCGGTCCTGATGAAATTGTAAAGGGATATGAATATGTAAAAGGAAAATATGTGGTGCTGACGGACGAAGATTTAAAAAGTTTAAAGCAGGAGCATGAGGAGAAAGCGGTTGAGATTGTTGATTTTGTTCAGCTTCAGGAAATTGACCCGATTTATTTTAACCGCTCCTACTTTGTCGGACCCGGGGATAACGGCACGAAAGCTTATACCCTGTTGCGTGAGGCGCTGCGCTCAACCGGAAAGATCGGCATCGCCAATATGACAATCAGGTCGAAGCAGCAGCTGGCCATTCTCCGCGTTTATGAAAATTGTATCGTGATGGAGTCTATCCATTATCCGGATGAGGTGAGAAGCGCTGCTCATGTCCCAGGTGTACCGGATCAATCGAATGTAAACGAGAAGGAACTGCAAACCGCTATCACATTAATAGATGAGCTGACGGCTGAGTTTGAGCCGGAGAAATATGAGGACACGTACCGGCACGCCCTGCTGCAAAGAGTCAACGACAAGCTTGAAAATAAAGAAACAGCCGTTACTCCTGATAAAGCGCCTCCTCGTGAAGATGTCATTGACCTGGTCAGCGCCCTGCAAGCCAGCATCGACCGCACCAGAAAGCCGAACCGGGAAACCCCGGCAGCCGCACCAGCACAAGCCGCGGAACCGAAAGGAGCCGGAGATAAAAAACAAAAAACAACTAGAAAAAAAGCCTCCGGCACGTCATAGCCCATGGCGTTAACCATGCAGCCAGTCCTTACTTCATCACCGCCAATAGGAGCAGAATGGCGCTACGAAGTAAAATATGACGGGTACCGCTGTATTCTCCGCATCCATTCAGAAGGTGTGACCTTAACCAGCAGAAATGGCTTGGAGCTTACCAGCACCTTTCCTGAAATCACGCAATTCGCCAAAACCGCCTTTCAGCATATGGAAAAAGATCTTCCTCTGACACTTGATGGCGAAATCGTATGTTTGGTGAACCCTTGCCGTTCAGATTTTGAACACATTCAGGTGCGGGGACGTTTGAAAAGACCAGATAAGATTCAGGAATCGGCAAATGCGCGTCCGTGTTGCTTTCTCGCCTTTGATCTGCTAGAGCGCCGCGGAGAAGATATATCGTCTCTTTCGTATCTGGACCGGAAAAAATCGCTGTACGATCTCATGTCTGCGGCAAAGTTTCCTGCGTCTCCAGACCCTTATGCTAAGGAAACGATTCAGTATGTCCCCTGCTATGATTATTTTGATCCGCTTTGGGAAATGGTTACGAAATATGACGGAGAAGGAATCGTAGCGAAGAAAACAAACAGCAAATGGCTTGAAAGAAAGCGGTCGTCCGATTGGCTCAAATATAAAAACTTTAAACAAGCTTATGTTTGTATAACAGGGTTTAACCCAAACAATGGATTTCTGACGGTGTCTGTGTTAAAAAACGGCGTAATGACACCGATTGCCTCTGTCTCACACGGAATGCGTGATGAGGAAAAAAACGCCATACGTGAGATTATGGAACAGCACGGGCATAAAACATCTTCAGGGGAATTTACGCTTGAACCATCAATTTGTGCAACCGTTCAATACTTAACGATTCTCCAAGGCACATTGAGAGAGGTATCTTTTGTCGGTTTTGAATTCCATATGGACTGGACCGAATGCACATATGCGCAAGTCATACGCCACTCCAAAACGGTCCATCCAAAGCTTCAGTTCACAAGCCTGGATAAAATCATATTTGAAAAGAATAAAAAAACGAAAGAAGATTTTATTCAGTACACGATTGAAGTCAGTGACTACCTGTTCCCATTTCTGAAAAACCGTGCTGTCACCGTCATCCGCTATCCGCATGGATCAAGGAGCGAATCGTTTTTCCAAAAAAACAAACCGGACTATGCGCCGGATTTTGTTCAATCTTTCTATGACGGTAGCCATGAACATATTGTCTGCGAGGATATGTCCACTTTATTATGGCTTGCCAACCAGCTTGCTTTGGAGTTTCATGTCCCTTTTCAAACCATTCAAAGCAGGCGTCCGGCTGAGATTGTTATTGATTTGGACCCACCTTCACGAGACGACTTTCTCATGGCTGTGCAGGCTGCGAATGAGCTGAAGCGGCTGTTTGACTCCTTCGGCATCACATCGTTTCCGAAGCTGTCCGGCAATAAGGGCATCCAGCTTTATATTCCCTTGTCCCCTGAGGCATTTACGTATGAAGAAACACGCCAGTTTACACAGCTGATCGCTGAGTACTGCACCAATGCATTTCCCGAGCTATTTACTACTGAACGCTTGATTAAAAACAGGCACGGCAAATTGTATCTTGATTATTTGCAGCATGCAGAAGGAAAAACGATTATTTGTCCTTATTCGACAAGAGGAAATGACCTTGGAACTGTCGCGGCACCGCTCTATTGGCACGAGGTACAGCCCTCCTTAACACCCGCTATGTTTACGATTGATACTGTAGTTGATCGGATTAAGAAACAGGGCTGCCCATTTTTTGATTTTTACCGCAACCCGCAAGATGAACCTCTTAACGCCATTTTACATCAGTTGAAGAAAAAGAGCTGACTTTCATCAGATGTGACGGAGGTGGCGTTCAGGCAGGACACCTGAGTCATTAGCCATCTATCATTCAAGTACGTGAGTAGTCAAAAGCAAAGCTTGTCGGGCACGCTGAAAGAGCTGACGAATGAAGTCAGCTCTTTCCCATTCAACTGTACTTTTTTTCTAACCGCTCTTTTTCCTGACGCTGGAGCGGGCTTAGCGGCTCATTATATAAATCGATATCAATCGCATATTTCGGCCGTCTTTTCACCTCAGAAAAAATCGTTCCAATATACTCTCCGATGATCCCGATTCCCATTAATTGCAGCCCGCCCAAAAACCAAATGGAAATGATGAGCGACGCCCAGCCTGCAT
This sequence comes from uncultured Bacillus sp., assembly GCF_958411575.1. NCBI lineage: Bacteria > Bacillati > Bacillota > Bacilli > Caryophanales > Bacillaceae > Bacillus > uncultured Bacillus sp. The sequence continues at coordinate 99,262 of NZ_CATYRA010000009.1, forward strand.
TTGTATGGCCTAGCAGTTTTTGTATAAATGCTCCAACTCCTGCCACAGTGCTGAAGAAAAATAAAATAAAACCTAAAAGCGTAAAGAATCGAATCGGCGCGACACTGAATGATGTAATCCCGTTAAAAGCGAATGATAGCATTTTTTTCAGCGGATATTTCGTTTTGCCGGCAAAGCGTTCCTTACGGTCATACAAGACTTCGGCTGATCTAAAGCCGATCATGGGAACAATGCCTCTTAAAAACAGATTCGCTTCCGGATAACGAGCGAGCTCTTCAAGCGATCTTTTATTCATTAAACGAAAATCAGCGTGATTATAAATTAATTTAATCCCAAGCTTATTCATGAGGCGATAAAATCCTAAAGCAGTCGTGCGTTTAAAAAAGGTATCAGTTTTTCTGCTGCGGCGGACACCGTAAACGATTTCGCAGCCCTCATGATATTTCAGCATAAAATCCCGGATCACAGAGATGTCGTCCTGAAGATCAGCATCAATCGAAATGACGCAGTCTGACCTGTTCTTCGCTTTATGCAGCCCGGCTAAAAGCGCTCTTTGGTGTCCGACATTGCAGGCTAATTTTAAGCCCGTCACCTTCTTGTTTCTTATGCTCTCCATAGCAATCAAGGCCCAGGTGCGGTCTTTGCTGCCATCATCGACGAACAGAATTTTACTGTCTTCACCGATTAACTTCTCTTCAATTAAGCTGTCTACAACCTCTGTCAGCTGACGGCTTGTCTCTTGAAACACTTCCTCTTCATTGAAACACGGAACGACGATGGTTAATACTGGCTGTGACTGTTTCAATCGATATCCTCCTTATCTTGTTTCATATAAATAAATGCGCCAGGCAGAATCTTTATGGTCAAACGTCTTAACGAGCGCAAGATGGTTTTGATCAGCATTCTTGATCGGAACTGAAGAAAAAATATAACGCCCGCCCATTTTTTTAAATACATCTGTATTTAATTGAAGATTGTTAATCGTTTTCTTCGAGTTCTTTTTGAAATCATATCGTTTACCGAGTTCATCAACGAAAAGATAGCAGCGGCTGCCCCATTCATCAAAATATTGTTTCAGCCGAGCGTTTTTTTCCAGCTCTTTTTCAATGATTTTCCTAAATTCATATTTATAAGAGAGCGGGTACAGATTGTTATACGTATCTAACGTGTAAAACCCGTTATATTGGGCGATAGACGGATGCAGTCCGATGCTTGCCACCCTGTACGAATCTTGAGGACGCCCGATATATTCCTTAATCTCTTTGAATTGCTCGGATGCATAAAACTCCCGGAATGTCGGCGCATTGTAGTGAACGCCATACGTATATTCTTCATTAAAAGGCGCCAACACCATCAGCTGAGCAGCAACCGCAGCATATACAAGCCATTTCCATCCTCTGCCCATCCGCCAAATAAGATATAAAGCAAGCGCAAAGCTTACGTATATGACAAGCGGCCGCAGAAAATGAAAACGGGCAAAATTAAATTCAGCTAAAAAGGCAAATTTCTGCTTCGGCACCGCCCATATTTTGTTGAACCAAAATGCATACCATAATGACAGTCCGTAATTAAGCACACATAAAAACAGATAAACATTTTCTAACTTTGTCCGGTTTCGCTTGAACAGCACAGCTGCAAATACGAGCAGCAGGATCGGGAGGATGACAACAGTGTGAACGGTCATCACGTGATTATGCCCGTAGACAAAGTTTTTTACGGATAGACGAAGAGAATGCCAAACGTCATGCCTGGATGAGATAAATTCAATCCGATGCATTGGTGCGTGTGAGAACAGCATCGAATAGACGAGCCGATACTCTACGAAAAGATAAATACTTGTCATAAATGCAATACTGCCTAAGAACATCAAATTCCATCTTCTTTTTGTAATAGCATCATACAGCCAAAAGCATGCCATCCCTGCCAAGAAAAAGAAGAAGCCTAATACAAAGCTTGAATATAAAGGAAGCAAACCGAGCGTCAGCCACTCTTTCCAAGAGCTATCCCCTTTTCGGATATTTAAAAAAGCCCACAGTGCCAAAGGATATCCAAGCGTACTCAGCATTCCCGAAGGCCAAAAAGGTGTTAAGGCAAATGCCAGCGATACGCCAATTCGGATGAAAGCCGCTTTTGGCTCCTGAATTACATGTTTCTTCAGCAGCACATACATTCCAAAAAAAGCGACAACCCTTGTAATCGTCTGGCTTACTGCATAGGCGGTCATGGAAGAAAAGAAAGCGTGCAGCCAAACAATTCCGCTCAACTCAGTGCCAAAGGCGTCCCGCGGCAGCCCGTTAATGATTTGCGGAATGGCCGCGTCCACCCTGCCGATGATTTCTCCGCTATCTGCCAGCACCTTGTACCAAGCGATATTGGAATCTAAATTGTCGTGGACGCGAATATGGGCATCTTCCTTTAAAATAAAGAGCGGGGATACATACAGCAAAAGGAGAAATAATGCGATCCAGAGATAATATGTTTCTTTTTTGTGTTGTCTCATTAATCGTAACATCGCTTACACATCCATCTGTTATTCTGACACCGTATCCGGCATGTTCTGCCTCATGTGTCAAAATTTATTATCCCTTTTCCTTTCCAAAACATTCATCAGATGACAATCCGTTTTTCAACCTGTCTCTTACCCATTAATTCCCGCTATCCATAAGGCTCGATTACTTACTATACTGATAGGAGGGGAGGGGATATATTTTGTTTACAATCTTACTTTCATTGGCCATACTCGTGTCTGTGCCATTTATATATAGAGCGAATCGCAATACAAAAGATGTAAAGGTCAACACCATTTCAATCGATCAAAAAGACGGCCTTTCAGCCAGAAAAAAATTAAATATCCTTCATTTATCAGATCTTCACTTAGAAAACATTTCTGTTTCACCTGAAGAACTGTATCATTTAACAAAAGATCAGTCTGTGGACATCATCGCCCTTACCGGGGATTTTCTAGATCGGAAACGTAATATTCCGAAGCTGGCAGGTTACTTGAACGCACTGCAAAAGCTGAATCCAGCATATGGAATGTATGCGGTTTTCGGTAACCACGATTATGTATTGAAAGAAAAGGACTTTCAGAGATTGAAGCATGTTTTAGAGGAAAACGGCTGTATCACACTGCAAAATGAACATGTTCAAATCGAGACGGCTGCAGGGCCTGTCAATATTATCGGCATTGATGATTACAGCACGAATCGCAGTAATATTACCGGCTCTTATCAAAATCTAGAAAACGGATACCATCTTGTATTGACACACGACCCAAACATTATTCTGGATATGAAAGATGTTCATTATGATTACCTGCTTTCAGGCCATTTTCACGGCGGGCAAATTCACTGGCCAAAACCGTACCATTTGGCGAAAATGGGCAAACTTGTGCGCATGAACATGGTTAAAGGCCTTCATTATCACCATGATAAACCGTTTTATATCAGCGAAGGCTTAGGACAAACCGGTGTAAATATCCGTGTCGGCAGCCGCCCTGAAGTGACATTTCATCAGATATAATCAAAAAAGACTGTGCTGACCAAGGCATCAGTCTTTTTTTTGATAGGTTTTCTGCAGCTTTTCTTTCGAAATAAACAAATAGGATGTATTCGGTAAATGCCGCAAGCTCACCTGCTTTGAAGTGAGATAAAAAATGGGTATATGCGTGATCTTTTTAAAGCACCTGTAAAAAGGGTTGACCGGGGTGACCACATCAAAACCGAGCCTTTCCACACCTTTGTCAAGCATGGTAATGCCCACAATCCCTTTAATTTTTTCACTTTTTTTATGATTATTAATGTAATCCACGAGAATCGGCATCGATTGGTATACTTTTTGATAGATAATGAGCCCCTTTCTGACTGCGCTCTCTATGCTATACAGCTCCCTAACCAGCTTAATGTTGTGCAGGTGGATTTTAACGAGCACATCATTTTTTCTTATATGCGTTCCGTCACTCAGTACGACATGATGTCCTTTGTACTTCGTCAACCTCACTCGAAAGACGCTTTTTCGATCTTTGTCAATCAAGGTCAGTCTTGAAAAAAAGAAATAAATCGGGTCAACCACTCTCCAAATAGAAAGGAAACAGGTTTTCATCTCTTCACCTTCCTTATAATCAAAAACACCCTTATATTTTGTGAACGTTCTCCCCAAAATATAGTTGCCATATTTTTTAAGGAGGACCATCATGAAAAACATTCTCATTTTTCCTTTTTTAAGCATATCCACCGGCCATCACCATGTTGCAGATGCCCTGCAGGCTGAACTGGAGTCCCAAGGGCTGGCAGCAGAGAAAATTGATATCTTTTCACATACGTATAGACGGTTAGAAAAATTGTCCTCTGAGGCGTATTTAAAATGGATTCAATATTTCCCGAAAACGTACAGTGGCATTTACAGGCTCCTCGCCTGCGGAAAATATCAAAATGACAAACGCTATGCCATGTACGAATGGCTGTTCACACAACAAATGAGACACATCCTAAAAGAGAAACAGCCTGATATCGCCTTCTGCACACACGCACTGCCTTCTTATCTGTTGAACCGGCTAAAACTGGAATATCCGAATATGAAGGTTGTGAATGTATATACTGATTTTTTTGTGAATCAGTTATGGGGGCGGGAGAATATTGATTACCATTTTGTGCCGATCATGGATGTCAAGAAGCAGCTCTTGTCTGAAGGAATCGATCAGAAAAACATATACTTGACCGGCATCCCCGTTCACCGGATGTTTGAAATGGAATCAGCAGACACCTGTCAGCATCATCCGCCATTTACCATCATCATCACAGGCGGCAGCATGGGGGTCGGAGGTATTTTAAAATGGGTTCAGGATCTGTCGCCAGGCGGAAACATCTTATACAAAATATTATGCGGCAGGAACAAAAAGCTCTACTGCTATGTCAAAAGTTTACGCCACCCTTTTATTGAGGCGATTCCCTACCTTCACAGCAAAGCAGAGATGAATCGTTTATACGATCAAGCGGCAGGCATCATGACAAAACCCGGAGGCGTGACCATCAGCGAATGCTTACAGAAACGGCTTCCGGTATTTATTTATCATGCGCTGCCGGGACAGGAGGAAATGAATTTGAACCTTCTAAAGGAACGAAGGCTTGTCACAGATATGAGAAACTGGGACATGCAGAAAGCAGAGGAGCGTATTGCGGCATTTTTTCAATCAAATGAACAGATGAAAGAATATGAAAAACGTGTCAATGGCTATCTTGGCGAAATATCTGACCGGAAGATTGCAGATGTTTTAAAAAGAATGATATGAAATAAAAAAAACACTCCCTGAAACAGAGAGTGTAGAATAGTTAACGAAACAGCAAATGCTGGCTGTGAATGCCTGCTTTCTTCAGCAGGAGGATCAGCTGGTCCTGTTCATCAGGCGAAAGGCCTGAAAACGCTCTCGCAATACGCAGTGCATGAATCGGATAAATTTTATCCAAATACTCATTTCCCTTGTCAGTTAAATGCGCGTAAACGGAGCGTTTATCTTTCGGATCCTGCTCCCTTACTAAAAATCCGTTTCTTTCTAATTTGTCAATGACATATGTGACGTTTCCGCTCACAAGCAGAAGTCTCGACCCAATTTGCTGTAATTTTTGCGGGCCTCTTGTGTACAGGAGCTCTAGTACAGCAAATTCAGTGGGATTAAAGCCGTGCTCTTTGCTGTCACGTATACTATGTTCAGAGACACTTTTGAAAGCCCTTGCAAAAACTCTGTACAAATTCATCGCACGCTCAACTTCTTCTTCGTTAAACGATAATCTCATCATATCTACCTCGTATATAGGATTTTTATAAAAAAATAATGAAAACCCTTACATATAATAAGAGTTCAGTCCCTTACTATACGTATTCGCTATAATTCGAGAAATTCCTTCTGAAAGCAAAAAAAATCCTTATACATTATCTTGTATAAGGATATTTTTTGTGATTTTGAATGCTGCGAAAGAAATAAGCATATTCCTTCCGAAGCTCAGAAATCGTCATCTTGTTCATGACTTCTTTATTATAAACTCCAATTTGACAGAGTTTTTCAGAATAATGGCTTCGTTCTTTTTCTAAAGCAGATTTCAATAAATTACTCATAGCGTCCTCCTTCATTTTGAGGTATCCTATACACAGAATACGCTTTTTAAATGAATGTGGTATGAATCTAATGTAAAGAATTTATGTCTACGAAGATTTTCGGTAAAGTCCGTTTTGAACCGATCTTAATAATTGAAAAGCATGTTCTCCGGCAAGCTGCATAAACGTCTCCAACATTTCATCACGCTTGATATCCAACTCTATAATTTCTTTTGCCAGCGAGACCGCTTTTTCTTCCTCCATGATTATCCTTCCTCCTCAGTTATTCGTTACATAAAGGATAAAACGCGATTGTGTGTTACGCATTATTCTTGTTAATTTTTCTTCCGTGTTTTTTCAAAAATCTTCTATTTGATGTTAGAAAATATGACAAGCGTCAGGTTTTTTCGTTTTGTTTTTTATATACTATTATCAAAAGAAATCCAGGGGTGGAAAAATGGCCACAGAAGATCATTCTTATAAAGACAAAAAAGTGATTTCAATCGGAATTGTGAGTGAATTGACAGGATTGTCCGTAAGACAGATCAGGTATTATGAGGAACGAAAGCTCATTTACCCGCAGCGTTCTTCAAGGGGAACGAGAAAATATTCTTTTGCAGATGTGGAGCGGCTGATGGATATTGCCAATAAGCGTGAAGACGGCGTACAGACGGCAGAGATTTTAAAGGATATGCGCAAAAAAGAGCAAATGTTAAAAAACGATCCGCAAGTGCGGAAAAAAATGCTGGAGGGGCAGCTTAATGCTCACTTTCGGTATAAAAACCGTTAAATGATAAAAGTCCGACTCGCTATTGAGACGGACTTTTATCATTTATAATGAGTGTATGAATGCAGTGGCAATGCCAAAGTAAATTAATAAAGACAAAATATCGTTTAACGTTGTAATCAGCGGTCCTGAAGCGATCGCCGGGTCTACTTTCAGCTTATGCAAAATAATAGGGATAATCGTTCCTGACATCGTACCGATAATTAACGTGAAGAACAATGAAGAAGCGACAACAAATCCCAGCAGCGCGTTTCCTTGCCATAAGATGGAGACAATCGCAATCAGCACAGAACAAACCGCTCCGATATAAATACTTGTTCTGAACTCCCGGAAGATCAGGCGCACAATCGTTTTTTTGTTCATTTCTTCTTTAGACAAACCTCTGATGACAACCGCGAGGGATTGTGTTCCCGTATTTCCTGTCATCCCTGATACCATCGGCATGAAAAACGCCAGCGCGACAACCTGCTGCAGCGCATCTTCAAAATAACTGATAATGCTTCCAGAAATCAGTCCGATAAACAAGAGTAAAATCAACCATGGCAGGCGCCGATACGCCGCCACGTAAGCCTTTGTGTCAAAGGTGATGTCTTTACCTGAAGCGGCAAATTTTTCATAATCCTCATCAGCTTCCCGAATGACGACGTCGATAATATCATCGACCGTTACAATACCGACAAGCACGTTGTTTTCTTCCACAACCGGGATGGCCAAGAAATCGTAACGTTCAATCAGGCGGGCAACCTCCTCCTGATCCTGAAGAGCGTCTGCTGATATGACACGGGTAAACATTAAATCCTGCACCTTTTCTTCAGGTTCGCCCAGAATCAAATCGCGGTAGGAAAGTACGCCAACCAGCTGTTTGCTTTCATTGATGACGTATAAGTAGTTGATCGATTCAGCTATTTCAGCAAAGCTTTTCAGTTTGACGACCGCGTCTTTTACCGAATAATGCTGAGGAATCCATACATACCGGTTTGTCATCATGCGTCCCGCTGAGTCAGCCGGATAATTCATCAAAAGCTGTACAGCTTTTGACTCTGATGCTTCCATGCTGGACAAAAGCTGTTCCTTCAGTTCCTCGTCCATTTCTTCTAGCAATTGAGCGAGGTCATCGTTGTCCATTTTGTTCATCGCCAGTGTTGCTTTTGTTTTTCCAACTTTATTTAAGACGACAAGCTGATATTCGCGTTCCAGCTCCCCAATCATATCAGTAATATCATCCACAGTTAAATATGATAAATAGCGGGCGCGGTGTTTTTCTGGCATTTCCTTAAAAATAAATGCCATATCATAGGGCTGAAGCTCATCAATAACGCTTCTGAAATCCTTAATTTTCCCGTCTCGCAATAAAATAATAATGCGTAAAATGAGTTCGTCATAGGTCATGTTTTGAACCATCGGGACTCGTACCTCCTCTACGGAGACGTGCCGGCCTCGCCTGAAGGTGCGGCAGATCGTCTCCTCATCGTGTAATCAATTGTCTTGCTGTCATAGTATATGGGTACCTCTTCAGATTGACTCGAATGGGGAGAATCCATACTCCGCACCTCCTTTGATCAGTTTCGTTTTAAAGGCATAAAAAAAGCCTTCGGGAATTGAAGGAGAAAGAAGCACGGCAAAAAAGCGTGCGAGCGCCTTCAATCGTAGAGCTTTAGCACTGTATGGCATAGGATCTCATCATCCAGCTGCGTTAAAAATCACCTTATGTCGATGATTTCTGTTGACCCATTGGCGTCTTTGGACATTTTTGGGCAGCAGCGTATCTCCATACAGGAGCCTCACCTAACGAAGTTCCTAATTGAATTGACACACTGAGATTACAGAAAAAAACAAGCTGTGTCAACTCAAAAAAGTAATTAATGCGCTTTCATCACCATTACGGAACAAAACAAGGGCCTAAGCCCTTATTCTGTTGTTTGCGTCTCATCATCTTCAGAGAGCAAATGATATGTTTCATGAAGAAATAAAGCGTACTCTCCTTCCTTCGTCGGATGAGGGACATATTCAGCCTGATTGATGTATTGCTCCTCTTTCTTTTCCATGCGTTTTTCGCCTCCTTTTCTACTTAGATTGTCCAAAAGAAGGTTTCTTATCATGAAAAAACCCCGCTGCTGCGGGGTTTTGATTAGTCGTCTATCTCTTGCTTGATGATACGTCCATCCTTTGCGGAAATGTCAAATTCCGCCTCAGTTCCTTGTTTCGTTTGGATCTCAACTTCGTAGATGTAAGCGCCGTCGTCTTCATCAAGCTTGCTTTCTGTTACGGTTCCATTTGTTTGCTTTAAGGCAATTTCTTCAGCTTCTTTTTTTGTGATGATGACTTGTTCTGCTTTCTCCTTTAACGGGTCATTGAGCGCTTGTTTTGTATTGATATCTACATAAACGTCGTAGTCTTCACCGTCTTTTTCGATCTCCACTTCATAGACTTCTTTGCCGTTGTAAATGTCTCTGTCGATGTCGTCCACTGTGCCGTCAACAACCGTTTTGGCTATTGATTTCGCTTCCTGTTCAGTGAGTGCATCAGTCTTGGAAGAAACAGACTGTGTGTTTTCATTGTTTTCTTTTGCAAACGCATTGTAGCTGAATCCGCCAGCCGCTAAACACCCTGCTAAAAGACCAACCATCCATCTTTTCTTAAGCATACGTGATTCCTCCTTTGTTTTGTATGAGTTCAGTTTACACACTCAACATGAAAGGAAAACGAGAGAAAGATGAGAATTTGATGAGAACCCGTCAGTCCTCATACACAATGTTTGCAACCTTTCCGGTGTAGGCATTAATTTTCACAGTCGCTTCTTTATCATCCGGAAGATCAACATCCACTTCAAAGATGAGAGTGCCCTCACTTTTTTCGAGATCTGCGTCATCCGCTGTCCCGCCCGTTTCTCGCTCAGCAATGGTTTTGGCTTCTTTTTTCGTAATCGGTGTTTTTTGTTGATCTTCACCGCTGATTCGATCAGCAGACACGACTGCTTTTGCATTCATGTCTATCTTCACTTCGTATGTTTCTCCATCTTCTTTTTGAATGGTATATGTGGCAACACGATTCTGTTGTGTTTGTTTTTTGACGGTTCCCGGCACCCGCTCAAGCGCGAGATGCTCGGCTTCTTTTTCTGTCATGGCAGATGGATTCATCGCTTTTACTCTGTTCATCGAAAGAATGTTAGCTGATTTTGCGTCAGCTTTTATAAAATAAGTTCCCTTTGGATTTTCAAGGGTCATGTCATATGTTTTTTTATCCTTTGACTGTGTTACTTTCGTGACCTTTCCTTCATAAGAGGCTTCTACTTTTTTTACGACAGCCTCCTTTGACAGTACATCCTCATGGGTTTGCCGAATGATGAGAACTGCACAGATGATGACGGCTAAAACCGCTGCTCCCGCAGCAAATACTGCTTTTATGTTCATCGGCCTCCCCCATTCTGTTCTCTGAATTGCATGATAACATCTGTTCCTTCTCCAGGCTTGCTTTTTACAGACAGCTCAATGCCGTGTTCATCGGCGATTTGCTTGGCAATGGAAAGGCCTAAACCCGTTCCGCCTGTTTTTCTGTTTCGTGCCTCATCCGCCCGGTAGAACCGTTCGAACAGGTGCGGGATATGCTCCTCAGGTATTCCGATGCCTTTATCTCTAACAGACAGAAACGGCCGGCCATTCCTCGTTCCGGCCGACAACACAATGGCTTTTTCACTATACTTTATGGCATTATCGAGCAAAATGGTCAGCAGCTGCTTGATGCGTTCTTCATCAGCTGCAACAAACAGGCTCTCCTTATCAGTTTCAAGCAAAATATCACGCTGATAGACGGGCTGGAGCGTTTGCATGACGGCGCGCGATACTTCAACCAGATCGATTGTTTTGAGGTCAAGCTCAAGTCCTTTATGGCTTTTGGCCAACGCCAGAAGCTGATTGGTCAGTTTTTTCATATGCACCGCTTCTGAATGAATGGCTTCTATCGATTCCTCAAGCACTTCCGGTTTTTTTGCCCCCCACCGTTTCATCAGGCTGCTGTAGCTTTCTATAATTGTGAGCGGGGTTTTCAATTCGTGTGAAGCATCTTGAACGAATTGCTGCTGTTTATCATAATGCTCTTTCAGCATCATCGCCATCTCATTAAATGTCAGCCCCATTTGATATAACTCGTCGTACGACTGACCTTCCAAAGAAATTGTTTTAAATGCTTTCTCCCGCTGTATGTCTTTCATCGTCATCATTAATCGTCTGATCGGATTGATGATACGGCGGGCAAGCAAGCTGCCGGCAAAAAAAGAAGCGATACAGACAGCAGCACTTGCAGCGATTAAAATGATTTTTAGCAGAAACAGACTCTCCTCTGTGTTCTCCAGCCTTTCAACCAGCTGAAGAGATACCACTTGCCCATCGGTCCAAATAACGGGAACAGCAGCCTCAGCAAACAGTTTGCCGTCATGTTTCCTTACATCTACCGTTTCCCCGCTGTGATAAGAGATTGGAAAATGTTTATACGCTTTTTCTTTTGTCATGGTCATGACGGCTTTTTGATCACCATTCACTACACGAACCATGCCGTTTGCCGGAAGATAAGCCTGCAGCATGTCCTGCAAAGCGACTCCTTCTGTTTCAGCAGCATGTAGCGCTTCGGCAATGTTATCCGTCTCATCCGCAAGCCTACCTGCATCCTTTGAGGTCAGCGCGGACGAAAAAATGAGATAGACTGCGGTATGGACCAAAATTAATAAAACCAGCAGCGATATTGATGTGTACAGATGAATCTTGGTCTTCAGCTTCATCGTTTACCCCTTAATGGCATAGCCGACCCCTCGAACAGTATGGATCAGCTGTTTTTCGTAAGGATAGTCCAGTTTTTTTCTGATGTATCTGATGTAAACGTCCACCACATTTGTATCACCGATATAATCAAATCCCCATACAGAGTTTAGAATCTGTTCCCGTGTCAGCACTTGCTGCGGATGTTTCAGCATATAGACGAGCAAATCAAATTCCCGGGGCGTTAATTCCACCTCTTTGTCTCCGCGCCTCACTTCACGGGTTTTTTCGTTCACCCGCAAGTCGTCATATGTAAGAAAGGTGTCGATATCTTCTGTTTTTGTTCCATTTTGGCGCAGCGCCACCCTGATTCTCGCAAGCAATTCCTCAATTTCAAACGGCTTGGTGACGTAGTCATTCGCACCGATGTCCAGCCCTGTTACCTTATCAGGGATACTGTCGCGTGCCGTTAATAAAATGACCGGTGTCTGCTGATCCGTTTTTCTCAAGCGGCGCAGCACTTCCAGGCCGCTAAGTCCCGGAAGCATGACGTCTAGAAGCACTAAGGAATACCTGCCTTCCGCGGCCGCATTCAGTCCTTCAGTGCCATTGTATTTAATGGTGACATTATATCCTTCATATTCCAATTCAAGCTGGAGCACCCTGGCGATTTTTTCCTCATCTTCCACGATTAATATGTGCCCTTTTTCCAAATTTGATCATCCTCTCCTGTCCCTATATGAAAAAAAATGATTTCATTGTTTACAAAATGATTCTTATCATCTATTATGATGTCAAAATAAAAAATTGTATACGGAAAGCACTAGGGGTGCTGTTTTTGGCTGAGATAAAGCGCGCAAACACGCGCTTTGATCCCTTATGACCCGATCTGGATAATACCAGCGTGGGGAAGTGCAGGTTGACCGAATGGTGTATTTTTTTGTGCGCTTAATCGATCTATGACTGCATATTCCCTTAGGATATGCAGTTTTTTATTTTACCAAAAAAACAGGAGGTCGGAGAAATGGATCATATTTGCGGGACAAGCAGAATCGCCGGTTTTCGGTTCTCTTTATACCCGATGACGGATGATTTTATCAGTGTGATCAAGTCAGCGCTGAAAAAAACCGACACATCTAAGGTTTGGACGAAAACAGATCATATCAGCACAGTCTTGCGCGGATCGATTGATCATGTATTCGACGCTGCCAAAGCCATTTACCTTTATGCGGCGAACAGCGAAAAACACATCGTCATGAACGGGACGTTTTCCATCGGATGCCCGGGCGATACACAGGGAGATACATATCTTTCTGTAAACGATAAGCGTGTCAATGAAGATGCTGTCCGAAGCCTGTTCGCGGAAGCGCCGTGCCAATTTGCGCTTTATCCGATGAATGAGCCGGATTATATGGGCTTGATCATGGAAGCTCTCGATATTGCGAAAGCAGAAGGCACCTTCGTACAAGGTGTCCATTATGCGAGTGAGCTTGACGGGGATGCGCATGACGTGTTCAGAACACTGGAGGCCGTTTTCCGCATGGCTGAACAGCAAACAAACCACGTAACCATGACTGTGAATCTCTCGGCTAACAGTCCATCAAGAAAAAACAGAAAGCAGGGATAAAATGAAAAGCTGGAAAGTAAAAGAAATTGTCATCATGTCCGTTATCAGTATCGTTTTTGCCGTTGTTTATTTATTATTCACGCATTTCGGAAACGTACTTGCAGGTATGTTCGGGCCAATCGCCTATGAACCGATTTACGGCATTTGGTTTATCGTTTCCGTCATCGCTGCGTACATTATTCGAAAACCGGGCGCAGCGCTTGTTTCTGAAATCATTGCCGCTCTCGTTGAGTGCCTGCTGGGAAATCCGTCTGGCCCGATGGTCATCGTCATCGGTATTGTTCAAGGTCTCGGGGCTGAGGCTGTATTTCTCGCGACGCGCTGGAAAGTATACTCTCTGCCTGTCCTTCTGCTGGCAGGAATGGGATCTTCAGTAGCCAGCTTTTTCTACGATCTCTTTGTTTCTGGCTATGCAGCCTATTCACCAGGTTATCTTCTTATTATGCTTGTGATCCGTCTGATTTCCGGCGCGTTGCTTGCGGGGCTGCTCGGAAAAGCAATCAGTGACTCTCTTGCTTATACGGGTGTGTTAAACGGAATGGCACTCGGAAAGGAACTGAAAAAGAAACGGAAGCGGGCATCAGAACATGCAAGCCTTTGATGAGCTCCTGACGGTTGACCAGCTCAGCTTCTCTTATGAAGAAGACGAGAAACCGGTGTTTCAAAACATTTCGTTTTCGCTGCAAAAAGGGGAATGCGCTTTATTGCTGGGGCCGAGCGGGTGCGGAAAAAGCTCGCTCGCCCTTTGTTTAAACGGTCTTTACCCGGAGGCTTGCGACGGCATACAGTCCGGACATGTATTTTTATTTCAAAAACCGGTCACAGACGCTGAAACCTCCGAAACGATTGCTCAGCATTGCGGGGTCGTCTTTCAGGACCCGGATCAGCAGTTTTGCATGCTGACGGTTGAGGACGAAATCGCTTTTGGGCTGGAAAATCTGCAGGTTCCGAGAGAAGAGATGACAGAGAAGATTGATGCCGTATTAGAAAAATTACGTATTACCCATTTAAAAGAAAAAACAATATCTGCACTGTCAGGAGGACAAAAGCAGAAAGTGGCTCTCGCCTGTATTTTGGCGATGGAGCCTGAGCTTATTATGTTAGATGAGCCAACTTCTTTATTAGATCCTTATTCAGCTCGGGAGTTCGTTCACATGATGAAAGATCTTCAGCAAGAAAAAGGCTTCAGCCTCCTCGTCATTGAGCACCAGCTTGATGAATGGACGCCTTGGATTGAGAGAACAATCGTGCTGGACAAAGCAGGCAAAAAAGCGCTCGATGGCCGGACGGAAGATCTATTTCAGCACGAAGCGGAAACTCTAAAGCAAATGGGCATCGCGATTCCAAAAGTGTGTGACCTGCAGGAAAAACGCAGTATGCCGTTTACTTTATCAAAAGAAACGCTTTTCAAAGAACCCTTTACCGGGCATGCCGAAAAGGATGAAGCTCCTTCCGGGAAGAGTGTGCTGGAAGTCAACAGCCTTTCGTTCACGAGAGGACAGCAGACGATTTTCAAAGACATCAGCTTTTCCTTGCGCGAAGGCTCTTTGACGGCGCTTGTCGGCCCGAACGGCACCGGAAAATCAACACTCTTATCCGTCCTCGCCCGTCTGATGAAGCCGAAAAGCGGAAAGATTCTTCTATATGATAAGCCGCTGCAATCGTATAAAGAAACTGAACTGCGAAAACGAATGGGATTTGTTTTTCAAAACCCGGAGCATCAGTTCGTCGCCGGCACAGTATATGACGAGCTGCTGTTCGGCCAGAAAGTAAATGCTGAAACTGAGAAAAAAGCGCAGCACCTGCTGCATCGTTTCGGTCTTGCACATTTGGCTGATCATCATCCGTTTGCAATCAGCCAAGGGCAAAAACGGCGCCTGAGCGTCGCTACCATGCTCATGCATGACGTAAAGGTTTTATTATTAGACGAACCAACCTTTGGCCAGGACGCCCGTACGGCGGCTGAATGCATGGACATGATTCAGCGGATTAAGCAAGAAGGAACCGCTGTCCTCATGATTACACACGATATGGAGCTAGTGTCTTCGTATGCCGACAGCGTGCTAGTGCTTCACGATACAGGCCTGGTTTTTGACGGATCTCCAGCGCAGTTATTTTCTCAGGAAACCGGACTTGTCCAAAAAGCAAAGCTCACCCTTCCTCTTCTATATGAATGGATGGCATATCAAGAGGAGGTGCGTGATGAAGCAGCGGTTACATCTCATTAATCCGACAGTGAAAGCAGCAGCCGTTTTTTGCTGTGTTGTCATGCTGTCGTTTATTTACAATCCTTACACTCCTGCGTGTTTTTA
This sequence comes from uncultured Bacillus sp., assembly GCF_958411575.1. Taxonomy (NCBI): domain Bacteria; kingdom Bacillati; phylum Bacillota; class Bacilli; order Caryophanales; family Bacillaceae; genus Bacillus; species uncultured Bacillus sp. The sequence continues at coordinate 114,823 of NZ_CATYRA010000009.1, forward strand.
TATCATCATCGTTGCGGGTATCCTATTGGCGGCCAAAATTTCATTGAAAAAATGGTTTTTGTTTACGATTCCGTTTTTGATTTTGGCATTCGGATGCGTATGGACAGCCGCTGTTTTTGGGAAGGTTCCGACAACACCGGATAATTTCTTGTTTCAAGCCGGCCCTATCTCGATCAACAGCGATAATGTATCTGTCGGCATCTCTCTCGGATTTCGTATTTTGTGCTTTTCCGCCTTATCAATGATGTTTGTTTTTACAACCGATCCGATTTTATTTATGCTGAGCCTTGTCCAGCAGTGCAAACTCTCACCAAAGCTCGCATATGGCGTTATTGCAGGCTTTCGTTTTCTTCCGCTTTTAAAGGATGAGGTCCAGCTGATCCAGCAGGCTCACAAGATCAGAGGAGGAGCGGCGGAGAGCGGCTTCATTGAGAAAATCAGCGCGTTAAAGCGGTATACCATCCCCCTTTTGGCCAGCGCCATTAGAAAAGCGGAACGGACAGCGCTGGCGATGGAATCGAAAGGTTTTACAGGAAGCAGAAAACGGACATATTACCGGACACTGACCGTCAACCGGCGCGATTGGCTGTTCTTTTGCCTCGTTCTCTTATTATTCGCAGGGTCTTTTCTCGTATCTTTCTGTTTTTCCTCATAAAAAATCCGCTATCGGCGATAGCGGATTTTTTCTTATTGATGATAGTTTAATGCCTGGGCGAGATTGGTTTTAATCGTAATATTCGAAAAATCAATTCCCAGCTGTACAGCGGTTTGCGCAATTTCAGGCCTGATTCCTGACAGGGTTGACCTGACACCGATCAAATTGAGGGCCTCGATCAATTTAAAGATTTGGTGTGCTACCATCGTATCAACCACCACAACACCTGACAGATCGATTAACAGATGCTCCACGCGTCTTTTTGCACAAGCCTGAAGCGTGTTTTCCAGAATAAACTTTGCCCGTTCGGTATCAATGTCACCGACAAGCGGAAGCAGAGCTGTTGATTTGCTCAGTGTAATGACAGGCGAGCTTAATTCTAGTATCATTTCTCTTTGGGCGTTTAATTGCTGTTTGGCATTCATTTCAGCGTGATCGACGAATGTATAAATGGTAAAATCAAATACTTTTACAATCAAATCTGCCCATTTTTGTTTCTCTCCCGATTCAAACGCCGACTCGTTTTCTTCTGCGAACTTCTCAAAATACTTCGTATATAATCTCCGGTTTCTCATAAACTCCCGAATGACATACTGAACCGGAGTGTCAAGATGCTTTTGATCGTTCGTCAGCTCAATGACCCACTCTTGAAATTCTTCGAGAAATTGTTTTTCCGGTAAAACATACATGTAATTCAGATGCCGGTAAAATTCTCTGTCCTGCTCTTTCAATTCTTCCGTTACAGATGCATTATGTAAGGCGTAAAGCGAATTCGGATCACTTTCCTCCATCGTTTCAATCCATTCCTCGGCCATTTGGTCCACATGCTCTGAAAAAAACGCATATAATTTTTCATTCAGTTTCATCACACTGCTCCTTTCCCCAACACTATTATAACTTGACTAACAGCTGAATCCCAGTCATACATGCTGAAGCCATCCAATATTTTGAAAATTACTAATTCTTTGGGTTGTATCCCATTTTTTCAAAATGCTTCAAATGGCTCTGTCCGAACGGTTGTTTTTTTCATATAATATGAGGCAACACCCTTGAATCCACTTGAAAGCATAAAAAAGGAGGGCTTTTTTATGAATGGTGAAATCCGCTTGATCCCGTATGTGACGAATGAGCAGATCATGGATGTAAACGAGCTTCCTGAGGGCATTAAAGTGATTAAGGCGCCAGAAGTGTGGGCAAAAGGGGTAAAAGGCAAAAATGTAAAAATTGCTGTATTGGATACGGGGTGCGACACAAGCCATCCTGATTTAAAGAACCAAATCATCGGCGGAAAGAACTTTACGGATGATGACGGCGGCAAGGAAGATGCGATCTCCGACTACAACGGACATGGCACACACGTCGCTGGAACAATTGCAGCTAATGATTCAAACGGCGGCATTACCGGGGTCGCGCCTGAGGCAAGCCTATTGATTGTGAAGGTTCTTGGCGGTGAAAACGGCAGCGGACAATACGAATGGATTATTAACGGCATTAACTACGCGGTGGAACAGAAAGTCGATATCATCTCAATGTCCCTTGGCGGACCAAGCGATGTGCCAGAGCTGGCAGAAGCAGTGAAAAACGCCGTCAAAAACGGAGTGCTTGTCGTGTGCGCAGCGGGAAATGAAGGTGACGGGGACGAACGAACAGAAGAGCTTTCCTACCCTGCGGCTTATAATGAAGTCATTGCGGTTGGATCTGTTTCCGTAGCGCGAGAATTATCAGAATTTTCTAACGCTAATAAAGAGATTGACCTTGTGGCTCCGGGAGAAGATATCTTATCCACTCTCCCTAACAAGAAGTACGGTAAGCTTACCGGCACTTCAATGGCAGCTCCTCATGTCAGCGGAGCGCTTGCTTTAATCAAAAGCTATGAAGAAGAATCATTTCAAAGAAAGCTTTCTGAATCTGAGGTTTATGCACAGCTGATCCGCAGGACACTTCCGCTTAATATTGCTAAAACGCTGGCAGGCAATGGATTCCTGTATTTAACCGCTCCTGATGAGCTGGCAGAAAGAGCAGAGCAATCACATTTGCTGACCATATAAAATTATTTTTCTTATATAACATAAACCAAATATTGTCAATCAAATTTCAAATTCTATGTTGACAACGAATTTGAATTACTGTTAAGATTACCAACAAATGATTCAACTTTTCAAAAAATTAATAACATTTTCTCTTATCGAGAGTTGGGCGAGGGATTGGCCTTTTGACCCCAACAGCAACCGACCGTAATTCCATTGTGAAATGGGGCGCACTGCTTTTCGCGCCGAGACTGATGTCTCATAAGGCACGGTGCTAATTCCATCAGATTGTGTCTGAGAGATGAGAGAGGCAGTGTTTTACGCAGAAAAGCCTCTTTCTCTCATGGGAAAGAGGCTTTTTATTGTGGGAAAACCTCTTAGCAGCCTGTATCCGCGGGTTAACGAGAGTGTTTTACATATAAAGGAGGAGAAACAATGACAACCATCAAAACATCGAATTTAGGATTTCCGAGAATTGGACTGAACAGAGAATGGAAAAAAGCACTTGAAGCGTATTGGAAAGGCAGCACTGATAAAGATACGTTTTTAAAGCAAATCGACGGACTATTTTTATCCGCAGTAAAAACACAAATTGACCAGCAGATTGATGTTGTGCCTGTTTCTGATTTCACACAGTATGACCATGTACTCGACACAGCAGTCAGCTTCAACTGGATTCCGAAACGATTCAGACATTTGACTGATGCTACCGATACATACTTCGCTATCGCCCGCGGAATAAAAGACGCTGTATCCAGTGAAATGACAAAATGGTTTAATACAAATTACCATTACATCGTTCCGGAATATGACGAGAGCATTGAATTCCGCCTGACAAGAAACAAACAGCTCACAGATTACCGCCGGATCAAACAGGAATACGGCGTTGAAACAAAACCTGTGATTGTCGGCCCTTATACGTTCGTCACGCTTGCTAAAGGCTATGAACCGTCTGAAGCAAAAGCGATCCAAAAACGCCTTGTGCCGCTATATGTACAGCTTTTGAAAGAGCTTGAAGAAGAAGGCGTAAAATGGGTTCAAATCGATGAGCCGGCGCTTGTTACAGCTTCTGCCGAAGATGTCCGAGGCGCAAAAGAATTATTTGAAAGCATGACAAACGAGCTTTCATCCTTGAATGTGCTTTTGCAGACGTATTTTGATTCTGTTGATGCTTATGAAGAGCTGATCTCTTACCCGGTACAGGGAATTGGCCTTGATTTCGTTCACGATAAAGGCAGAAACCTGGAACAGCTGAAAACACACGGATTCCCAACAGATAAAGTGCTGGCAGCCGGCGTCATCGACGGACGCAATATTTGGAAAGCAGATCTTGAAGAACGTCTCGATGCCGTTCTTGATATTCTCAGCATTGCAAAAGTCGATGAACTGTGGATTCAGCCTTCCAGCAGCCTGCTGCATGTCCCGGTAGCGAAGCACCCTGATGAGCATTTGGAGAAGGATCTGCTAAACGGATTATCCTACGCAAAGGAAAAACTAGCCGAGCTGACAGCTTTGAAAGAAGGTTTAGTATCAGGAAAAGCGGCGATCAGCGAACAGATTCAGCAGGCGAAAGCTGATATTCAGGCGCTCAAACAGTTTGCAACTAGCGCGAATTCTGAACAAAAGAAAGAGCTTGAGCAATTAAGCGATAAAGACTTCAAACGCCCGATTCCTTTTGAGGAACGTTTAGCCCTGCAAAATGAATCTCTCGGCCTTCCGCTTTTGCCGACGACTACGATCGGAAGCTTCCCGCAGTCTGCTGAAGTGCGGAGCGCACGCCAAAAATGGCGGAAAAATGAGTGGTCTGATGAACAGTACCAAGACTTTATCAATACAGAAACAAAACGATGGATTGATATTCAGGAAGAATTGGAGCTTGATGTGCTTGTGCACGGTGAATTTGAACGGACAGACATGGTCGAATACTTCGGTGAAAAGCTGGCCGGCTTTGCCTTCACAAAATACGCTTGGGTTCAATCATACGGCTCACGCTGTGTCCGCCCGCCAGTCATTTACGGAGATGTTGAATTTATTGAACCGATGACAGTGAAAGACACGGTATATGCACAGTCCCTGACATCCAAGCATGTGAAAGGAATGCTGACCGGTCCTGTTACAATCTTAAACTGGTCCTTCCCTCGAAACGACATTTCGAGAAAAGAAATCGCCTTCCAAATCGGGCTTGCCCTTCGTAAAGAAGTAAAAGCGCTTGAAGACGCAGGCATTCAAATTATTCAAGTAGATGAACCGGCGTTGCGCGAAGGCCTTCCATTAAAAACCGAAGATTGGAATGAGTATTTGACTTGGGCGGCAGAAGCATTCAGATTAACCACTTCTTCCGTGAAAAACGAGACGCAAATTCATACACATATGTGCTACAGCAACTTCGAAGACATCGTCGATACGATCAATGATCTTGATGCCGATGTGATTACAATCGAACACAGCAGAAGCCACGGAGGATTTTTAGATTATTTAAAAGACCATCCGTATTTGAAAGGGCTCGGCCTTGGTGTATATGACATTCACAGCCCTCGTGTGCCGTCAACTGAAGAAATGTACAACATTATCGTTGATGCACTTGCCGTCTGCCCGACTGACCGCTTCTGGGTAAACCCAGACTGCGGATTGAAAACAAGACAGCAGGAAGAAACGGTTGCCGCATTGAAAAACATGGTTGAAGCCGCAAAACAGGCAAGAGCTCAGCAGACACAGCTTGTATAAAATAGAAACCATCTGTCTTTGGCAGATGGTTTTTTCTATTAGAAAGCGGAAATCGGTTTCCGATGCTTCCCGTCCCCTTCTATTAATATTTTGGCTGTTCCATTTTCATCAAATTCCACAAGGCTCATTGAGGTATCATGTATGTAAGCAGAATTCCATATGTCATGAACGCGTCTTCCCTTTATGATATTTAACAGCATTAATATAAAGACAGAATGGGTAACCAAGAGAACATTACCGGAAGAATGGCTGTCTAAAATCGTTTGGAGAGCCAGCCTTACCCGGTTTTCAAAGTCAAAAAACGTTTCACATCCCTGCTGGCGATAAGCTTCGGGATAATGAAAATAAGCATGAAAAAGATCTGGTTCGTCCCTTTCAATATCCTCTTGTTTTTTCCCTTCCCATGAGCCCAGTGACATTTCTCTGAATATATGATCTATCACCAGCGGGGGCCTGCGCGATCCCAGTATGGTTTTTGCTGTCTCTTCTGTCCGCTTGCTCGGGCTGATGTATACCTGATTCAATTCAATATCCTTCAGACGCTCCCCAAGAGCGCGGGCGTTGTACAGTCCAAGTTCTGTTAAATCAGAATCCAGCCAGCCCTGCATCCGTTTTTCTACGTTCCATTGGGTCTGTCCGTGTCTGGCAATATATAAATGCAGCATGATTACCCCTCCTCTATTCTCCTCTTATCTTAGCAAATCACCCAAATACTTTGTTTATTTTGCACTTTTTCGAGAATGTTCTTTGCCCCTTTTTCGGCTATACTTATAACACTCAATTGACAGGAGGGTTTGGGATGAATCATGAAACATTTTTAAAACGGGCTGTCGATCTTGCTCGTGATGGAGTGAATGCAGGAGTTGGCGGGCCTTTCGGAGCCCTTATTGTGAAAGACGGATCCATTATTGCCGAGGGGCAGAACAATGTCACAACAAGCAATGATCCGACCGCCCATGCGGAAGTGACAGCTATTCGGAACGCCTGCAAAGCACTTGGAACATTCCAGCTTGATGACTGCATTTTGTATACGAGTTGTGAGCCATGCCCCATGTGCTTGGGCGCCATCTACTGGGCCCGGCCCAAAGCCGTTTACTATGCAGCGGAGCACACAGACGCTGCTGAAGCCGGTTTTGATGATTCATTCATTTATGAAGAAATTGATAAACCTGCTGAAGAAAGAACGATCCCCTTTTATCAAGTGACACTGACGGAGCATTTATCCCCGTTTCAGGCATGGCGGGATTTTGCCAATAAGAAAGAATATTAAAAGGATCAGGCATGTGCGGCCTGATCCTTTGTTAATTCGCTGAGAAGCCGCTGTGCCCGGACGCACTTCGGGTTGGCATTCAGCGCTTTTTGCAAATACAAAACAGCAGTCATATGCTGACGCAATTCAGCATGGCAGACACCGAGCCAGCAGCTTGATCTAAAATCGGCTGCCCCCTTCACCTGTACGTACTGATGGTTTTCATTATTGGTTTGCAGGCAAGCTTCAAACGCTGCAATCGCTTCTCTGACTTTTTTAAGCTGATACATGACGATCCCTTTATAATAGTGAAGCGTGCAATAATCCGGATAATGTCGCAGCGCTTCATGGATATCGCGTTCCGCTTCTTCGTACCGTTCTGCGTCAATTAATAATTTAAACTTTAAATAATAGACAGCAGGCGGCGGAAATTGCATATTTCTTTTACATTCATTGATGCAATCCACTGCCAGTAGGAGGGCTTTATCATGTTCGTTTCCTCTGTCATACTCAGCTGCTTTCTGATAAAGGAGAGACGGGTCAGTGCTGGATGTCAGCAATTCCGTATTCAGCAAGCTTATGTTGTGTTTATGCTTTTGCTGTGCCTCCTGCTCTAAATACCCGTAATGGTGAATGATACATGGAAGCGAGAAAGTACTGCTTTCCCCTTCTCCCTCAGGCCTTTCGCAAACCCTTCCCGTAAACGTTATGTTTTGCTGATTGCGGATCAGCCTGATCTGCCTTTGTTCAAACGCTTCGTGTTCATCCCATTCCTTCCCTGTATAGTTCACAACCTTCACGCAACCGAGAGATGGCAGGCTGTCAGCCAGCATCGAAGGCAATAGGCTGCCTGTGTCCGGATCTAATTCTTCGTCGGCATCCAGGATCAATATCCACTCACCCTCGGCATGCTGCAGACTGGCATTTCTCGCCTGTGAAAAATCCTGTTTCCATCTATGATGATAAACCCGGGCATGAAAGCTTGCGCAAATGTCTTCCGTACGATCGTTTGACCCGGTATCAATCACAATGATTTCATCGGCAATAGGCTGCACACTCTCTAAACAGCGTGCAATATGGCGTTCTTCATTTTTCACAATCATACATACTGACAGCTTTGGTCTCTTCATGTACTCACCTTTTCTCTAGTCTGAATTCACCTCTATTACATGTATTCACACTTCGAAAAGATCATGCCCGCCCCGCATGCTTCCCCACAAAAAAACATCCTGAGAACCCTCAGGATGCCGGTCATTATTTTAATTCTAATTTCACATCAATATTTCCTCTGGTTGCCTTTGAATAAGGACAGAAATCATGAGCAGCATTGACAAGCTCTTGCGCCTTGTCGCGATCCAAATTTTTCGTGTTCACAACAAGTGTGACGCCGATTTTAAACCCGTCGTCGCTCTCATCCTTCATGAGGCTGACCTGTCCTTCAACTTCGGAATCAATCTCGATATTTTGTTCTTTGGCCACGTGTTCAAGCGCGCCGCCGAAGCAAGCAGCGTATCCTGCCGCAAAGAGCTGTTCCGGATTTGTGCCGGTTTGTCCTTCTTTTTTGGCATTTGGCATTACAATATCAAAATCAAGAACACCGTCATCTGATGTAATATGTCCTGCCCGTCCGCCGCGCGCGGTTACTTTTGCTGTAAATAGTGCCATATTTTCCAACCTCCTTATTTGTATCTAGTTGTTATATTTCCCTTTCTGATCTTTTTAAACATGCTATGTTTGCCGAGAATAGGAAAAGTGATGTTTTTCAGATACAATAGAATGGAATGTCAGAAAGAGTTGGTGAACAAGATGGAAAATGAATTTGACCATATGAAATTGGAAAATCAGCTATGTTTTTTGCTTTATGCGAGTTCACGGGAAATGACAAAGCAATACAAGCCGCTGCTTGAAAAACTAAATGTGACGTACCCTCAATATTTGGTTTTGCTTTTGTTATGGGAGCACGAAACGCTAACTGTCAAAAAAATGGGCGAGCTGCTGTATTTAGATTCAGGAACGCTCACTCCGATGCTAAAGCGAATGGAACAGCAGGGTTTGATTACGAGAAAAAGATCTGAAGAGGATGAGCGGTCCGTGTTGATCAGCCTGACAGAGGACGGGGAGTTACTAAAAGAAAAAGCGGCTGACATACCAGGAACGATCCTGGGGCTTTCAAATCAGTCCGGAGAGGACCTGAAACAGTTAAAATCCGCTCTATATACATTGCTGGAAACACTTCATCAAAAAAATTGAGGATACCTTATACGAGTATCCTCTTTTTTCTTTTATTCAGCTACTTCAAGCGTAACATCGATATTTCCGGAGGTTGCTTTTGAATACGGGCAGACGCCGTGCGCTTTTTGCACAAGTGCCTGTAATTCTGATGCACTGACTCCTTTTCCTTTCACCTGCAGCGTTACACCCAGTTTGTAGCCTTGATCTGCTTCATCCTTTAACAGGCTGACATGCGCTGTAACCTCTGTCTCCACTTTCACTCGTTCTGTTCTTGCTACAAGCTGAAGTGCGCTGTCAAAGCAAGCTGCGTAACCTGCCGCAAACAGCTGCTCCGGATTTGTCGCTTTTTCTAATTTCTTTGCTCTCGGTGTCCCCGGCATTGCGACATCGAGCTCAAGAACGTGGTCTGATGAAATCACCTTTCCTTCTCTTCCTCCTACCGCTGAAACAGTCGCTGTAAATAATGGCTGACTCATTTTTGTATCCCCCTAATTATATTTTATACAATTAAATTGTACACAATATAATTTACAGTGTCAATTTTTTAACGCGCAAAAAAGCTTATCCCGTTACGAGATAAGCTTTTTCATCGAACATTGCCCCGCTATTCGCGGATTTGCCCTGTTCCTTTAATAATGTATTTTGTAGAAGTCAGTGCTGGAAGTCCCATCGGCCCTCTTGCATGAAGCTTTTGCGTGCTGATGCCGATTTCGGCTCCGTAGCCGAATTCAAATCCGTCGGTAAAACGGGTTGACGCATTATGATAGACAGCGGCAGCATCGACAGCCGTTTGAAAATAAGCCGCGTGCTTGTCATCTTCAGTTAAAATTGCTTCAGAATGATTGGTGCCGTATTGCTGGATATGCTTCACAGCTTCTTGGATGTTCTCAACCGTCTTTACGCTAATGACAGGCGCTAAAAATTCAGTTTCCCAATCTTCTTCTGACGCTTGTTTGCTTGAAGGATGAAGTTCACATACAAATTCATCACCGCGAATTTCAACTCCTACGCTTTCCAGCTGAGCCAGTAATTCTTTCCCGTGTTGCTTCGCCCATGCTTTGTGGATCAGCAGTGATTCAATCGCGTTGCATACGGAAGGGCGCTGCGTTTTGGCATTTACGACAACCTTTTCTGCCATTTGGTGTTTGGCTGTTTCGTCAATGAAAATGTGGCAGTTTCCTGCTCCGGTTTCTAATACAGGGACTGTCGATTCTCTGACAACGAGATCGATCAATTTCTTGCCTCCGCGCGGAATCAATACGTCTAAGCCATCATTTAACGTAAAGAGCTCTTTTGCTGTCTCTCTGCTCGTATCCTCAATCAGCTGCACAGCGTTGATCGGAAGCGCTGATTGCTCGAGTGCTCTGTGAATAACATTGACGAGTGCTTTATTGCTGTGAATGGCTGAGGAGCTCCCCCGCAGGACAACCGCGTTCCCTGTCTTCAGGCAGAGGGTAGCCGCATCAACTGTGACGTTTGGCCTCGCTTCATAAATCATTCCAACGACACCGAGCGGCACACGGATTTTTTCAATAAACAGGCCGTTTTCCTTTTCAATCGTTTCAAGAGATTCGCCGACCGGGTCCGCCAAGTCGATTAAGAGCTCTACCGCGTCCGCAATGTCACGAATGCGTTTCTCATCCAGCTTGAGACGGTCAATGACATCCGGTGTTAAACCATTTTCTTTTCCGTTCTCAATGTCTTTTGCATTCTCCGACAAGAGAAAGTCCAGTTCGTTGCGGAGTCCGTTTGCAATGAGACTGAGCGCCTCATCCTTCTCGACCGTTGTTTTCATGATCATTTCGGCTGCTGCTTCTTTCGCCAGCTTCGCTTTTACAGAAACTTCACTCATTTTCCTGCCTCCTAGTCTTTTAAATTGACCCAGTCATTCCTATGAATAACCTCAAACGTTCTCTCAAAATCAAGTTCATTACTTCGTTTGCCTTTGGCCTCCATAATCTCCTCGGAGGAGTAATGAGTTTGGCCTTTGCCGATCACGCCGCCCGGTCCTCTGACTTCCACAACCGCCCCTTTCGGAAAGCTTCCATTTACGCCTACTACGCCAGCCGGCAGCAGGCTGCTTCCGTTATGGATCATCGCCTCCTCGGCACCCGCATCAATGAGGATCTCTCCTGCTATCGGCGAGTGGAACTGAATCCACTGTCTCGTGTTGTTAACCGAGGATAATTCTTTGTCTCCGATATAAGTGCCGTCTCCCCTGCCGTCTAAAATATCCGCAAGCTTTTGCTCTCCGCTGCCTGTTCCGATAAACACTTTCACTCCAAGAGACAGCGCAGTTTGTGCAGCTAACAGCTTTGATTTCATACCGCCGGTGCCGACCTTTGATCCGGCTGAGCCCGCATATCCCAGTAATTCAGGCGTGATCTCCGGCAGATAATCAAATCGTTTCGCCTCAGGATTTTCATTCGGATTGGCATCATACAGCCCGTTAATGTCAGTGAGAATCATGAGCTGGTCCGCATGAATCAATCCGCTGACTAACGCAGAAAGCATGTCATTATCCCCGAATGTCAATTCTTCAACAGATGTAGAGTCATTTTCATTGATAATCGGAATGACGCCGCGCTCCAGTAATTCCATTATCGTTGCATATGCGTTTCGGTACCGTTCTCTTTTCGAAAAATCATTTCTCGTTAAAAGGATTTGTCCCGGAGTCAGAGAGTATTGTTTGAATTGATTCATATATTGCTGCATTAACAGTGTTTGTCCGACCGCGGCCGCCGCCTGCTTTCCTTTAATGGTAACGGGTCGGGACGGATAACCGAGGCTGGAAAACCCCGCCGCTACGGCACCCGAGGTAATCAGAATCATTTCATGTCCCGCTTTCTTCAACAGTGAAATGGCTTGAACATGCTCTCTGATTTTTGCCTCATCAATGCTTCCGTTGCTATTCGTGAGCGAACTGCTTCCTATTTTCACTACTATTCTTTGTTTTTTCATTTATTCTCCTCCGCGGCTTTTTGCCAGCCAACTTACAATAAAAAAACCCATTTCATCCTGATTCATAAGGACGAAATGGGTTTCCGTGGTACCACCTTGATTGAACGCGCTTATGCACGCTCCGCTTTCCTGTAACGCCAGGTTACGCGCCTAGGTTTTCCCCCTAAGACTCCAAGGCAGGTTCGGCAGGTTTCATGCGGCAAAATGTTTCAGCGGTTCATTTTGCTCTCTGTCACAGAAAGGTCTGCTTACTAATCCTCTTCAACGCTCAATGATTTTTTTATATTATGCAAAGAAAAAGGACACTTGTCAAGGTTTTTTGTCACCAAAAAGAGCCCGCATGGCGCGGGCATCTTCAGTCTAGTTAAAGACGATTGTTTTATTTTCGTGAACGATGACGCGGTCTTCCAAATGCCATTTTACAGCACGGGCAAGCACGCTGCGTTCAATTGTTCTTCCAATGTTTTTTAGCGCTTCCGTATTGTCACGGTGGTCCACGCGCTCAATATCCTGTTCAATGATCGGCCCTTCATCAAGATCGTTTGTGACATAGTGAGATGTCGCTCCGATCAGTTTCACGCCGCGCTCGTAAGCCCGTTTGTATGGATTCGCACCGATAAAAGCAGGCAGGAACGAGTGGTGAATATTAATGATGCGATTCGGATGAGCCGAAACAAAGTCAGGGGTTAAGATCTGCATATAGCGTGCAAGCACGATCGTATCAATCTCATATTGCTCAAGCAGTTCAAGCTGCTTCTTTTCGACTTCCGCTCTGATGTCTTTGTTTGCTTTCATATAATGGAATGGAATGTTCAGCCGTTCAACCAGTTCTCTCGCTTCCTCATGGTTGCTGATGACAACAGCGATTTCCGCCATAAGGTTGCCGGTTTGCCATTCCCAAATCAGCTCATGCAGGCAGTGAAGCTCCTTTGAGACAAAAATGGCGACGCGCTTCAGCTCGCTTGCCAATGTTAAACTCCATGTCATGTCGAATGTTTCCGCAACAGACGCAAACGCATCCTGCAGTGTTTCTTTTTTCTCACGAATGCCCTCGCAGTCAAATTCAATTCTCAGGAAGAATCGGCCGCCTTCAGGGTCTGTCGTATATTGATTAGATTCTATAATATTGGCGCCGTGTTCAAACAAAAACGCGGAAACTGCAGAGACGATCCCCGGCTGATCGGGACAGCTGACCAAAAGACGCCCTTTATCCTCATTTCCGTCACGGTATTCGTTCAACCGCTGTGTCATATATGATTTCATGAATAATCCCTCTTATCTTTCTAAGTCTAAACTATTTATCCATTATACTGAAGATTTGATAAAAATCAATTTATGACAGAATTTTTAAACCAACCGCTGAACATAAAATCAAAGCGATAAAAAAGATCCGTTTGGCGTCTTTCGGCTCCTTGTAAAAGAGGATGCCGACAAGTGCTCCGCCGGCGGTGCCAATACCTGTCCAGACAGCGTAAGCCGTGCCCATTGGAATGGTTTCCATAGCATACGACAGCAAGGAAAATGAAGCAGCAAAACCAACAATGATCAACAGCACCCATTTCACGCTTTTTTCCTTCGCATATTGATTCATAAGGGCCACGCCGGCCATCTCCAAACAGCCCGCGCACAATAAACTGATCCAGTGCAGCATTATGCCTCGCCTCCTCTTTCCTCTGTCTCATCCTGTGTCACAAGCTTCAACCCGATTACACCGACTAAGAGCACGCCGATTAGCAAAAGCTTCGGCCATCCAACCGGCTCATGAAACAGAATGATTTCACTCAGCACTGTTCCTGCCGTGCCGAGTCCGGTAAAGACGGCATACACGGTTCCGACAGGCAGACTGTTTGTCGCCTTCATTAAAAGATAAAAGCTGACTATGATGCCGACGGCAGTGCCGCTCCATGTTAAAGCTGAGTCAGCATGCTTTAAGCCTACCACCCAAACAACCTCAAAAACGGCGGCAAGCACGACTAATCCCCATTTCATTTCAAGTCATTCCTTTCTTTCCAGTAAGATTCTCCGAAAACAAAAAAACCCCGGACAGTCGTCTCTCATGAGATTGACTCTCCCGGGCTTTTTTCCCTCCGTGTGCATACACGCCTCTATTTACGCGTATGTGTTTTCTCTCGGACCAGGCCATGTTCATTGACACGCGGAACCCTAGAAAACTTTACCTGACATCATGATACTATAACTTGACTCTTTCTTTCAATTGTAAGATTTTCTTTCATATACTGCGATTGGTTTATTCCATTTTCTAATCGTTCTATCATAAATCATGCCGATTTTCTCCGCTACTCGTATGGACGCTTTGTTATTAGGGTCAATCAAAGCCGCAATTGTGCCGAACTGCCGATCGTTGAAACCGTAGTCTAGGCAGGCTTGAGCCGCTTCTTGCGCATAGCCGTTCCCCCAGTGGCGGAAGGCAAACATATAGCCGATTTCCATTACTGTTTGATTTTCGACCTGCTGAGGAACGATGCCGCATTGCCCTAAAAAGTCCCCTGTCCGCTTATCTTCGGCGATCCACAGACTGACGCCGTACCCTTTTTCATTTCTTTTGTTCCAACTGATCCACTCGCGGGTTTGCCTCTTATCTTTTAAACCGGAATAATATTTCATGACGTCAGGATCGTTAAAAAGTTCAAACAAATAGGCTTGATCCCGATCTTCCATACAGCGCAAACGAATTCGATCGGTCACAAGCTTCGTTTTAGCGCTCATATTTCGCCACATCCTGCTTCCATTCTTTTTTGAGGGCCTCAATATGTGCTTGATGATAGCGGTTATGATCCGCCATATGCCAAATGCCCCACCGTATGGTCGCGGTGTCACTATCGTAAGAAAGCGGCTGATGCAAATCATTTTCAGTTAAGGTGTAACATACCGATTTCAGCTCGTTTACCACATGCCGATGTCTTTTCAAGAGTTTATCTAATCCGGGCTGATTCTCCGGTTCAGGCAGCCGTCCGCTTTCATCTGCCATCAGGCCGTATACTTCTTCAATATGATCTGGTATCCGGTTTTCCTTGATACGCCAGACCCATCTGATATCTACATTTGTGATATGGTGCAAAAGCTGAGCTGTGCTGTTTTTTGTTTGGCAGCGCCCCTTATAGTAAAGTTCATTGTGTGTCATGTGACTTACGATAAAAGCCAGACGGAGACTGTTTTCTTCCACTGCTGAATACAACAGACTGACCGTTGGTGCCATATCGTTTCTAATGAATAAGTCCTTCATGTTCAATTCCCCTCCTAACTAGGTACATTTGACACCAAACAAAAATTCCCTTTAAAAAAGAAAAAAGCTCTCGTTAAAAATAGAGAGCAATCTTAATTGTTATTTCCCGGTTTATATAAATAAGGATCATGCTGCGGTTCGTTTGAGGTATTCAAATCAAGCGATATATCACCGCGGGCATTCATCGTGCCAAGCGTGATCAAGGAGAGCCGTTTTGGGCTGTATCCTTTTTCCTCAAGCTTCTCAAACAGCCAGGTTCGGTTTTTTTGGAGGTATTTCAAATTATGATCAAGGATTTCGCCGTCCAGTATGAGAGGTATCGGGATAAAATTCCGTTCAGCTTCCATATTCAAATCCCGCACCTGCACCGCTCTCGCTTCCTCTTTTGGGATAACGCTTACTTCCCCCGTTTCTTCAATGATGGCAAGATCAATGTCAGCCGGATCGGCATAGCCCTTTTCCCTTAGTTTTCCGAGCAGTTCATTAACCGTCAGCCTTTCTTTACGCAGTCCGCATTCATCAATGTCCCCGTTTCGGATTAAGACAGTCGGGCTTACGACCAGTAACCAACGCCATTTATTAGAAAGAGAGAGCTTGCTCATCAGCAGATAAAGCACCAAAAAAGAGCCTGCGTAATAAATTGACATCGGCAGCCTGGATGTAAGAATCGGCTCACTGATGATTGTGCCGATTGCGAAGGTCAAAAGCAGATCAAAATTGTTCATTTGTGACACGGCTTTTTTACCGGCAAGCCGAAACAGAATATACGCAATCGTAAATACGATAACTGGCTTCAGTAAAAATGCCCATACCATCCATAACACTGATCTTTACCTCCATCCGCTGGTCATATTTTGAGCCTATTGTTCCCTGAGGCAGGTCCTCTATACATCATCCTTTTTTCGATTCTAAATAGGCGAACGTGCAGATAGGCAGCACATAACATAATAGAAAATGAAATCGATTGGAGGCGCAATATGAAACATCAGAAAACGAGTGCCCATTGGCCCTATGATCTGTCATCAGCTCCTCATCCCGCTAGCTATAAGCAACAGCAGTCTCTCGACAGACTAGCCGGTTTAGAGCTGAAAATGGAGCAACTAATCAGAGCGATTGAGGTAAACAATGAATTGCTGAGAACGATGCAAGAACAGCAAAACCGTGTATGCACAAGCGGCGGAGGCGGGTCAGTGATTGTCCGGATGTAGAAGAAGGCGTTGTCCGCCTTCTTCTCTTTCAATAAAATACTCTTCTCTGAAAGAAGAGTTTCATACATGTGATCAAACGGACTGTGCCATGCTTAATTGCGGGCCGAACAGCTCGTAATGGATAGACTCTGGCGCTGATCCGAGTTCTGATACAAGTTTATGCATTGCCGTAATAAATGACGATGAACCGCAAATATAATAATCTGCATCTGTATTGGCAATCAGTTCTTTGAGAAACTGCTGATCAATCTGTCCTTCATGAAATTGAAGATCACCTGCACGGTCTTCCTCTGTTGGCTCACGGTACACAAATGCTGTCTTGACAGAAGAATGGTTTGCCGCTTCTTCTACCTCATGACGCAATGCGTGATACTCACTGTTTTTCGCGGCATGAATGAATAGAATCTGCCGTTTAGGCTGCTTGGAAACAGACGTTTTCAGCATGCTGATCATTGGTGTAATACCAACTCCGGCACTGATCAGAACGAGATCTTTTTGTGATGAAGCATCTAAAACAAAGTCCCCTGCCGGTGCGCTGATCTCTACTGAATCTCCCTCCTGCAGTCCATCGTGTAAATAGGAAGAAACGACACCGTCTTTCTTCACTGAAATTCGATAATAGTCTTTTCCCGGCATATCAGACAGGCTGTACTGGCGGATTTGCGTATATTCAGAATCAGGAATCTGCACTTTAATGCTGATATACTGCCCTGCTTGAAAATCAGGTAACGGCTTGCCGTCTTCCGGCTTCAGATAGAAGGATGTAATTTCTGCGCTCTCCCGCTCTTTTTTCGCGATGACGAACGGCTTATATTCTTTCCAGCCGCCTGCTTGCTCTTCCGCCTGTTCATACATTTCTTTTTCAATTCCGATAAACGCGTCAGCTATGACTCCGTACGCTTTCTCCCATGCCTGCATAATGTCAGGGGTTGCAGCATCTCCCAATACATCTTTAATGGCAATCAGCAAATATTTCCCAACGATCGGGTAATGTTCAGCCTTAATTCCGATACTGCGGTGCTTATGGCCGATCTGTTTGACGACCGGAATGATAGTTCCGAGCTGGTCTATATTTGCCGCAGCTGCAATAACGGCATTTGCAAGGGCAGCGCGCTGAGTTTTCTTCTTTTGGTTTGTTTGATTAAAAATGTTCAAAAGCTCTGGATGGTCTTGAAACATCAGATCGTAAAAACGGCCAGTGATGGTTTCTCCATGCTGTTGTAATACGGGTACAGTGCTTTTAATGATTTCGATTGTTTTATTATCTAACATGTATAAACAATCCTTTCAAAAAGATGTATTTAAAATATATCTTTAAAATACATGATCTCACGATTAAAAGATATATCTAAAATGAATCTTTTATAAAGTTGTCACAAAATTATCAATTTAACGTGACATTTGTTGCTTTTTTATAGAATTCCCTAGCAAAAACGGACTAACCATTGTAATAATCACCATTGAAAAGCACAAAAAAACCCAAAACAATATATGTTTTGGGTTTAACGTTCACCAAGGTTTATCAGTTCCGAGCGCATTTGCAAGCGCTTGGCTGTGTTTCTTGCGGTTCTTTCGTTCATTAGCGCGCTGTACTGCTGTATTATGAAGCATGATTTCTTCTTCTGTTTCCGGTACAACTCTCGGTACAGGCACCGGCTTGCCATTTGAATCTAATGCGACAAATGTCAAAAAGGATGTGGCAGCGAGTTCCCGTTCGCCAGTCATCAAATGCTCCTTAATGACTTTCACAAATACTTCCATGGAAGACGTGCCGACCCATGTCACATAGGACTCCAGACAGACAGAATCTTTTTGCCCGATCGGCTTTAGAAAATCTACAGAGTCCATTGAAGCTGTTACTGTATCACGTCTGCAATGGCGCGCCGCCGAAATAGAGGCAATATCGTCGATGTAGCTCATTAATTTTCCGCCAAACAGCGTATTATGGTTGTTCGTATCAAGCGGGAACACCCTGCTGGTTTTTACAACCTTTGACTCTTTACAAAATCTTGTTTCCGGTGTTTCCATACCTTTCTCCCCTTTGATGTCTGATCTTTTAGCTAAATGCACTTATATTCTCCTATTAAACAATATTCTCTGCCATTTGTCTAAAATTTAAAATGGTTTAATGATTTTCATGATGAGGGAATAATAAATGTATTCTTCACACTTTAGGAGGAAAAACAAATGGACGTATCCATCCCAAAATTTCAGCACAAAATGGTATGCCGAACGGAATACGGCACACTTCAGAAAGTTGTTTTATGCAGTCCCGAGCACATGACCATAAAAGATGTCATAAACGAAACACAAAAACATTTTGAAGATGACAATATTCATGTAAAAACCGCCAACGATCAGCACAACCGCTTCGTTGAAGCACTTAGGTCACATAATGTTGAGGTCATCCTTTTACCCGTTCGCGACGGGCTCCCAGAACAGGTTTTCACTAGGGATATAGGGTTTGTCATCGGAGAAAAAGCCTTCCTCTCAAGCATGACTGAACCGATTCGCCAAGGGGAAGAAGCCATCATAAAAGATTTTTTTCACAGGCAAGGCATTTCTTACACCCGTATGCTTAATACAAGCATTGAAGGCGGTGACGTCATTATTGATGAAGATATCGTCTACGTCGGTATCAGCCAGCGCACCGACATGTCAGCCATCGGCCAGCTAAAAGAGGAGCTACCTGAACATACAGTCGTTCCAGTGCAGCTGCATGAAAAATTTTTGCATTTGGACTGCGTATTTAACATCGTATCTGAAAACGAAGCGTTAATTTATCCTAATGCCCTTGAGCCAGAGGCTGTTCATATGCTTGCAAAACGTTACAATCTCATTGAAGTGCCCGAGGACGAACAATTTACGCTTGGCACCAATGTCCTTTCAATCGGGAGAAAAACGATTATCAGCCTCCCTTGCAACCGCCATGTCAATCAACAGCTATCGATAAGAGGCTATCATATCATCGAAATTGATCTGTCAGAAATTATTAAATCAGGCGGCTCCTTCAGATGCTGTACGATGCCGCTAATTCGCGGTGAGTGAAGAAATTCCCCTTTTTCATGTTTTGAACAGCTTATTTTATCAAGATACGTTAATATAGAGATGACATCATTTTAAGGGGGAAATCGCATGACAAAGTACATAGGATATGTCGGAACATATACAAAAGGCGGAAGCGAAGGGATTTATTCATTTGAGCTTGATACTGAGAAAAAAACACTCAGCGAGCCAAAGCTTGCCGCTAAGCTGGGCAACCCGACATATGTAACGCCGAATAAAGACAACACCATTCTTTATTCAATTGAAAAAGCAGACGGCCAAGGCGGAGTTGCTGCCTATCAAGTCAATAAAAACAGCGGTGAATTAACATTTCTGAATCATCAGTTAATTGATGGGCCATCGCCATGCCACGTTAGCGTCGATGATCAAAATCAGTTCGTACTGACTGCCAATTATCACAGCGGGAAGGTACACGCTTTTCCGGTTCAGGAAGACGGAAGCTTGCAATCACCTGCTACAGAAGCCGCTCACACAGGAAAAGGACCGCACGAAAGACAAGAAAAACCGCATACACACTATGCCGGGTTCACACCTGAACACAATTATGTGGTAGCGGTTGATTTAGGTACAGATAAGCTGTACACCTATAAGCTGAAAGACGGCGTATTGGCTGAATCCGGAAGCCATTCCTTCGCTCCCGGCGCAGGACCTCGCCATATCGCTTTTCACCCGAAAGAAAAATACGCTTATGTGATGACAGAATTAAGCAATGAAGTGATTGCGCTTGAATATAATCCGACAGCCGGCGAATTTAGAGAAATCCAAGTCGTCTCTGCCATCCCTGATGATTTTACAGATAACAGCCAGGGAAGCGCCATTCATGTCACACAGGACGGCCGTTTTGTTTACGTCGCAAACCGCGGCCATGACAGTATCGCTGTATTTGAAGTGAATCAATATTCAGGCGAGCTGGCTTTCGTGGAAAGAGTTTCGACAGAAGGAAACTGGCCTCGGGATTTTGTATTTGATCCAACGGAAGGATTCCTTGTCGCTTCAAATGAAGAAACAGGCAACCTTGTCCTGTTTGAAAGAGACAAAGAAACCGGCCGATTGACTGTGCTTCCATCAACTGTCTCTGTCCCTTACCCCGTTTGCGTGAAATTTTTACATCAATGATAAAAGCAAAGACTGGCTCCGGAGCCAGTCTTTTTTTGATTATCTCACCTTTTCTGTCGTCTCAGCATTTCGATACAAATGGCAGGCGACAAATCTGCCGGCTTCAATTTCCTGAAGGTGGGGACGGGATTCCCCGCATTCAGGCATCGCCTCCGGACAGCGGGTCCGAAACACGCAGCCGCTCGGCGGATTGACCGGGCTCGGCAGCTCCCCTTTTAAGAGGATGCGCTCACGCTTGTCCTCCAATTCAGGGTCAGGAATCGGAATCGAGGACAAAAGCGCCTTTGTATAGGGATGCAGCGGTTCGCGATACAAGGTGCCGCTCTCTGTAATTTCCATCATGTGCCCTAAGTACATAACACCGATCCTGTCACTGATATGCTTCACCATCGAAAGGTCATGGGCAATAAATAAAAACGTGAGCCCTTTCTCTTTTTGAAGCCGCTTCAGCAGGTTGACCACCTGCGCTTGAACCGAGACATCAAGTGCAGAAATCGGTTCGTCTGCCACGATAAATTCAGGATTGAGCGACAGTGCTCTGGCAATCCCGATTCTTTGTCTCTGCCCGCCGCTGAATTCATGGGGATAACGGCTGCCAAAATCAGGGTGAAGCCCTACTGCCTCAAGCAGCTCGTCCACGACGAGAAGCCGCGCTTTGTGGGTATTGTAAAGGTTGTGAATTTCCATCGGCTCCAAAATGATTTCTCGAACGGTCATGCGCGGGTTCAGCGAAGCATAAGGATCCTGAAAAATCATTTGCAGCTTGCGGTTAAAGGCAAACTGCTCTTTCTCACTAAGTGCGTGAAGGTTGGTGCCGCGGTATTTCACACTTCCTTCTGTTGGCTGATAAAGGCGCATCAGCACTCTCCCCAAGGTTGATTTCCCGCACCCTGATTCACCGACTAGCCCAAACGTTTCTCCTTCATGAATGTGAAAGGTGACCCCGTCGACGGCTTTGACTGTCCGCTTTTTTCCTGCGTCAAAATGCATTTTCAGCTGGCTGACCTCTAACAAAGGCAGTGGCGTCATTTGTCTACCTCCTTATTCTAAAACACAGCGGCGTACCGCACATCGTTCTTTTTCATAGATTGTCTCTTTTAATGTAAGAATTTCGATTGATTTTCCCGTCTTTGGAGAATGAAGCATTTTCCCGCCGCCGACGGACAGACCGACGTGGTGAATCGCTCCTTTTCCTTCCTCATAAGCAAAAAACAGCAGGTCACCGGCTTTCATATCATCAAGCGGGATTTCCTCCCCCGCCTTTGCCTGATCTCCTGCATCACGGGGGATGCTGTATCCATTGGCCTTAAATATACTGTACATAAACCCGGAACAATCAAATCCAAACCCGCTGATCCCTCCCCACAGGTAGGGAAGCCCGAGAAAAAACGCCCCCGTTTGAATGATGTCTTCAGCAGTCCCTTTCTGTTCGCGGACAGGCACTGCATCAGTTTTCTTCACAAACCTTTCCCCCAAAACGGTCGAAACTTTAAAATACCCGTTTTCTTCTGCAAGAAGGGGGAGAACCGTCAAAAAGCTCAGTTCGATCTCCTTTTCTCCATTGCTTTTGTACAAAAAGGCAGCAGGTTTGCTGATCATGACATCCTTTTGCGTATGGATGGGACTTGTTTTTTTCAGCTGGTTCTTTTTCATCCAGCCCGGATATCCGCGTGAATCTTTTCGGGATGGCTGGCTCGGCACGATTACAGAAACCCATTCACCCTGTTCCGCCGTCACCAGTACCTTTTCGCCAAAGAGAACCTGAGTTTGGATCACATTGTCTGTACATAATCCAAGCCGCTCATCATACGTCATGCGCTCCAGCCAGTCTCTGATCAATACGGTAGGACGAAGCATCGCTTGATCAGATGGACGAGGTGAATCAGGCGCTGTCCAGATGTTGGCCACTGCTGATATGACAGTGTGCATCATTGCTCTATTTCCCCTTTCAATAGCGCAGCTCCAGTGATTCCGAGACCTGGTCTGTCAGGCATCGCAATCGTGCTGCCTCTGTATGTTATGCCACCTTTGATGACATCTGTTTTCAGCATCAGCGGCGCATCAAAATCAAAGCGTGTGATATTTCTTTTGCTTGCCGCAAAATGCGCCGCGGCCGTAATGCCCAGCTTCGTTTCGATCATGCTGCCGACCATGCACTCTACCCCGCACGCCTCAGCCATGGCATTGATTTTCTCTGCTCCGCTAATGCCGCCTGCTTTCATCAATTTAATATTGATCAAGTCAGCGCTCCGGGTTTGAAGAATTTCGAACGCCTGCCGCGGCGTAAAAACACTTTCATCAGCCATAATCGGTGTGTCTGTCGCATCTGTCACCTTTTTAAGCCCAGCGAGATCATCTTTATGGACAGGCTGCTCGACAAGTTCAATGCCAAGACCGGCATCCTCCATTTTCCGAATAGCAGTTACCGCTTCCTTCGGCGTCCACCCCTGATTGGCGTCTAATCGAAGTTTCACGGCTGACCCGACACGTTTTCTGATTTCTTGGATACGCGTGATATCTGTTGCGATATCATCTTTCCCGACCTTTATTTTCAGCGCCTGAAAGCCTTGATTGAGATAATTCTCGGCATCCGTTGCCATCTCTTCAGGTGAGTTGACACTGACGGTATAATCTGTTTCCAGCGTATCTTGGTATCCGCCGAGCATTTGATAAAGCGGCAGTCCGCACATCTGCGCCCAACCGTCGTATACCGCCATTTCCAAAGCCGCTTTAGCGCTCTGGTTTCCTGTAAGAAGATGCTGTATGTCGTGCAGAATAGCTTCACAGCCGGACAGGCTTTTTCCAAGCAGTGCCGGCTTCAAGACATTGTGAATTGCACTTTCAATACTATCCATGCTGTCTCCTGTAATCACTATCGTCGGAGGCGCTTCTCCCCATCCGATTGCGCCGTTGTCATAAGTGA
This sequence comes from uncultured Bacillus sp., assembly GCF_958411575.1. Classification (NCBI taxonomy): domain Bacteria; kingdom Bacillati; phylum Bacillota; class Bacilli; order Caryophanales; family Bacillaceae; genus Bacillus; species uncultured Bacillus sp. The sequence goes on from NZ_CATYRA010000009.1 coordinate 138,228, forward strand.
TCCTTACGATGACCGATTCAGCCGTATGCACAGTGCGAAGCGCGGTTTTAAACGGCTTTGTCAGCGGTACGGCGATTCGGTTTGTTTCTATTCGCATGATTTTCATGTCTTCAGCGCCCCTTTTGAAACGCCCGCCCCGATGACGACTGTTTTATGTGCTGTATTCATAGCAGCTTGCGCACCGATCGGTACGGCGAAACTCGGTGAGCAGTGGCCGATTTTAAATCCTCTCAGAGCAGGCTTGCCCGCCGATAGAATATAGTCATCAAGCACCTGCTCAAGCGACAGAGATTTCTCCCTCTTCACCGGGACACAGTTGTGAAAATCACAAACAAGAATTCCGGCTGCATCCGTCAGCTTTCCTGCCATTTTCAGCTGATTCAGCATCCGGTCGATTTGATATGGCTCCTCGTCAATATCTTCAATAAACAGAAGCTTCCCTCTCGTATCAATTTCAAACGGCGTGCCCAGCGTAGACGTCAGTAAAGAGAGATTTCCTCCGACAAGCTCGCCTTCCGCTTTTCCGGGAACAAGCACGGTCAGCGGAGAAAGCTCTTCTGTATAGGTAAATTCCGTCTCTTGGAAGAGCTGCTCATACGACGCTTTTGTCAGCGGGTGAACGTCGTCGAGACCAATATCTGAGCTGAGCATCGGGCCATGGAAGGTGACAAGACCTGTGTTTTGATGGATGGCAGTATGTAAAAACGTAATATCGCTGTATCCCCAAAAGATTTTAGGATGTTTGCGGATTAAGCTGAAATCAATGCCGGCGGCGATACGTCCTGTCCCAAAACCCCCGCATGCGCACAGCACTGCTTTTACCTCCTCGTCTCTGAACATCTCATGAAGATCAGCCAGCCGCTCATCATCTTGTCCCGCTAAGTAGCCGTGCTGGTTTTTCAGTGCCTTGCCCAATTTCACCTGAAGTCCGAGCTCTTTTAAAAATAAAAGCGCGGTGTCAAGCTTTTTTGGATCCGGCGGGCTTGCAGGCGCGATCACTCCGACTGTATCACCCTTTTTCAGCGCTTTCGGCTTGTGATTCAACTGAATCACTCCTTTCATTTGCTCTGCACCCTACGTATACGTGCAAGAAAGAGAAAAAATACCGCTCCTTCGCATAAGAGAGCAGTATTTCCTCAATCGCCGGCGTCAGTTTTTATCTGCCCATTTTAAATCGATATAGCCGACAGGATGCCGGACGATTCCCTTCACATTTTCGTTTTGCAGGTTGACCTGGTTATAGAAATAAACCGGAATAATCGGCGCTTCATTGACCAGCAGCTTTTCTGCTTGATGCATTAGGGAGAAACGCGTTTTTTCATCAGCTTCATGTTTCGCCCGCTTGATCAGCTGATCGTATTCTTTATTGGCCCAGCCTGTGCGGTTCATCGAATTTCCTGTTTGGAAGGCTTCCAGAAAACTGATAGGGTCTGCGTAGTCAGGCAAAAAGGAGCTTTGAGAGAATTGGAATTTCAGCGCTTTTTGATCCTCTAAAAATACGTTCCATTCCATATTGGCCAGCTTCACATCGACACCTAGAGTATTTTTCAATTTTTGCTGGATCGCCTCGGCAATCTTTTTATGCTCCGGCTTTGTGCTGTAAGTAAGAGTAATCGCAGGAAGCTTATCATAGTTTTCTTCCTTCATGCCCTTTTCCAGCAGCTGCTTCGCTTTGCTTTCATTTGTCGTGACCAGGTCTCCGCCCGCTTCACGGAAATCCTTGCCATCAGGCTGCGTAAATCCAGGCGATACAAAGGCGTGCGCAGGTTTTTCGTTATTTTTCGTGACGTATTTTACAATTTCCTCCTGATCGACAGCCATCGCAAAGGCTTTTCTGATGTTTTCATTTTGGAATGGCTCCATGTTCACATTAAATCGGTAGAAATAGAGGCCCGCCTGGTCAACAATACTGACATTGTCCTGATCCAGCAGCTGATCGCTTAATTCAGCAGGGACATAAGCGGTATCCAGTTCACCAGACTGAAACATCTGATAATCTGTATTTCTGTCACTGACCATCGCCCATTTCACCTTATCAAGCTTCACGGTATCTTTATCCCAATACATGTCGCTTTTTTCCATTGTGATGCTGTCATCATGCTTCCATTCCGTCAGCTTAAACGGACCGTTCCCGACAAATGTATCTGCCTCAGCAAACCACTTTGGATTTTCTTTATCGACCTTTTCGTTTACTGGAAAATACGCCGGATTGGACACGACGCTGAGAAAGTATTTTTGCGGTGCTTCAAGGGTTACTTCAAGGGTTCGGTCATCCTTTGCCGTCACCTTCACATCGTCTTTTTTCCCTTTCCCGCTGTTATACGCTTCGCCGCCTTCAATAAAATAGCCGAGAAACGCAGATGAAGCGCCTTTTTTCGGATCAAGCATCCGTTTCCACGCGTATTCAAAATCTCCGGCCGTTACCGGATCTCCGTTTGTCCATTTCGCATTTTCCCGAATCGTAAATGTGTAGGTTTTTTTATCGTTTGAAACAGACCACTTTTCCGCCATTGCCGGTTCAGGCTCATTCTCTTTGCCAAGACGTGTCAGCCCCTCCATGATGTTATTTAACGGCTGCCACGACACATTATTAAAACCGATCGGCGGATCGAACGAAGTCGGTTCATTTTCGTTATTTAAATACAGCACCTTTTCCCCGCTTGTTTTTGCCTTATCATGACCGCTTTCCTTTCCGGCCTGTTCGTTCGCTGTACATCCCATCAGCGCAAACGAAAGTCCTAATGCAAAGCCCATTCCCCATAGCTTTTTCACTCGTTTCATCCTCTTCCCCCTTTTCATGATCAATCCTTTGCACCTCCAGACAGCATCGCATGTTCAGCCCGTTGATCCTGCAGCCAGCAGTTGACGGTGTGCGTGTCAGATCTGATGGTCTGGCCCGGGTATACCCTGTCACACACGATCATCCTGTTCGGACAGCGGGCGGCAAACGGGCAGCCTGGCGGAGGTGAAAATAAATCCGGCGGCGTTCCGTCAATCGGAATCAGCTCTGCGCCCTCCATATCCAACCGCGGGACAGAATTCAGCAGCCCTTTCGTATAAGGGTGCTGCGGCTGATAAAAAATATCTTTTCTCGTGCCGATCTCCGCCATTTTACCGGCATACATAACTGCAACTCTGTCAGCAACCTGAGCAACGACCCCTAAATCGTGTGTAATCAGAATGACAGACACATTCGTTTTTCTTTGAATCTCTTTAAACAGCTCCAAAATCTGTGCCTGAATGGTCACATCAAGAGCGGTGGTCGGTTCGTCTGCGATTAATATATCAGGCTCGCAAATCAGCGCCATCGCAATGACAATCCGCTGTCTCATGCCGCCGCTGAATTGGTGGGGATACTGTTTGAGACGCTCTTCGGGATCTGGAATGCCGACCAATGACAGCATGGAAAGCACTTCTTCCCTCGCCGCCTTCTTGCTCATGTTTTTATGGCGCAGGAGTGCTTCCCCCAGCTGATCTCCGACAGTCAGCGTCGGGTTTAACGCTGTCATCGGGTCTTGAAAAATCATAGATATGTCGGCTCCCCTTATGCTTCTCATTTCTTTGTCAGAGAGACGGCAAAGGTCTTTGTTTTTAAATAGGATGCTGCCGTCCGTCACTTTCGCCGAGTAGGGCGGAAGCAGACCCATGATGCTTTGGGAGGTAACGCTTTTGCCGCAGCCGGATTCGCCGACGATTGCAAAGGTTTCACCTTGATACAAATCAAAGCTAACCCCTCTGACCGCCTGAACCGTACCGCCGTAAGTCGTAAAAGAAACGTGCAGATTTTGGACTGACAGAACTTTTTCCATACAGCTACCTCCTCAGCTTAGGGTCGAGCGCATCCTGTAATCCGTCTCCAAGCACATTAAACGCATACATCGTTAAGGAGATGAAAAAGGCCGGAAAAAACAAGCGCCACCAATGCCCAGACAAAATCGTAGGCAGACCGTCATTCGCCATCACACCCCAGCTAGCAAACGGAGCCTGTATGCCGAGGCCGAGAAAGCTTAAAAATGATTCTGCGAATATAGCGGCAGGTACGGTTAATGTCATTTGTACGATGATCGCTCCCATTGTATTCGGCAGCAGATTCTTCCGGATGATGCGAAATGTTTTCGCACCAAAGGTTTTCGATGCGAGTACGTATTCATAATTTTTAATCTGAAGCACCTGTCCTCTTACAATTCTCGCCATGCCGACCCATCCGGTCACAGTCAGCGCCACAATAATGGTGCCCAGTCCCGGCCCCATCAGCACCATCAGCAAAATGACAACAAGGAGATACGGCAAGCCATACAGCACTTCGATAATCCGCATCATGATGCTGTCAGTCCTGCCGCCTTTATAGCCGGCAACACCCCCGTAGATAACTCCGATCATAAAATCAATCAGCGCTGCCATGACTCCGACAAATAACGAAATCCTCGCTCCGTACCATGTTCGGGTAAACACATCCCGGCCGAGCTCATCGGTGCCGAACCAATGATCGGCTGAGGGCGGGAGATTTTGTTCGGTCAGCGATTGGCGCGCGACACTATGGGGTGATAAAAGGGGCCCGATTACTGCCATGACAAATAGAAATAAAAGAATAAAGAGTCCCGCCATCGCTAATTTATTTTTCTTCAGCCTCCTCCAAGCATCCTGCGTGTATGACAAACTCGGCCGCTTGACCGAATCGGCTTCTCGATTTTTTTCGTGATTCGAGACAAACCACTCATCCGGCACCTGAATGTGCTGCTTTGGCTGGCGTTCATTTGTTTGTACAGGGAGATTCACACGCTTCACCCTTTCTTATGCAGTTTAATGCGCGGGTCCAGCAGACCGTAGGCCAAATCGACCAAAAACAGCATGATGATCAGAATGACGCTGTAAAAAACGGTCGTTCCCATAATCACGGGATAGTCCCGCTGATTAATACTTTCAACAAAATATTTTCCCATTCCCGGAATGGCAAAGATTTTTTCAATGACAAAGCTTCCTGTTAAGATGCTGGCGACGAGTGTGCCCAGGACGGTAATGACGGGCATGAGTGCATTTCTGAGTGCGTGTTTTACGATAATTTTGAACGGAGAAAGTCCTTTTGCCTTTGCTGTGCGGATATAATCCTGTGTCAGGACTTCGACCATGCTTGACCGTGTCAGCCTGGCAATGATCGCCATTGGCCCTACAGCAAGCGCTGCGGTCGGAAGCACCATATGAATCGGGCTCGTCCATGTGGCAGCGGGAAATAGTTTGAGATTGACAGCAAATTGCTGAATAAGCAATGTTGCCAGAATAAAATTCGGGATGGAGATGCCGAGTACCGCGAGACTCATCGCGGCGTAATCCAAAAAGCCATTGCGGCGGAGCGCAGCGATTACGCCCAGCACCAGTCCAGAGATCACGGCAATGACAATGGCTGTCATTCCAAGCTCAAAGGAAACGGGAAAACCGCGTTCCAGCATATCATTTACGCTGTCTGACGGTTTTTTAATTGAAGGTCCGAAATCGAATGTAATGATGGATTTTAGGTAGATGATGTATTGGAAAATGAGAGGATCGTCTAAGTGATAGTAGGCTTCGAGATTTTTTTGAACGGCTTCATTTGTGCCTCTCTCCTCGTTAAAAGGAGATCCGGGAATGACCTTCATGAGAACAAAAGTCAAAGTGGTAATCACCAAAATCGTAGCTACCATTGCCCAAAAACGCTTCATCATGTATCGCGCCAAAGCCTCAACACCCCTTTAGCAGAATGATGTCCGCATCGCAAGCTCAGTCATGACAAGCATCGCCTGATAGGCTTCAAGCATGTCCTTCGCCTGAAATTGAACGGTTGTGGTTCCCGGCTTTATTTCAGTTCCCGGCATCAGATTCGCCCATTCTGCCTGGCCGTAATTGGCGAACTCAATGCTCAGAACCGGTCTGTCAGGCGGTGTGAGCGGTTTGACTTTGTCCTTGTTTTGCAGGGCAAAGGCGGTTTTTTCTGTCAGCAGCCGGCCGGCTTTCGCGGGGGACAAACACTTCACTGCGGATCTTGAAATGGTTTGTTTAACAGCGGCTGTCGTAACATTCGGAATGAGCTCTTCCGCTTCCTTCGCCGCACGGTCGTCTCCGGCTACCATAATGACCGGGACATCATAATAACCGGCAACGTATGCATTTAACCCGAGCTCACCGACGGGCCGATCGTTTATGTAAAAATGACGGACGCCGAAAATCATGCTGTGTGACATCACGCCGGGTGTTGAAGCTCTCGCATGATACCCGAGAAACAAAGCGCCTGTAAACGTATCATCCAGCCCCTCTACCATTGAAAATGGTTTGACGTCACCGGATATCAAGTCTGCTTCAGGGTGAAGCCTTTCAACCATCAGATTATTCATCTTCGAATGGCTGTCATTGACAAGCACCTCGGTACACCCGCTGTTAAACGCTTCGGCAATACAGTAGTTTGCTTCTTCAGTCATGATGAGACGCCCGCGTTCATAATTGCGCTTGCCGGAATCCACAAAGGTATCGTCCGGAAGACCCGAAATACCTTCCATATCTACTGACATGTACAGTTTCATAACGCTCCTCCTTTTTTACTAAATTATGAATATTCTAACAAATTATATTAAAAAAAGAGGAAAAATGCAATATAACTGAGGAAAATCACAACGATTTAATGATAAAAAAAGAATCCTCTTTCAAGGATTCATGTCTGTTTCTCCACCTGTTCTGTAAGCAGCTTATATTTTTTCAAGGTTCTTTCAAACACCTCATCAAAAACGTCCGGCACAGAAGCGTGTATCACTTCAGCTCCCTCTCCTGTAATTCCGCCTTTCGTTGCGACACGTTCCAGCGTTTCCCCGAAGGACATCTTCTTTTCGATCAGCAGCTTGCCAGTTCCGTATAGTGAATGAATCAGAAAATCAAAGGCTTCTTCTTTGGACAGGCTGCTGTTTCTGACTGCAGACAGCGCCAGTTCTTCGAAGACTGCTGCTATGAACCCTGGTGCCGAGCTCGTCAAATTGCTGGCGGCATCCAAATTCGATTCTTTGATTTCTCGTACACGGCTAAAAATCGATAACAGTTCATTCAGGCGTTCTTTTTTATCCGCTGTCAGTGCTTCACTGTGAACGACAAGCGAGATGCCTGCTCCTGCTTCAGATGTAATCGCAGGAATGAAACGTGATATACTGGCTTCCGTTTCAGCCTCCAAAAGACGCAACGGCACACCGGCGGCAATGGAAACGATATGCGTATTTCTGTTCACATACGGGTGCAGACGGCGCAGCGTTTCAATAACATTTAGCGGCGGGACACATATAAAAATCAAACGGCACGTTTCCGCCCAGTTCTCGAGCGGATCAGCCGATACATGTGGATAATCTGACTTCAGCGCCTGCAGCCGCCCCCCCTTCGTTCTTGTTTCAATAAAGAGCTCGTGCTCCTTGATTTTTTCATGCTTCAACAGCTGCCTGGCGATCATATCGGCCATGCTGCCATATCCAATCAATCCAATCTGTTCCATCGACTCAGTCCTTTCATATACAATATGAAGTGTACCGTTTTCCGCACTTTTTCACAATTTCCCATAATCTTTTCATTTTTATCCCACAGTTTTTGTTTATGATAAACTCAAGTCATAAACCTATCATAATCAAAATAGAAATCAGTGAAAATAGAGAAACGGAGTGAACATGATGGATAACTATCGTGACGAAAACAGAACGGAAGGCAATGAGAGTGAGGTCTTGCTAGCAAAAGAGAACGATCAGAGCACCTCCTACTCAGCCCGTAATGTCATTCATGATCAGGAGAAGAAAAAACGTGGGTTCGGATGGTTCAGACCGCTGCTAGGCGGAGTAATCGGCGGCAGTATCGCCCTTGGCATTTACACGTTTACACCGCTTGGCGACCATGATGCTCAGGACACTTCAAAACAATCATCCAGCCAGCAGCAAACACAATCGGTTACAGCTAAAAGCACGTCCTCTGAATCTAGCAAAAGCTCGTCAAGCTCAAGCAGCTCATCTGCATTCAAGAGCGAGGATGCTTCTAAAATCTCAGATATGGTGGAAGACATTTCACCGGCGATTGTCGGCATTACAAATCTTCAGGCTCAGTCAAACAGCTCTTTGTTCGGCTCTAGTTCATCTGGTTCCAGCGAAGATACAGAAAGCGGTTCAGGATCTGGTGTCATTTTCAAAAAAGAGAACGGCAAGGCTTATATTATTACGAATAACCACGTCGTAGAAGGGGCATCTTCCCTGAAGGTCTCTTTATATGACGGCACTGAGGTGACAGCAAAGCTGGTAGGGAGTGACTCATTAACAGATTTAGCGGTCCTCCAAATCAGTGATGACCACGTAACAAAAGTGGCAAGCTTCGGTGATTCATCTGATCTCAGAACAGGCGAGACCGTCATTGCGATTGGAGATCCGCTCGGAAAAGACTTGTCCCGCACAGTAACACAAGGAATTGTAAGCGGTGTGGACAGAACGGTATCAATGTCAACATCAGCCGGTCAAACAAGCATTAATGTGATTCAAACTGACGCGGCGATTAACCCAGGTAACAGCGGCGGTCCATTATTAAATACTTCCGGCAAAATTGTCGGCATTAACAGCATGAAAATCAGTGAAGATGATGTAGAAGGCATCGGGTTTTCAATTCCAAGCAATGACGTAAAACCGATTGCAGAAGAATTGCTCTCTAAAGGACAAATTGAACGTCCGTATATCGGTGTCAGCATGCTTGATTTAGAACAAGTGCCGCAAAACTACCAAGAAGGCACACTCGGCCTGTTCGGCAATCAGCTAAATAAGGGCGTATACATCCGTGAGGTCGCTTCAGGCTCTCCTGCTGAAAAGGCTGGATTGAAAGCGGAGGATATTATCATCAGCCTGAAGGGCAAAGAAATCGATACAGGCAGTGAATTGCGCAATATCTTATATAAGGACGCAAACATCGGTGACACAGTTGAAGTGAAAATTCTCAGAAACGGCAAAGAAATGACGAAAAAAATCAAACTCGACCAAAAAGAAGAAACAACTTCGTAAGACATAACGCCTCAGGCCGCAAAAGCGGTCTGAGGCTTTTTATTGAACAAAAGACCTATCTCCCTTTGAAACTTTCTAACGAGATAATCTGTATATCATTCAGACTGACATCATTCTCATAAGATGCTTGTTTGAGAAAGAGGTATGAACATGAAAACCGTGGGATTGAGCATGATCTGGTCAGGATTAGCTTTTCTGTGCTAAGCTTTCTCCTATCTGAATCGACATTGGCATAGGGAATTACACTGGATGCCAGTATTCTATTAAACATAACTGGTACGGCTCTAATCATGCGTTTTTTAAAAGCCCCTCAATATAACAGCTGACATGCAGCAGCCGAAGACGAAATCTTTAAGCTTTGTGCTTTTATTTCAGCATGACTGAACCGCAGTGTAAGTTCACAATCCCTTAGTCCCATAAAACGATCAACATCTGTTGCTTTGATCTTCGCACAGAACAAAAAACCCCTGTCCGTCACAGACAGGGGTTTCAGGTTTATGACATATGCTGGTCCCTATAGAGTCTTTTATTGTCAATTCCATACGATTTCTGAACGATGTAAAGCGGCCTGTCTTTGGCTTCATCATAGATTCTGCCGATATATTCGCCGATCATCCCCAGAATCAAAAGGACGATGCCGCTGAACAGGAGTTGGATCACAATAAGTGATGACCAGCCGGTAATCGTGCTGTCTGTGAATAGCTTCAGATACAGCACGATAAACATATACAGAAATCCCGCACCTGACATTAACATCCCCGCATAGCTCGCCAGTTTCAGCGGTTTGTGAGAAAATGTCGTGATGCCGTCCATTGAAAGCTTCAGCATTTTCTTGAGCGGGTACTTTGTTTCTCCGGCAAGCCTTTCATCGCGTACATACTCGACCGCTGTCTGTTTGAAGCCCACCCAGCTGACGAGCCCTCTGACAAAAGGATTTTTTTCTTTTAATCTCTTCATTTCGTCACAGACTTTTCTGTCCATGAGCCGGAAATCCCCTGTATCAATCGGGATATCAATATCCGTCATGCTGCTTAGAAGCCGGTAAAACAAAGCCGCAGTTTGTTTTTTGAAAAAGGTTTCCCCTTTTCGTTTTGTCCGCACGGCGTACACGACCTCATAGCCTTCCCTCCACTTTTCAATCATATCTAAAATCAGTTCAGGAGGGTCCTGCAAATCGGCGTCAATGACGACGATTGCATTTCCCTGTGCATAATCCATACCCGCTGTAATGGCGATCTGGTGCCCAAAGTTCCTTGAAAAATCAATGATTTTCACTCTCGGATCGAGCAGGCTGTGTTCTCTTAAAATCTCAATGCTGTGATCTTTGCTTCCATCGTTGACAAAAAGCAGCTCGTAGTTTTCCTTCGTTTGATCCATGACCTCTTTTAAGCGCTGATAGGTTTCATGAATGACAAGCTCTTCGTTATACACGGGTACAACCACTGAATATTGAATATGTCTGGTCATGTTTTTTCCTCCTATTCATCAGCATGTAGTTCGTATAATGTAGCTGACTGATTCATTCCGCCAGGCCCGCCGCCCATTTGGCTGTTTTCGCCTGAAGACTTGCTGTTGCTTGATGTATCAGTATTTTCTGTTTTCTGATCAGATGATGATTGTTGATCAGAACTTGATTGCCACTTATCTGAAGACACTTCTTTCCCGTTTTTCTCAACCCATTCAACAATGTCATTGTTTCCGCCTCTTCCTCTTCCAGAAGCCAAGAAGTATTTCACTTTTCCTTCTTTTACAAGCTTTTTGAATTGAGTCAGCGTGATAGCCGGGTCAGAACCGCTGAATCCGCCAATAGCCATGACAGCTTTTTTCGTTTTAATAATATATGGCGCTGCTGTGTTCGAGTCGGTTGTGGCGAATAAGTACTCAGCTCCGGAGTTATTCTCCTCTAAATATTTGATCAGTTTCTCATTTACAGTGGCATCAGACATTCCCATGCCTTTTCCGCTCATGGATGCAAGCTGAGGACCTGTTTCAGGCTGTGAGCTGTTGCCCCCGTACAGAAGCGGTGTGCTTGCCCAATAAATCGGCATCACCAGCAATGCGAGAAGAGCTGCAAGAGATACATAATAACTGATCGGTTTTTGGCGCTGTTTGAACAACAGCAGCGCAATCGCTGACATCACGCCGATCACACCTACGCCAATGCTCCAGCCTGCACCGAATTGATCGTTGTAGTTTCTGAGAATAAACAATTCAAATCCAGTTGTGGCAATCATCGCTGCCGGCAGAAGCCATGATTTCCAGCCTGTCTGATTGCGGTACAGGTGAACAAGGGCAACCCATCCCGCACCGACAAGAGCCGCTATCGGCGGTGCCAGCATAATGAGATAATAATGATGGAAAAATTCTGCAACACTGAAAAATCCGGCTATCGGAACAAGCCATGCAACCCAGAACACCGTTTCCTTCTGCTCTGCAGATAATCTTCTTCTTTCTCTTGCCCCCGCGATCAGTAAGCCTGCGATTCCAAAGATCGCAAATGGCAGAAGCCAGCTGATTTGATCAGATAATTCTTGTTGGAAAAGCCGCAGCGGACCGGGAGTTCCCGTTCCGAACATTCCTGAACCTGATTGCATTTTCGATCCGGTGCCTGTACCGCCTTTCCCTCCGTCTCCGCCAGGTCCGCCTTGGCCGCCTTGGCCGCCATCTCCTCCGCTTGGAGGGCCTCCTTGACCGCCGCTTGGCATTTCACCATTGGATGGAGGTGCCGTCATATTGCCATTTGATGATTTGTCATCACTTAATGAGTTACTGCTTGATGACTGATTAGGCGGTGCTTGATTTTGTGTTGAACTGTTATCAGAAGAAGACATTTCTTTTGAAGCCTCTCCGTTTGATCCGCCCTGGCCGCCGCCGGAATTTTGGCCTGTCAGCCGCTGAATCCCGTTATATCCGAAAGCCAATTCCAAAACGGAGTTGGTCTGGCTGCTTCCGATATAAGGCCGCTTACTTGCAGGGATATTGTCAACAATGAGCGGCCATGATAAGGAAACGGCTGCTAATACGGCTAAAGCACTTACCAAGGAAATGATTTTTTTCTTTATTGTGGCGTTTGCCGCAATCAGATAGAACAATAAGAAGGCCGGCAAAATCATATAAGCTTGAAGCATTTTTGTATTGAAGCCTACTCCAACGACGAAAAATGCTGCTAACAGCCAGATCAACTTTCCTTTTCTGATCGCTTTAAAGAGAAGCCATGTGGCCAACAATAAGAAAAATACCAATAATGCATCAACATTGTTTGTACGTGCTACAGCAACAGCAATCGGTGTACATGCCATAACAAATGAGGCAATGCGCGCCGCTGTTTTTCCGAATGTCGGCTTAATCAGCAAGTACATAAGAAGGACTGAACCTACACCCGCTAATGCCTGAGGCAGAATAACACTCCACCCATGCATACCAAATATCAATGCACTGATCGTTTGGATTTGATAGGTAATAGGCGGTTTATCAACTGTTATAAAGCCGGCAGCATCGAACGAAGCATAAAAGAAATTATGAAAACTTTGCATCATACTTGTAACTGCCGCGGTGTAATAAGGATTCACCGTGTCGTCCTTCCAAATGTTATAGATATTTAAGAATGCAGATGCGAGCAAAATGAGGATGAGAACGATATCCAGCTCGCGTTTTTTCTTTTCCACTTGTTTTTCACTCCTTTTTGTCTAACTTTGAAATAGTGTAACAAGCAAATATGAATAAACTATTAATAAACAAAGACAATATTTTTGCCGAGACCATTTCATGCGAATCTCCCATATACACAACAGGTTTCAAGCCATTTCTCCCAATCAGCATCTGATATTTCCTCCCCAATAAGCCGTCCCGTTTATGTCAAAATGTATGATGATAATAAAAAAAGCCTTCCGGCAACGCCGGAAGGCAAATCAATTACAATTTATTGTATCGGTTTTAGTTTTGCTTCAATTTCAGCTCTTCGATGCTCAAGATACGGCGGAAGTGCGATCGTTTGGCCAAGCTCATCAAGGTTTTCATCAACCATAAAGCCCGGTCCGTCAGTTGATAACTCGAACAAAATGCCGTTCGGCTCTCTGAAATACAGTGCCTTGAAGTAGTAGCGTTCAACGATGCCGGAATTGCTATAGCCTTCCCGGCTGATGATCTGGTGCCACCCAGCAAGTTCTTCTTCATCTCTTACACGAAATGCAACATGGTGAACACTTCCTTTGCCTTGGCGCTCACGGGGAAGATCGTTTCTTTCTATTAAATGGATTTCCGTTGCCGCACCGCCTTCTCCAGATTCCAAAATAACGGCGGTTCCTTGTCCTTCGACTGTTTCACGATTGATTTCTGTAAATCCAAGAATATTCGTCAATACGTGTAAGGTTGGTTCAGCGAAGGGCACAGTCAATTCAACCGGTCCTAACCCGCGAAACGAAAATTCTTCTGGAATGCCGCTTTGTTTAACAGGCAGACCATATCCTTTTCCTTTCTCATCAGCAGTCAGCACAAGGCGCTGTCCTTCATGATCTTGGAATGCCAATATGTCACGTCCCGCTCTTTGGACAATGCCGCTATGCGCCACCTGATGCTCTTCAAAACGTTCTTTCCAGTAATGCAGGGCTTCTGTGCTTGGAACGCGCAAACCAATAGAAGAAATACTGTTTGTTCCCGCATGAAACGGCGCAATGCGGGGGATCTCGAAAAACGTCAGCTCAGTTCCCGGATTTGCCACTTCATCTCCGTAGAACAGGTGGTACATTGTCGGTTCATCCTGATTGACTGATTTTTTGACAAGCTTTAATCCTAATACTTTCTTATAGAAATCTAAGTTTTTTTGTGCATCGGCCGTTAATGCCGACACGTGGTGAATGCCGTTGACTTTCATATACTGTCCCTCCAGGTCATTTTATCTCGATTTCGAGATATTATATCATAGTTGTATATTTATTGTTCTAATTACAAGGTATTTTATTCGCATGGGAAAGTCAACATATCAGCTTCAGCGAAGGTTCGTTATTTTGCTGGGTTCTCATCGCATCCTCTGTTTCGGTTAAAACCCATCCGCAAAACACGAACTTTTAAACCAGAAAATCATATATTCATTCGCTTATAACTTATTAAAGCAGGCGTTTTCACAGGTTTATCAGCCACACACAAAGCAAATATCGAAAATCAGAAAATTTATTTTATTTCACTTTTCTAAAATAGGGTTTACAATATGAAAAAAAGATTCTTCTCATGAAGCTTCAACATCATAGGAGGTTAACATGCATACTGAAGACAACGGTTTGAAAAAAGAGATAGGCCTCTTGTTTGCCCTTACTCTTGTCATCGGCACCATTATCGGTTCAGGTGTTTTTATGAAGCCTGGCGCTGTGCTCGCTTATTCAGGTGATTCAAAGACAGCGCTTTTTGCCTGGCTGTTAGGCGGTATTTTAACATTGGCGGGCGGTTTGACAATCGCGGAAATCGGAACGCAAATTCCAAAAACCGGCGGGCTTTATACGTATCTTGAAGAAGTGTACGGCGAGTTTTGGGGATTTTTGTGCGGCTGGGTGCAGATTATCATTTACGGTCCGGCGATTATCGGTGCGCTGGGTTTATATTTTGGATCTTTAATGGCCAATCTTTTCGGCTGGGGATCTGGACTATCAAAAGTAATCGGAATTATAGCAGTTCTCTTTTTATGCGTCATTAATATTATCGGTACAAAATACGGCGGTTTTGTCCAAACACTGACAACGATCGGAAAGCTGATTCCGATTGCATGCATCATCATCTTTGGCCTTTGGAAAGGCGATCAGCACATCTTCACAGCAGTAAACGAAAGCATTTCCGATATGAATTTCGGAGCAGCGATTTTGGCTACATTGTTTGCTTACGACGGATGGATTCTTTTGGCCGCTCTCGGCGGAGAAATGAAAAATCCCGAAAAGCTGCTGCCACGCGCAATGACGGGCGGATTATTAATCGTAACAGCCATCTATATTTTCATTAATTTTGCATTGCTTCACATCCTGTCTGCGAACGAAATTGTCACACTTGGTGAAAATGCGACAAGCACTGCTGCCACCATGCTGTTCGGGTCAATTGGCGGAAAGCTGATCAGTGTCGGGATTATTGTCAGCATCTTCGGCTGTTTAAACGGAAAAATCCTATCTTTCCCGCGTGTATCATTTGCAATGGCAGAACGCAAACAGCTTCCATTTGCTGAAAAACTGTCACAAGTACACCCGACGTTCCGCACACCTTGGATTGCGATTTCCTTTCAAATTGCCGTGTCTTTGATTTTGATGCTGATCAGCAACCCTGATAAGCTCTCGGAAATCTCTATTTTCATGATCTACATTTTTTATGTGATGGCCTTTTTTGCGGTGTTTATCCTCCGCAAGCGAACAAAGGGAGAAAAGCGCGCCTACAGTGTTCCGCTATACCCATTCATGCCGATTTTGGCCATCGCAGGCTCATTCTTTGTGTTAGGAAGCACACTCATTACAGATACACTGAGCTGCGGTTTATCCATCCTCATCGGCCTTGCCGGACTGCCTGTTTATTACGGGATGAAAAAAAGAAAAGCAATCTAATAAAACGGTTCCCTAGTTTAGGGAACCGTTTTTTGGTGAAACAGAAGATAAAAGTTGACAGGAAAAATACAACTTTTGATATACTTTTTACGTTAAGCAGAAAGATTGTGCAAACTTGGGTCGTTTTTTTAAACCGAAGTAGGTCAAAATAAGTGGACATGATTTGCCGAAAAAGTCAAGCCGTGTTTTTTTCGACTTTACCTGTTTTTTTTCGACAAAAGGCTATATAATAATTTGATGTGTGCATTGTCTCATTCAAACTATGGAGGGTTTTTAATGATAAGAAGAAAAAAAGATAAGTTCTCACTCCTTTTAACAGAAATCGCAAAAAATATAGACGAAACTGCCGAATATTTTGTGAACTTTAAGGTCACAAACCAAACGACGCTTAAAGAATTTGCAGATACGTTAAAAGAATATGAAACAAAAGGTGACAATCATGTTCATGTCATGATTAAAGAGCTTAACAAAGCGTTCATCACTCCTATTGAACGCGAAGATATCCTTCAGCTGACAAACAGCCTGGATGATGTGCTCGACGGAATCGAACATTTCTCTGCCATGATGGAGATTTTCTCGATTACTTCATCAGACGAGCATATCGATAAATTCAGCGGATACATCAGAGAATGTGCCAAAGAAATTTTAATTACGATTGAGCTGCTGGCAGAAAACCGCTTAAAGGATATTCAGCCTCACGCAATCAAAATTAAAGAGTATGAGCACAGCTGTGACAACCTGCACAGAAAATCATTAAAGAATCTTTTCGGAAATGAAACAGATCCGATCAAAGTTATTCAATATCGGGAAATTTACGAAACGCTTGAAGAAATTGCCGACTCTTGCCAAAGTGTTGCCAATAATCTTGAAACCATCATTATGAAAAACGCGTAACGAGGGGTTAAAATGGATATTTTATTAATTTTAACGATACTAATAGTCATTTGTGCTCTGGCGTTTGATTTCATCAATGGGTTTCATGATACGGCGAACGCAATTGCGACTTCAGTATCGACAAAAGCGCTGAAACCGCGCCATGCCATTATAATGGCGGCTGTGATGAACTTTATCGGAGCAATGACATTTACAGGTGTTGCCAAAACCATTACGAAAGACATTGTAGACCCTTATACATTAGAAAATGGCTCTGTCGTAATTTTGGCTGCATTAATCGCTGCGATTGCCTGGAACCTGATCACATGGTACTACGGCATTCCAAGCAGCTCATCTCATGCCATCATCGGAGCTATTGCCGGTGCCGCCATTGCGTCAGCCGGATTTGCTGCGTTAAATTATAAGGGATTCATTAAAATCATTGAAGCACTTATCTTTTCACCGCTTATTGCCTTTGTCCTTGGGTTTATTCTTTACAGCATCGTCAAGGTGATCTTCAAAGACAGCAATTTGGCGAAAACGAACAAGCAATTCCGCAGAGTGCAGATTGTAACAGCTGCCCTGCAATCGTATACACACGGAACAAACGATGCGCAAAAAGCAATGGGAATTATCACAATGGCTCTCATCACAGCGAATTTACATACTTCTTCTAACGATATTCCAACCTGGGTACAATTCGCCTGCGCGACAGCCATGGGTCTCGGAACATCAATCGGCGGCTGGAAAATCATCAAAACCGTTGGCGGAAAGATCATGAAAATTCGTCCGGTAAACGGTGTTTCTGCTGACTTAACCGGTGCAGCTATTATTTTCGGCGCCACATTTATTCATTTGCCGGTCAGTACAACCCACGTCATTTCTTCATCAATCCTTGGCGTCGGTGCGTCACATCGGGTAAAAGGCGTAAACTGGGGTACGGCCAAGCGGATGCTCATTACATGGGTCATCACGCTTCCGATTTCAGCGACACTTGGTGCCATCGCCTACTTTATTTTAAATATGATTTTTTAATGTTACACCGCTTCTGTCAAAGGAGCGGTTTTTTTGATGGAACAGGAAAACCAGCCGTATCTCTCGAATACAATAAGCAGAACCTATTTCAGATGTGAGGGATTGATGTATGCTTTTATTCTTTCAGATCATGGTCTGGTGCATCATGGCCGGATTGGGCTTATACGTGTATGCCACGTGGCGTTTCGAAGCGAAGGTCAAAGAAAAAATGTCCGCTATCCGGAAAACATGGTATTTGCTGTTTGTTCTGGGCGCTATGGTATACTGGACATATGATTCCTCTTCCCTGTTTACTCACTGGGAACGGTATCTCATTGTCGCCGTCAGTTTTGCTTTAATTGACGCTTTCATCTTCTTAAGCGCATACGTCAAAAAACTGGCCGGCAGCGAACTGGAAACAGACACAAGAGAAATTCTCGAAGAAAACAACGAAATGCTCCACATGTATCTCAATCGGCTGAAAACATACCAATACCTATTGAAAAACGAACCGATCCACGTTTATTATGGAAGTATAGAAGCATATGCTGAAGGTATTGATAAACTGCTGAAAACCTATGCCGATAAAATGAACTTAACGGCCTCCCTTTGTCACTATTCGACACAGGCTGATAAAAACCGGTTAACAGAGCATATGGACGATCCGGCAGACGTGCAAACTCGTCTTGATCGAAAGGATGTTTATTACGACCAATACGGAAAAGTGGTTCTCATCCCTTTTATCATCGAGACACAGAGTTACGTCATCAAGCTGACGTCTGACAGCATTGTCACGGAATTTGATTATTTGCTTTTCACATCATTAACGAGCATATATGATTTGGTGCTGCCAATTGAGGAGGAAGGTGAAGGATAATGGAACGCGCATTTCAAAACGGATGCGAGCCCCGCGCGGCGAAGTCGTTTAAAATCCTGAAGAAACGTTCAACCACCAGTGTCGCAAGCTATCAAGTCAGCCCGCATACAGCAAGAATCTTCAAAGAAAACGAACGGCTGATTGACGAGTATAAACGAAAAAAAGCATGATCACACTAAAAGGACAAGAGAAAACAGCTCTTGTCCTTATTCCTTTTCTTATAAGGGTTACATATACTAAAACAAACAGAGGATATTGTCAGGTGATACAGTGAAAAAATTGGTGAGGCGTGTGAAGTTTGTTGATTACGGAAAGTTTGGCCTTTCCGGGTATTCGCTTCGGGTGAGGGAGCGGAGTGCAGGAATTTTAAAAAAGTTAAAGAAGAAAAAATAAATCCCGGAGAAACTCCGGGATTTTTCGTGCGCTGTGATCAGCTTAATTGTGCTGCGATCTTCGCTTTAGTCGCCGGCCCGTAAATACCGTCGGCGGTTAGACCGTTAACAGACTGAAAACGCGCAACTGCATCAGCTGTTTTCGGTCCGTAAATGCCGTCAATTCCGTTGTTGACAGCTCCTTTATCAGGGTAAAAATAGAGGGCGGCCAGTGCTCTTTGCACCTGAAAGACGTGTTCTCCTGAGGTGTAAGGCGTTGTTAGTTTGATAATGCCGTCAGGAAGCGGATAGAGTTCTGGTTCTTCAGCGTACGATGGTGCACTTACAATTAACACTTGACCGACCTGAATGACATTCGGGTCTTCGATATTGTTCCACTCTCGCAGTTGAGCAACAGTAACACCGAACGCTCTCGCTATGGATGTAAGCGTGTCACCTTGTTTCACGACGTAAGTTTGGCTGCCGCCTCCCCCAATTCCGGCTTTAAACGAATCCCACGTATCCAACAATTTTCGGGGACATTCCTTCCCAGACCAATACTTATGAGGGACGACATTGGCGAGACTGATATTGTGTTCAGACATTAATGTTTTGATGAGCCACTGGGCATTTGCTGTTGCTTGTGCAAAATCCCCATCGGTATTTTCACAAATTTCAATCCCGATAGAAGCCCGGTTGCCGCTGCCGTTTCCATCTCCTGCATGCCAGCCGTTTTCATTTAAAGGCAGATGCTGATAAATTTCTGTATCATCAACTGTAAAATGCCAGCTTGTCGCCGTATCAGGATTTTTTAAATAGCGGGCATGGGCCTCAGCATCCGCTCCGGCTGCAGTGTTCGCAGTATTGTGCACTGTAATGTAAAGCGGGGTCATTGCATAGCCTGGACGGTTATTTGCACCGACTGGAATAAAGTCTTGGATAATGTTAACCATTTTCATCTCTCCTTATTTGGTCAGATTATTTTCCTTTAACAAATCACGCTGTTTTTTCCCTTTTTCTGTTACATAGTTGTTTTTAAACCAAGCGGCAAGTGTCGTTCCAATTGTGAAAATGACAGATCCGGCAGAATAAAGAGCGTCAGCAAGCTGATTGACCTGCTCCTCCTGAATGTCCAATGGTGATTTGCCAAGCATCAGCATGGTCTGGTTGATTAATGCAACCAAAAGAAGCACCGTCCTGATGACCGTGCCTTTGTCAAACATTTTCATAAAAATCCCCCTTTAATGCTGCAGCAGGTTGTACATAATGGCGATGGCTCCGCCAATGACCCCTGTGCATACTGCTGTAATGATGGCACCTGTGATGGTGCGTTTAATCCACGTTGTATTTTCATCAATTTTGTTTAATTTTTCGTTCAGCGTCATGATTTGCTGATCTTGCCGGTCAGATACTCGTTCTAATACGGAAACTCTTTGCTCCAGCGCTTTGTGCTCACCTTTCATGTCTGCAAAATCCTGCTGAAACACATTCACATCTATCTCTTGCTGCATTACTCACTCCTCCTTTACATGCGGATCACCTCCCTTCCGAGGGCCGAAATGGTTATGAAACCACGGTTCCTTTTATCGAAAGAGTCCCGCCGGTGATACTGGCGATCTCCATGATGATCTCCTTGAAACCTTTAATATTAAAGGCCCACGCCTCAGCTTTCCCTAACGTACTCGAGGCAGAGGACGCATCATCAGATTTCACGCCTCTGATCGGAAGTTTCTGTCCTGACATTGATTTCCCCCAAAATTTCACCTCACTCGTTTCCGCTGTGCCGTATACTTCAACGAGTAAATGTGCGGTGCCGTTCACAGGTAACGCGGCACCCTCACCCGCGGACTCGGCATTTTCATGAAAGACAAAGTCAAACGTCTTGCCAGCTTCCACTTTCAGCCGTCCACCGTCTGTCTGAAGCTCCGAAAAGTCTATCTGCAAAGGCGCTTTTCTATTTAAACGCACGTCCATTTCTCCCGCACCGACTGATTGGTATAAAACAAACTCAGATTGCTGAAGATTCCCGTTCACATAACGGAAGCGGTAATAGCGTTTAGAAAGGTACACCCAGTCTGTCGCTGTCAGGACACCCGCTGGGACATTAACTGTTGCTGTCGTTGTCCAAGCATTGCTATTGTCGCTTTCTTCTATAAAGAGCGTACCTTCACGATCTGCATACGCCCATCCCTTCACTTTCGAAACCAGAACTGCGCCCAGCCTGTCTTGCCCGAGCTGACTGTATGCCTCAGTCGCCTTTAAGGCAGCGTTTGTTAAAATCTCCGCGACACCTGACAAGTTCGAAACAGGTGTCACAAAATCACTTTTTTCTCCTCTATAGGGCTTTACAGCTCCGGCTTTT
Source organism: uncultured Bacillus sp. (assembly GCF_958411575.1). Taxonomy (NCBI): domain Bacteria; kingdom Bacillati; phylum Bacillota; class Bacilli; order Caryophanales; family Bacillaceae; genus Bacillus; species uncultured Bacillus sp. Next base: position 159,320 of record NZ_CATYRA010000009.1, read on the forward strand.
CCAGTCTTATCGAGAGGAAATTCATATTGATACTTCACCATCTTCATCCTCCTTTTGATCTAAAAACAGGCAAAATAAAAAAGCCTTACATGGCTTTACCGGTAATTTCTTTATACTGGTCAGATGTGATTAGCTTTTTGTTCACACCCTCTGCCAGGTCCTCAAATGAACAGTCTTGATATGCGATGGCCTGTTTCACCATATCCGTTGTCGCCCACTCATAATAGAGGGCAAGCACCCAATAATTCATTCAGCATGATCTCCTTTCAAGGAAAGTAATGAAAGCTTTATATCTGACAGCTCGCTCCCCAACGTTTTGTTCAGCTCTTCTAGCTGCTTACGAGCCAGCTTTTCTTGGGACAATTCCTGAGCGAGAAACTCCACCTGATCAGGCGGCTCATACGGTGGGTTTTTTTGTAGCTCTTCCCACCAGGATTCGAGTTCTTTTTGGGTTGGGATTGGGGCGCGCAGGTTCCATTCAGCTATATAAGACCCTTCCCCGTCATTTTGAACGATAAAATCTTTTGTTGGATCTGTATTGGGGTATTTATACATGATTGCTTCTGCGATCATCGTTTTTCCTCCTATACTTATACTGTAGGATAGTTAAGCCCTCCAAGTTCTTGAATGTCTATATAATTGTATACTTCGTTATAATCGGATACACCTCTTCTATCAGTACCATGATAGTTGCAATAGCAATAGATCTCTATATAGTCACCTTTGTTCATAGGAACGGTTACATTACCATTTAAGTCAAGGTTCATTTCATTTTCCTTATCAACAAAGTCCCCTCTCTTATGGTCAATTGGTTTATACAATGATCCATTTAGATAGAGTTTCAAATGAAAATTGATGTAAGCCGGTGTATTTATCATATACAGCCCAACTCCTACTAAAAACATTCCATCATTAGGAGCAACGAATCTACTATTCTTTGTATCAAAAGCATTATGACTATCTTTTATTTTGCGATTGAACTGAATTTTTGTATGGGCTGCTTTATCCAAATACTGTATGCCGGTAGTCCGGATATACGCATGTGCAAATCCAGAAATTTTGTGCCAAGCTGTCCAGCCTGAACCACTCCACCAGTGACGTATCCATGTACCGGTACTATCAATATAACTGCCAGATTCATTTCCAGTCCCATAAAAATATTGAGCAAATCTAAAATCACTGTATTTCTCATTTTTCACGAAGCCATAACGAAGTGGGTAACCGGTATTATTTCCTTGACCTATATCTATTAAAGTTAATCCCTGAGGATACTCATCCCCTCCAGTTCTTGCATCTTGAATTGCATTAGACCCTGTAAGTTTGGTTAATTTTTGATTTGTATAATTTGTGTCAACATAGTTTTTTGCATCAGCTAAGGCTTTATCTGCTTTTGCTTGTGCTCCTTGTGAATATTCGATCTCCATCCATGGAGTCCACTCTTCTGAATCTTGCTTTTTATTTCGGATAAATTTTCTTCTATTGTCTGGAATTGAATCTGTATATCCCGAATAAGAAGTAAACTCTTGATAAGGATAAGTTTCAACATTATAGACAAGCAAATACCCATTTCTATTAATTGGAGCATTTAATTCCGTGGTCGATGAATAAATATAATAAAATCCTGTTTTTGTTATATTATTTAAATCTTCATTGTAGAATTTTCCCAACGTTCCATCATCTTGAGTCAATTTGAAAATCTGGCTGTTATTCCATTTAGTTTTATCGTTCTGTGTGACATGGATTTCCGTGTTATTAGCATGACTGTCCGTATAAAGCTTTGCTGTATTTAAAACAGATTCTAGTTCCTCTGATGAAGGAATGGTAATAAAATCAGTCCAGCCTACAGTATCGTACCAATGACGAATAAATACTTTCTTTTGGCCTGTGTTTCCAGCATAAAAGAAAAATTGAGCAAAACGGTATTTGCTCGATTTTATATTCAGCACTTCACCTAATTCGTAGGGATATCCTGTAGATCCTTGAAGAATTGCGACAGTAGTAATGCCAATTGGATAGTTGTTTCCAGAGTATGCTGCGTCCTGATAAAGAGACTCATCGGTAATTTTATTGATATTTTCACTATTTAATTCTTCTGATGTGACAAGACGTTTCCACCCTCTGAATTTCCCGTCAGTATGCACCATTCCAATCCACATGGTGACTTCAAAGCTTTGGTAAGCAACAATTGTTTTTCTGCCGCTCTCACCCTCTATCACATCGTAGTTATACCAAGCATTATCATCATCAACTGGATTGTTTACTACATACTTTCCTACTCCATAATAAAATCCCGTTGATAATGATAGAATATCAGTCCCATCAGGTACCCAAGTTCTTCTGCCGTTATCTTTCGTTAACTTTGTCAGTTGAGCTCCGTTCCATTTCACACGCTCATCATTGGTGATATGAATACTGCTATTATCAGTATGATTGTCTATATAATTTTTAGCATTTTTCTCAGCCTGTGCAGCCTTACTCTTAGATCCAGCTTCTGTCTCGAAAGATGCCCATTCGGACCACTCACCGCTGGTTAATGTTTTTCTCCAAATTCCTCCGTCATTTGTCATGGCGATTGCTTCCCCATCATTTTCAGAAGAGTACAAATAAATGCCTTTAGTGGGTTGCGGAGGTGTATTCAGACCTGTTTTTACTGTGTAAAAAGTAAATGATTTCTTTTGTTGAGCAGCTACCTCGTTAAAGTCTTGTCCATTGTCAATAGTGATAAAGACTGAACCATCATCTTTCGTAATCTTAGATAACTGACCGCCATTCCATTTCTCTCGCTCTTCCTCTGCAATATGCCGCACTTGATCTTGATCGTGCTGGTCAAAATCCTTCTTTGCCGCCTGCTTTACGTTATCCACGTTCCCCAGTCCGACTTGTGCCTTTGTTGTGTTATGGGGGTTGTTCATGTCGTTTTTGTGGGCGGCCAGGTCTGTGTGGGCGTCTTTTATGCCTTTTTCCCAGCGGTTGACGTCATCTTCGTTGATGGGGTCATCCGGAAGCCAGTCTGTTTTTTCTTCGTATGCCATGTTTACACCACCTCAAAAGTAAATCTGAAATCAAGTGTTCTGTTTTCACTGACATCCAGGTCAGTCTTTCTTTCTGTGATTACATTGCCCAGCTCGTCAACAATTTGTACCGTTTCGATATGCTTGATGTCTTCCTCACGTTTTGTCAGAACGGTGACTGTCGCCCCATCAATGGAGAGCTCTACTATTTCTGTTTTTTGTCCGTTAAGCAGCACGTGATCAATTCTGTTTTTTAGATCAGCAGCTGTGCGTTCTCTGTATATGGTTGAAATCAAGTTAAAACCACCTCATTGTTGTTAAGGGTGACAGAATAACCGACTTTCAGCTCACCGGCTGTTCGGTATCTGCGGTGATTCAGGATGACTGTATCTTTAATTTGAATCGTCTCATTTAATCCGCCTCTGAGCGTATACGCCAAATGAGCGGGCTTCATGTTTTCGATGGCTTCGATCAGCTCATTCATGTGCTGAAGGTCATCAACATTGATATCTACGTTAAATCGGTATTCACCGGGCAGCCGGCGGACCTGTGCAGATGGTTTTTTCAAGAAACGATTCACCGCCTGCTCAATGGCCCTGTAGGTGATTGGCGGGATGTTCGACATTTTTGAAATGAGCCGCAATCGTCTGATTTCATCAGTGTCACCTGATTCCCGCGGCACGTTTAAAATCTTTTCCCAGCGGCTGAGCCCCCATGTCGCTGTCGGCACAAATAGCTGATCCGTCAGATCAAAAATGCTGTTATTCTGTTTATCAAACTCAGGCGCTTCCGCTTTTAGCAGCTCTGCCATTTCTTTAAGGCTGGTGAGAAACGGAGGCAGATACGCTGTCATGTCATCTTGTTTGCTCAATGATCTTCACCTGCCCAAGCTTAGGAATTTCCACATCGCTCAGCACCAAATTTTCGGAGGTGCCGTTGATTTTAATATTGGAATAATCACTGACTGACGGTGAATTATAGACGATATTGTTAATTTGAGAAAGGCGGATGACGTTGTCTTCGAACGCCATTTTTTTAAAGAGATTTAAAACGCCCTCTTCAATTTCTGACTTCACTTCATCAATTGAGTGATTGATCTCAGGCAGCACTTCGGCAGAAATCTCAACTTCCTTCCAGACGGCGCTTTCTACTGTGACAACGGCTCCGATTGGCGCCTGCCCCTCCCCTTGTCCTGGTTCAGGGTCGATATAATCTTTCACTTTTTGAATTAAGATATTGGAAGCCGGCTCAAGATTCGCATTCGTGACGACAATTTTGACCGTGCCGTCACCGTTCCAAAGCGGGAAGATCTTTGCCTTCCCAACACCGTCCACTTCTTCAGCCCACTCTTTATAATGCATTTTATTGGCACTGACAGCTTCACGCCGAACCCTTGTAAAATACCGTTCTCTTAAGCTGTCATCTCCTTCTTCCTCGCGCCCTGGAATCAGGATTTCTTTGACAATGGCTGTCTCTAATCCGGGAATGGTATCCAGCGACAGTAAATTGCGTCCGGTCAGATTGGCGTTTCCTGCTTCACCAGGTGTTTCACAGATGAGCGTTCCGTCTGCCGTATATTGAAAATAAAGATTATCCACATAGAAGCGGGAGCCCACAGGAATAGTAATTCCAGACGTAAACTCCCCCGCTCTGACCGCCTTTGTCGCGGCTGTCCGTTCAATCCCTGCTTCCGCTGCACGCCGGTCTAGAAATTCGCCTTGCGCGGTATCAGAGAAGACTAGCTCAAGCACTGTATCCAGCCATATATATGACTTCGCAAGCTCGGCTGCCGCCGGGGCTAACGCATTATAAATGACGCTGCCTTCTCTTGTGTCAATATCTGCGGAGATGCTGTTCAGCATACGCTCCATAATCTCTTCAAAGGTCTGATCTTCAAACATCTTCGCCAATCACCTCCTCAATCTCAAGCGTCCCTTCATCTGTCTCCACCAAAAAAGAAACATGAAACGCATCGCCTTGTTTTTCTATCTCAAAATCAGTTACAGCAGATATCCGGTCGTCATAAACCAGTGCCTCTTCTATCAGCCTCGGAATCTCCATTTTTTTATAGGCATCAGTCGTTTCATGATCTGTAAGCACGTCTTGAAGCTCATTTCCGACATTATGGCTGTATACGGAGTACGCATATCGTTCTGTTTGTAAGGCGATATACACGAACTGTCTGATCGCTTCAAACCCGGTAATCAGTTCATTTGTAATTCTTCCGTTTTCAAAATCTATTTTGTATGTTTTAGAGGTTTCAATGACTTCGCTGTCATCTTCAATATCCTCAAACTCCACTTCTGGTGTCAGGGCCATGATGCCCACTCCTTTTTACAAGCTAAATAAAAACCCCTTCATGCGAAGCGGTTTGTCTATAATTTATCTAAAATAAAAAACGATTGCCCGCCAGTCAGAGCCGCGGTCATGACGCGATCGCCCGGCTCGAGTACATCGTCTCCTCCGGACTGCATCCGTTTTGGGATGATGATCGCGTCAGCCGGTATGATCAGTTTGCTGTTTTCTTTTAATTTGATTTCCACAGGAGAAACCGAAACAACCTCAGCTGGCAGCAGCTCCACCGGAGACTCAGCGTCAACTGCGCCAACGGCCAAATGTTTAATAGCCTCACTCAATCTCATCAGGAAACTCCTTCCGGCATCGTATTCTTTTCGACAACATCAATGGTCATCGTATGTTTCGTTCCTTTAAACTCGTGCCGGTCCGTATCTACCCAGTAGGTTTTCTTGATCCCGGCTTCCGGAATGGAAATATAGACAGGCAATCCGCTTTGCACTTCCGGGATACCGACTGCCTGAATATTTTTCAGTTCTTTTTTCACGCCCTTTTTTTCAGCAAGGCGTACATCTGCCCGCTGCTGAAGCTGTGCCTGGTTGATGTCATCTGTGACCGTTTCTGTATATTGAAGCACACCGTATTTGTTTACGCCTGAACTGTCCTTGGCAGACGCTTTATACGTCTTATTGTCCTTCTGCCGGCGGAGCACCACCCGTGTGGCAGTGTCGTTTATAGAAGTGCTGAATTGGTAGCCCGTGATGTTGACGCCTGTTTCCAGCACCCATACCTCTGACGGATCTGGCCAAGCGCGCAGACCGAGCTTTCCTTTTTTCGAATACAGCTGATAATGTCGGCCTGTCTGGCTTTTCGTCTGTTTCAACGCTTTTAATATGATGTCATACAGGGTCGTATCATTTTTAATGACGAGGCTTTTAATCGTATGGCCTGTATTCGCAATCGAGGTCGTCGGTATTTGAAAATCGTTGGCGATCCTTTTGATCATCTGATCAGCACGCTGATTGGAAAACACGTACACATCCTGATTTTTGACCAGGTACTGAAGCATATCGTATGCGCTGAAAGCAAGCGTATGCTCGTCCGGGGTTCTAGCAAAAACAATACCACGAAAAAGCTCTTTTCCCTTCCACTTAAACAAGACAGTATCTCCTTCAGTGACGCTGTAATACGTCTGGTCGCCCTGTTTGATGACGATGGTCGCTTCTATGGAGCGCGGCGCCTGATAACGGTGGCCTTCCAGCGATACGCTTTCTGCAACCAGCTCAAGCCACTCTGTGTCTTTAATGACGAACAGTTCAATCATCATACATCACCTGTTTCATTGCGGTATCTTTAATTTTTGGCCGGGAAAAATCCAGTGGCCCGGCTGCCTGATATTCCGTTTGCTTCGTTTGATCATTGCTGTTTTATTGGCGTTCCAAATTTTGCGCCATTGCGTGCTTTTCCCGTAAAACCTGCCGGCAATGTCCCATAGTGTGTCTCCCTTTTTTACTGTGTACGTTTTCGGAGATGACTTCGACGGGCGTTTTGCCTTTGTTTTTTTCTTCTGCTTGATTTTTCGGGGGGAAGCAGTTTTGTATTCTTTTAGTACAATATCAAAATCCCTATCTCCTATCTCATTGTCTCCTTCACTGTATTTAAGGCTTTCAATGCTGCATGTCATATTGATTTTTGTTCCTGTAATTAAAAATTGGACAGGCTTTTTAGCCTTCATCCATTTTTCAATTTTCGCAATGGCATTTTCCGGAGACGGGAGATTTTGATATTCAGCTATCGGCGTATACTTTTTTGGAAAAAAAGAAGAAAATGAAATTTCTTTCGCTCCGGGTTCTTCAATAAACGTTAGTTCACCAAGTCCTGTTATCTTTACTGAGTCATTTTGTACACTATTCGCCATGTCAATCGCTTCAGGAAGAACAGGGAATCGCAGCTTTTCTTTTCCCTGTGATATCCAAAATTCATAGACAGACTTAGTCAAAAGCCACGACCCCCTTTGTTCCAGTGTTAATATCTTTTTGTAATTCATCAAGTAATGCCTGCTTGATTTTCGCTACTAGGCTGTCAGCGTCCTGTTCATTATGGAAATGCTGATCGCCGTTAAACTCAATCTTAATTTCTTTCGTTCCGGCTGTGTGTATCGTTTGCCGGGTTCCAGCAGTAATGGCTGAAACTTGTCCTGAAGAAAGGTCAGACTGGGATTGAGATGGATCTGTCACTTCCATACCCAGAGCTTGCGCCGCTTTCTGAAGGAGATAGCGACCGCGTATGCCCCGCTCCTCCGGAATGATCCATTCCCTCTTGTTTCCTTCACCGACACGGGCAATTTGTTCTTTTGTAATCAGCCCGCCGTTGGCATATCCAACATACGGCCCGCCATGATTCAAGCTTTTAATCCCCGGCACATTGTTGATCGACCCGTATCTGCTTTTAATGTAGCCGATCGCAGCAGCTGCGTTGTGAATCGGGTTTTTAATGTTACCCATACTTGGTGCTTTATGATCATTAAAGGTGCTTGGGATTGTCTGCATGAGCCCTTGTGACGGATGCCCCGCTTTTGCGTTGCTGTCCCAAAGGTTGATTGCGTTCGGGTTGCCTCCGGATTCATGCTGTGCAATTGTCATTAGTCCCGGAAGCCAGCTCATCGGTGTCTTTGTGGCCATGAGAGCGGCCATAATCCACTGTTTCACGTTCCCGCTCATAGCGCCCATCCCTGAATAAGCAGCAGCCAGTGATCCAGCTTGTTTTTCAGCATATTTCTTTACATCTACTGACCCAAGACCTTTGACAACACCGATTGAAGCAAAACGCCCCAAGCTCATCATGACGCGGGAAGGTGAATGGATATCTAATTCCTCGCGAAAAGCCTGTTCCACTCTCTTCGCCATATCCTTTGCAGCTTGTTTCACTTCACTGGATTTAGAATTCATGCCTGTCACAAAGTTTCCGACCATGCCTGAACCCCAGCTATTCGATGTGTCTTTTGAACGCAGGAACGGTTTGTCAACATGTGTGCTAACATATTGTGCTGTCCCTGTTTGGGTTGAGTTTTGTCCTTGCGCAAAGCCTTTGACCGTTTCTGTGCCCCATGAGGACGATTTGTTCACAGTAGCTTGGAACGGTGTTTTAACTTTTGATTGCAAAAAGCCGTCTGTTCCGGTTGCTGTGCCGTTTTGCCCCTTAGCATAGCCGCTTACCATCTGTTTTCCGTAATTTTGTGAAGAAGAAATCATTTGTGTAAATGGCGTATTGATGTTTTTCTTTTTCCAGTCTTCCATTTTGACTGGCTGATTGCTGATGCCTTTACCAAACCCTTCTGAAAATTGCTGTCCGAGTGTGGACGCTTGGCCTGTAAGATTTGCAGTGTCCATTGATGGAGAGGCTGATCCTGATAACGGACTGGAAGCTGCTCCTCCTGAAACAGATACCGGATTTCCACTGGAAGACGAAGCGGCTCCCATGTCGTCTACGACTTGCATACCCAGCTTAGACGCCGCTTGAGAAAGAAGCATCTTCCCCCGGCCTCGGTTGTTATCAACCGGGATAACGAATTCCTTGCCGGCTTCACCGATCCAAGAGATGGTTGGTTTGGTGATGTAGCCGCCTGTGGCTTTTTTATCCGGATCCTTACCTTTATTCGGATCTCCGCCGCCGGTTACAAAATTAATCACTTTACTAGCTACGCCGCCAGCTTTATCCCAGATTTGCTTCACCCAGCCGAACGCTTTAGAAAAAGCATCTGAAATGGCTTCTCCAACCTTTGTAAGAGGTTCTTGAATATTCTTTTTAAACCAGCCGCTCAGGCCCTTCCAAATGTTCTTAACGGTGTCTATAGCTTTTTTGAAAGCGTCAGAAATTCCCTTGCCTACATCTAAGACTGTATTTTTCACCGGGTTCCAGACTATATCCATGAACCATCCCGATACCGTACTGAACACACTCTTAATTTTAGTCCAAGCGCCGGTCATTTTATCCCATATTGTGGTTGCCGCTCCGATAACAGCCGATTTGACTGGTCCCCACACATTGCTCATAAACCATGAAGCAACTGTACTGAACACATTTTTAATCGTCGTCCATGCGTTTACAATTTTAGACCATATGGCTGTAGCCACACCAACAACCGCGGATGACACCGGTGTCCAAACATTGTCCATAAACCATGTTGATACGGTACTGAAAATTGTTTGTATCGTTGTCCATGCGTTTACGATGTTTGACCATATACTTGTAGCCACTCCCATAACCGCGGATGACACTGGTGTCCAAACATTATCCGTAAACCATGTTGATACAGTTCCCCAAGTACCCTGAATGGCTGACCAGGCATTTTGCGCACCCTCTGTAATGCTGTTCCATGTATCATTTAGAGCGCCGGCATCAATTGCCTTCCCTAAACTTTCACCACCGAAAGTGCCGGCAATTCCTCCTACAACACCACCAATAGCGGTTCCGACTCCCGGCACAACGCTTCCAATAGCCGCTCCGGCAGCTGCTCCTGCTAAACCTCCGCCGGCTGAACCTACCTTTTCACCGGCATTATCCTTATTGATTCCGGCTAAGTCAGTAAGAGACAAAATTTCGCCTAATCCCGGTATTCCCTTTGCAGCTCCTTTTAAGCCCTTCAGTCCGCCCTTCAAACCTTTTGATTCTCCCAATGTTTTCAGAAGGCCTGAAAAACCTTTGCCTGATCCGCCTTTAGCTGCTTTTGCCGATTTAGGCGTATTCACAGGATTTGATTTATTGCCTTTGTTTGATGAACCGTTTCTATTTTTGACTTTTTTGCTTTTGCCTGTACTGATTCCGGCACAGCAGCATCCGCAAGCCCCGCCCCATTTTCCGCCTGACTTCTTCGATTTAGAGCCTGACGCTTTTTGATTCATAGAAGGTTTTTTAGTGCGGTTTGAGTTGTTTGAAGTTGAAAGATTTGTATTGGCTTTTGAGGCTTTTTGTTTGCCTTTACTTCCGCTGGATTTGCCGCCAAGCAGTCCTCCAAAATCCAGATTCACTAGCTTTTCAGCAATGCCTTTTATAATCTTTTCAAAAAACTCTCCCACTTTTTCAATAATTTTATCAGGACTGAATTTCTCAAATTTTTTCGCGATTTTTGAGACAATATTATCAAAAAATTTTTCTGCTTTATTCGCGATTTTATCTGGGTTGAGGAAATTGAATTTTTCAGAGATTTTGTCAACAATATTTGTTAAAAAGTCTTCTGCTTTAGTGAGAATCGCGTCCGGACTGAATTTACTCACGATATCATCCACTTTTTTCATAAAGGAGTCTGTAAACTTGTCCAGTTCGTTAAAAATGGTTTCTGGGCTGAATTTACTTACGACATCGTCCACTTTTTTCATAAAGGAATCTGCAAACTTATCCAGTTCGTTAAAAATGGTTGCCGGGCTAAATTTGCTTACAATATCATCTACTTTTTTCATAAAGGAATCTGCAAATTTGTCCAGCTGCTTAAAAATAGCTTCAGGACTGAATTTACTTACGACATCGTCCACTTTTTTCATAAATGAGCCTGTAAATTTGT
>NZ_CATYRA010000010.1:0-149629 GCF_958411575.1 uncultured Bacillus sp.
ATAAAAATGAATTAACAGGTACGTTTTGTCTTGTTTAGTTTTCAAAGATCATTTTTCACTTCTTGCCGAAGCGACTTTATTAATATAACATTTTGACTTTCTTTTGTCAAATGTTTTTTTGATTTATTTCTCCGCCGCTGTGAGCTTGTTTTTTCAGAAGCGCATCAGCGACGTTTAATAATATAACACGGTCAAGAATCAGAGTCAATATCTTTTTTAAAAGAATATCCTCGATGATAAATGGCCTGTCCTTTTGTTTCTATCTGGCAGACGTTGATAAGTCCCTTGTCCGTCAGGTAATCAAGCATAACACCAAGGTCTTGGGTAAAGTGCTTTAAGTCAGGATGCTGAAGAAGCTCACCGAATTGCCAAATGCCTTTTTCTTTCATTACTTCGAAAAGATGAGCCGAACCGATCTCAGCTTTGGAATGGATGAGAAAATCATTTGCTAAGAATAATAATTCGAGCCTTTTTTCCAAGCTCTCGTGGCTTTCGATCAACTCGGAATATAATTTGTACACTTGAGGCTCCATCTGGCGCACTTGGCTCCATACCGTGGTTTCCGGATGAAATCCCCTGTCAATTACTTCAATACGCGCTAAATGATGCAGCGCATGAACAACCGCGTTGTAGGCATCTAAAAATTGATTCGCTTCAAAAAAAGCTTTGCCTTCAACATATCTTCTGATTAATTTGCCGTATTCGAGCCCGATCTTCAGTTTGCGTTCGGCAAACGGAAATGTATTCAGCCTGTCAATCAGCTCGACAATGTATTCGTTACGGTCAAACAGGACTCTGCCATTTACAATCCAATCTATGATTCTTCTATTTGTCCCGAGCAAAATCCATTCTTGAATCTGAGAATCTGTTACCACATGCAAAGAAGCTGTTTTTTGATCAAATTCATAATGCTTTATAAAAACAGGCTCGTCAGCCTCCTTTACAATCACCAGCAAAGCAGCATCAAAGTTATCTGTTAAGGAAGAGGTTTTGTTTCTTCTCTCAATCATAATGACAGCCAATGTATTGGGATGACTTGCTCTTTCTTGGTAAATTGGACGGAGAAGATTATCCATCACTATTCCTCCAATGCAATTGTTCAAAATTTTTTATTCTCTATTTGATTCAATTCTATGGTCAAAACGAAATCCCTCTTTTTCTAAACACATTGAACTATTATAAACAATTTCACAGTAAGTCTCCATATATAAATTCCAGTTCAACCGAAAACATGAAGAAAATCCCATTGGGTTTGTGCTATAGTTAAATCAGAGGGGGATGGACATGGCGAAATACTCCAGCAAAATTAATAAAATCAGAACATTTGCGTTAAGTTTGGTTTTCGTTGGGTTTATCATTATGTACATCGGTATCTTTTTCAAAGAGTCCGTTTTGTTATCTAGTTTGTTTATGATACTTGGGCTTCTATCCATCGGTCTCAGCACGGTTGTTTACTTTTGGATCGGAATGCTTTCGACCAAAGCAGTTCGTGTCATATGTCCGGCCTGTGCAAAAGAGACAAAGGTTTTGGGAAGAGTGGATATGTGCATGCATTGCAGAGAGCCGCTGACTCTAGATAAGGGTTTAGAAGGAAAAGAATTTGATGAGTCTTATAATAAAAAGAAAATGTCCAAATAAAATAAGCTGACCGTTTCGTGCGGTCAGCTTATTTTTAATGGTTTTCTTTTTTCGAACACTCTTGGCAGACGCCGTAAATTTCTAAACGGTGGTGGCTTACTTTAAAGCCCGTGACATGGGCAGCGAGCTGCTCCACTTCATCAAGGCCCGGGTAATGGAAGTCCACAATTTTACCGCAGTTTTCACAAATCGCGTGATAGTGATCGGATGTGACAAAATCGAATCTGCTGGAAGCATCACCGTATGTGAGCTCTTTTACCAAACCGGATTCTCGGAACACACGCAAATTGTTATATACCGTCGCTACACTCATGTTAGGAAATTTCCCTTCCAGAGCTTTATATATATCGTCCGCTGTTGGATGAGCCATAGAGTTAACGAGATATTCCAGAATCGCATGACGTTGAGGAGTAATGCGAACTCCGGTTTCCTTCAACGTTTCTAAGGCTTCTTTTAGTTCATGTGCAGCCATCCGTCATGCACCTCTCTTCTAAAAAAAATTCTTACATTGTAATGTTTATAATTAGTGTAACTCTTTCTACGATAATTTGTCAATTGATATCAGGGTAAAAGTAAGCATATCATTTGAGGCTGACAGACGAATTTACTTTTCCGACATATCTTTGAGGGTTTGAAGCGCTTCGGCTACATGGTCTTTCACTTTTACCTTTCTCCATTCTTTAACGAGCCGTCCTTCTTTATCAATTAAAAAAGTGGAACGCTCAATTCCCATATATTCTTTCCCAAAGTTTTTCTTCAGCTTCCATACATCAAACGCTTCCGCCAGCTTATGTTCGTCATCAACAAGAAGCAGAAATGGAAGGTTATGCTTCTCTTTAAATTTTCCGTGTTTTTCCTGACTGTCAGGGCTGACGCCGATAATAACGGCATCCAGTTCAGCGAAGCTTTCGTGGCTGTCCCGAAAATCGCATGCTTCAGTTGTGCATCCCGGTGTCATGTCTTTTGGATAAAAGTAAAGCACGATATACTTTCCTTTATAATCCGATAATGTTACTGTTTCCCCATGATCGCCTTTTAACTCAAGATCAGGTGCTTTTTGTCCGATTTCTATAGTCATTACGTTACCTCCGGATGTTTTTTTATTAAGCGTATCCAATTCTTGTCCAGATTACAACTGTGTCCCTTGCATCTTAAGCCCGAATCCGTTGTTCTTGTTCGGAAGCATGCTACAATAGAAAGGACGCATGGAGATATAGGAGGTTTTTATTCTTGCATACAAAATCAATTGAACTTCACAATGAGGCATTAGAGCACATTGTCGGCGGTGTAAACAGTCCGTCTAGATCATATAAAGCGGTCGGCGGCGGTTCTCCCGTCGCAATGGAAAAAGCAAACGGCGCTTATTTTTGGGATGTGGACGGCAACAAATACATCGATTACTTAGCGGCGTACGGTCCGATCATTACCGGACATGCCCACCCGCATATTACAGAAGCGATTAAAAAAGCAGCAGAGAACGGTGTATTGTATGGAACACCGACAAAACATGAGGTTACATTTGCAAAGATGCTCAAAGAAGCCATTCCTGCTATGGACAAAGTAAGATTCGTCAATTCGGGAACAGAAGCTGTTATGACGACCATCCGCGTGGCTCGCGCATATACAGGCCGGACAAAAATCATTAAATTTGCAGGCTGTTACCACGGACATTCAGATCTTGTGCTTGTCGCAGCCGGTTCCGGTCCATCTACTCTTGGCACACCAGACTCAGCCGGTGTACCAAAAAGCATTGCCAACGAAGTGATCACAGTTCCATTTAATGATATCGAAAGCTATAAAGCGGCCCTTGATAAATGGGGCAGTGAAATCGCGGCGGTTCTCGTCGAGCCGATTGTCGGCAACTTCGGAATTGTTGAGCCGAAAGAGGGCTTCTTGGAAAAAGTAAATGAACTGACACACGATGCGGGCGCTCTCGTTATTTACGATGAAGTCATTACGGCTTTCCGCTTTATGTATGGCGGCGCGCAGGATCTGTTACAGGTGAAACCGGATTTAACAGCACTCGGAAAAATTATTGGCGGCGGACTTCCGATTGGCGCCTATGGCGGTAAAAAAGAAATCATGGAGCAGGTAGCTCCGCTTGGACCGGCTTATCAGGCTGGAACAATGGCCGGTAACCCCGCTTCGATCCTATCAGGCATTGCTTGTCTGGAAGTGCTCAAAGAGGAAGGCGTGTATGAAAAGCTTGATCACCTTGGGGCTATGCTGGAAGAAGGCATTTTACAGCACGCAGAAACACACGGCATCACAATTACTGTCAACCGCTTAAAAGGCGCACTCACGGTTTATTTCTCTGATGAGAAAGTCGAAAATTACGAGCAGGCTGAACGCAGTGACGGAGAAACATTCGCTACGTTTTTCAAGTTGATGCTGGAACGCGGAATTAATTTAGCACCTTCTAAATATGAAGCCTGGTTTATTACAACAGCACATACAGAGCAGGATATTAAAGACACGCTTGCAGCGGTCGAGGATGCTTTTAAACATCTTAAAAAATAGAATCAGACACCTTGGACAGGAGCATTGAGCTCCTGTTTTTTTATGGATTCAAACAGCGTGTAAGATTTTGGTCTTTTTCTAGAAAAATAGCTTGAATATTTGTATTGATCCCTGTATATTACTTAATTGTTTAGTAAATAAACTAACCGGGAATTTTAAGGATTAGCCATTTGCTATGTTACACAATTTACTATAGAAAGGAATGCACGCACAAACCAATGAAACTTGGTGCCCGCATTTTCAAAACCGGGATTGCGATTACACTTGCCCTTTATTTAGCTTCGTGGATCGGGCTTCCCGCGCCGATTTTCGCTGGGATTGCAGCGATATTTGCGATCCAGCCGTCGATTTACCGCTCTTTTCTCATTATTATTGACCAGGTTCAGGCAAATATCATCGGAGCTGTGATTGCCACAGTGTTCGGCCTTATTTTCGGACCCAGCCCAATTATGATCGGGTTAACAGCAGTTATTGTCATTACAATCATGCTGAAACTTAAAATTGAACATACAATTTCGATTGCTCTTGTAACAGTGATTGCGATATTAGAATCTGCCGGTGACGACTTTTTAATGTTCGCGCTGATCAGAACAAGCACAGTTATCTTAGGGGTGCTTTCTTCCTTTATCGTCAACCTTGTGTTTTTGCCTCCTAAGTACGAAACAAAGCTGATTCATAATACCGTCGAAAACACCGAAGAAATTATGAAGTGGATCAGATTGTCCATGCGGCAGTCAACAGAGCATTCGATTTTGAAAGAGGATATTGAAAAACTGAAAGAAAAAATGATCAAGCTTGATCAGACATATCTTCTATATAAAGAAGAAAGAAGTTACTTTAAGAAAACGACTTATGTGAAATCAAGAAAGCTTGTCCTGTTCAGACAGGCCATTATT
The DNA here is from genome assembly GCF_958411575.1 of uncultured Bacillus sp. Lineage (NCBI taxonomy): Bacteria > Bacillati > Bacillota > Bacilli > Caryophanales > Bacillaceae > Bacillus > uncultured Bacillus sp. Next base: position 5,055 of record NZ_CATYRA010000010.1, read on the forward strand.
ACTGCAAATCGGGCGCTTGATACATTGAAGAAGCTGCATCGTCTGGAAAACGAGATCTATCATATGCCGGAAGAGTTTCAGGAAACACTGACTGAAGAGCTTGATTACCTGCTTTACTGGCATGAACTGATTTTGATGAGGTTTGTCGGCAAAATCAAGCCGCATGATGACGCGGATGAAGAAGGCATTCGATATAAGCGGCTTTTAACAAAGTCATTTTTAAAAAATCAGCAAAACACGGATGATGAGCTTATTGATTACAACATGCTCAATATTATGGCAAGTGCCGTAGAATATCGCGAGCAGCTCGAACATTTAGAAACACTCATCACAAGTTTTCAAACGTATCATCCGAAAGACTGCGAAATAGAAACAGAAGAGTAACCCGGTTAACCAGCCGGGTTTTTTTATATACAAAAAAATCTTATATCCTTCGTTAAAAGGATATAAGATTGATGTTCAGCTCAAATTTTGAATGGTAAATAAGTGTTTGTATTGACTGTCATAGTCCATGAGTTCATCATGGGTTCCGATTTCGATGATTGTACCGTTTTCCATGACGACAATCTTATCCGCATGTGTGATCGTCGATAAACGGTGGGCGACAACAAAAGTTGTTCTGTCCTTCGCCAGTTTGTCCATCGCTTCTTGAATATAATGCTCACTTTCCAGATCAAGAGCTGATGTAGCTTCATCTAAAATAAGGAGCGGCGGATTTTTCAGAAATACCCGCGCGATTGAGATCCGCTGCTTTTGTCCGCCTGACAGCTTAACACCTCTTTCTCCCACCCGGGTCTCATACCCTTCAGGAAAACTCATAATAAATTCATGGGCATTAGCAGCTTTGGCGGCTTTCATAATCTCTTCAAGGGTGGCATCAGGTTTGCCGATTGCGATATTTTCCCGAATTGTTTCACTGAATAAAAAGGTATCCTGAAGCACCATGCCAACCTGGTTGCGAAGGCTTCTCGCCTCATAATCGCGAATATCTGTTCCGTCAATCAGCAGTCTGCCACTTGTCACATCATAAAATCTCGGGATCAGACTGACGAGTGTTGATTTACCTCCTCCACTCATGCCGACAAGGGCTACGGTATCTCCTCTATTTACTTTTAAAGAGACATCATGGAGAATGTTTTCTTTTTCCTTTTCATATTGAAACGAAACGTTTTGAAATTCCACTTCTCCGCGGATCTGGTCAGCTTTAATGGCATTTGGTTTGTCAGTGAGTTCATATGGCTCGTCAATAAATTCAAACACCCTGTCCATTGATGCGATTGACTGTGTCAATGTTGTTGAGGAATTAATCAGCCTTCTCACAGGGTTGTACATTCTGTCTATATATCCGACAAACGCGACCATCGTTCCAACTGTCAGCGGTCCATTAATGACAAAATAGCCGGCGCACGCAATTACGATGAGCGGCGCCAAATCTGTAATGGTATTGACGACCGCAAAGGTTTTGGCATTCCAATTCGTGTGGCTGATGGCTTTGTCTAAGAAATGGCTGTTTTTCTCATTAAAATTAGCCTGTTCATGATCTTCTATCGCAAAGCTTCTGATGACCGGCATGCCTTGGATGCGCTCGTGCAAATGCCCCTGCACTTGAGCAAGCGCCTGCGAGCGCTCCCTTGTCAGCTTTCTTAAACGGCCGTAAAAATACTTCACTGATATGCCGTATAATGGGAATAAAACGATAGAGATCAGCGTTAATTTAATGTCCAGTGTCAGCATGATAGAGATCACAATCAAAATCGTCAGCATATCAAGCCATATATTCATCAGGCCTGTGATGACAAAATCCTTTGTTTGTTCCACATCATTAATCACTCGGGAAATGACTTCCCCTGTTCTTGTATTCGCATAAAAACGAAGGCTCAATTTCTGTATATGGTCAAACAGCTTGGCTCTTATATCGTAGAGCACCTTGCTGGCTGTCCACTGGGCAAAATATTGCCTATAGTATTCAACAGGCGGACGTAAAATTAAAAATAAGGCGAACATGATCGCCATAATGGTAAACAATGACGTTGTTTTGTCACTGGCCGTGCCGCCTCCTTGAATAATGTCGTCAACTACGTACTTCAGCAGCAATGGGAGAGCAAGCGGAATGGAGAATTTTACGATCCCGATTAACACCGTAACGAAAATTTGCTTCTTATAAGGTTTGACGAATTGCATGTAGCGTTTCATAACCCCCACGTTGATTCCCCCTCTCTCTTTATCATGATGTGTGTGAGCCCATGTGAAAAACCTGTTGTACCCCGCAACAGGTTTTTACGTAACCATTATTTTGTATAGCGCAAATACCGTTCATACCACATATCGACAAACTCGGGCGCAAACGGTCCCTGACGCTGGTGAATCCAGTGGAGCAGCGTGTTTAAGTAGTCTCTTAAAATACTGTCGATTTCTTTTGGATAATTCATGGCTTTCCGATGATCATCATATTCGTCTTCATCGAGAATATTGTAGGTCATATCAGGAAAAACCTTAACATCTAGGTCATAATCAATATATTTAATTGCTTCGCCATCATAGGCAAACGGAGAACTGATGTTGCAATAGTAATGGACCCCGTCTTCCCTCAGCATTCCGATGACATTAAACCACTGTCTTGCATGAAAATAACAGATTGCGGGCTCTCTGGTTATCCATGTCCGGCCGTCCGATTCGGTTACCATCGTCCGGTCATTGGCTCCGATGACACACATTTCTGTACTTTTTAAGATTGTTGTCTCATTCCAAATTCTATGAATCAGCCCGTTATGCTTATAGCTGTGAATTTGAATGGTTTCTCCTTCCTTGGGATAACCCATATTTCTCCCCTACTTTCTATAAAGCCCTACAGTTAGTATGTCCAAATTTGCTTACCGACAACGTCTTTTACCTATTATAACGTTACAAATTGAAAAATGAAAATAAAAGAGCCATTCCGGCCGGGGAATGGCACATTCCTGCTCTACACAAAGGAAGACGGCTTTTCTGAGCTGCGATAAGAACGAATCACTTGCTCTGTCTGCTTTTGAAACATATCCTGTATATCGGCAAGTTGTTTCCGTTTTACCGCAATTTCATCCTGAATGCCGCGCAGCCTTGCATCCCTTTCCAAATGCCGGAGTTCTGCTTCAATTTGTTTGCAGCGGTCGAGTTCTGATTGGAGATCGAGAAGCTTATCCATCGTTTTCATCTGTTCGCTTACCAGCTTTTCAAATTCCGTCATCGGTTCCTCCTTCAGCCTGTTGAAAATATAAACGAATCCTCCTTTTATCATTTCGATCCCAATACAGCAAACCCTTTGACTCATTCTGTAGACCTTTCACAAGTTTTGTCGTTTTACAAACAGAAAAAAAGCACTTCCACCCGAAGATGAAGTGCTTTTTTCTGTTTCAGTGATTAGCTGTTTTGTTGTTTGTTTTGTTCAGCAGATTGGTTTTGCTGTCTTACCTGCTGTACGTCAGTTTCACTAGCGAATTCAGTGCCGAATTGACCTTGTTGGCCAGCAGCTGATTGCTGGTTTTGTTTTCTGACTTGCTGAGCGTTTGTTTCGCTAGCAAATTCAGTGCCGAATTGACCTTGACCAGCAGCTGATTGTTGGTTTTGTTTTCTAACTTGTTGTGCGTTTGTTTTGCTGAAATTGTTTGAGTTAGCCATTGTTATCACCTCCACGGTCATTAGAATGTGCAGGTGATCGTATGGCTATTCCTCTTTTTTAAAAATTTTTAAACGAGCAGTGAGCGTCCGCCGTCAACGATTATTGTCTGTCCGCGGATCATGTCAGCCTTGGAAGAGACTAGAAATTCAACAGTATCAACCATGTCTTTAATTTCGACCATGCGTCCTGCCGGCGTGTTTTGACGCGCATCCTCAAGCAGATCCTCTCTGTTCGGGAAGTGTTTGAGCGCATCTGTGTCAATCGCTCCGCCTGATACGGCATTGACGATAATTTGTTTTGGCGAAAGCTCAACCGCAAGATAACGGGTTAAAGCTTCTAACGCCGCTTTTGATACGCCAACTGTCGTGTAGTTTTCAAGGTAGCGGATTGAACCTAATGAACTGATGCTGACGATATGCCCACCTCCGTTCTTTTCCATAAGCTTGGCCGCTTCCTGAGCGCAGAAAAGCAATGCTTTCGCATTAATGTTCATCGTCCAGTCCCAGTGAGTCTCTTCTAGTTCCATGACAGGTCTCAGAACGCCTGAAGCGGCATTATTAACAAAAACATCAAGTCTGCCGAACGTTTCATCGATTTGCTGAAACATTTCTTTGATTTTTGCCGGCTGTCCTACGTTTGCTTTTACAACAAGCACTTTGACGCCAAGCTTTTCGATTTCCTCCGCCGTTTCTAAAGCGGCTTTTTTGCTGCGTGCATAGTTAATGACAATGTTATAGCCGTTCTCAGCAAGTCTGATCGCGGCCGCTTTTCCGACACCGCGGCTGCTTCCTGTTACGAGTGCGCATTTATTTTGTTCCATTTTTCCTCATCTCCTTGTAGCGTATAGTTCTTATATTTCCACAAACAATAATGGCAAGAACTTAAAAGGGGGTCTTCTGTTATGTATGTCGGACGTGATATGAGCGAATTAAACATGGTTTCCAAAGAAGATTGGAAAAACAGTGAACTCGCCTATTTTCATCATGCCTTTCAGCAAATTATGCCTTATCTGAACGAAGAAGGCCAATCAAAATACCGGGAATTAACGCAAGAAATTGAAGCGCGCGGCGGAATGAAGCGCAATGAAGCTGACTACAGCCACGGCACGCGCGTCTCCTACGATTAACAATGTTTACGGAGCAGCCGAGTATGCGGCTGCTTCCACTGCCATCTTCCAGATTTTTTGATGTGATACCGGGAACGCAAATTGTTCGAGTTCTTCCTTCGTTACTTTTTTCAGCTCTGAGGTATCCGACACTTGTTTTACTTTACCGAAAAACACAGAAATATTCCATACCAGGTGGGTGAAAACGTGCTCAACTACACCTTGCAGATCACTGATATCAGCTTGTATCCCGCATTCGTTTTCTAAAAATGCTGTAAGCTGTTCACGCTCGGTTTTGATCCCTTTTTGTGTTTCAAGATTAGGGAATTCCCACAGGTTGGCGAGCAAACCTTTTGACGGCCGTTTGTGTATAAACACTCGTCCATCTTCATCAGTCAGCACGATCGCGGCCATTGTTTTGATGCCGGGCTTTTTCTTTTTGCTTTTTACCGGAAGCTCCCGTTCAGTGCCTTCTTCAAATGCTGAGCAATGCTTCTGAACCGGGCATAGCAGGCATGAAGGTGATTTAGGCGTACAGATCAAGGCTCCAAGCTCCATCAGACCTTGATTGAACTCTGATGGTTTTTCTTTGGAAATAAATGCACGGACTGCGTCTTCAAAGATCGTTCTTGTTTTCGGTTTGGCGATATCATCCCAAATGGAAAGAATTCTGGACATGACACGCATTACATTTCCGTCAACCGCGGGAATGGGTTTATTGTAGGCAATGCTGAGCACCGCTCCCTTTGTATATGGGCCGACGCCTTTTAAGCTGCCAAAGTCTTTCTCGTCTGGAGGAACAATGCCCCCGTACTCCTGTTTCACTTCTTTTACCGCACTTTGCAGATTTCTGACTCGCGAATAATAGCCGAGTCCTTCCCATGCTTTTAACACTTTTTCTTCATCAGCATCAGCGAGCGCTTCCACTGTCGGGAATTGTTCCACAAACCGCAGAAAGTAAGGAATCACTGTCTCTACTCTCGTTTGCTGCAGCATCACTTCAGATACCCACACTTTATATGGATCTTGGTCCTCTCTCCACGGCAGAACGCGCTGCTCTCGTTCGAACCATGAAATTAAATCATCGCGAAATCGCTGTATGTCTTTTTGTTTTAATTTGTCTTCAAGTACGTTCATATGTGTTTCTCCCCAGTCTTTCGCGCCCCGCTTTTCTTTAGACTGTTTTTTGTTGTACACTAAGGGCACAGTACGATAATATGTTACATTAAATAGAAGTAAAGAAAAAGCGGAAACATATGAGAACGATTGAATCAGGTTAAAAATTGGGTATATGAAAATGGGGAATATCTTACAAAAGTGAATGTGCAGGACAATCCTGCAAGGAGGTCACCTATGGATACGGGCACACATGTCGTGATGGGCATCGCACTTGGCGGTATTGCGACGCTTGACCCTGTTGTCGGATCAGATCCGGCAATGGCTCACGCTGTTATGATCGCAACACTTGCGGGCTCTCAGGCTCCGGATATTGATACTGTGTTAAAGCTAAAAAATAATGCTGTTTATATAAGAAATCACAGAGGATTTACCCATTCAATTCCCGCCGTTTTGTTTTGGTCTATCATCATTCCGGCGATTCTGTATTTATTTTATCCGCAGGCCGATTTTCTGCACCTGTGGCTGTGGACGCTGCTGGCAGTCGTTCTGCATGTCTTTGTTGATATATTCAACGCGTACGGAACACAGGCCATCCGTCCGTTTTCGAAAAAATGGGTTGCGCTCGGGCTGATTAATACGTTTGATCCGTTTATTTTCATCAGCCATCTGGCGGCTATCGCGATTTGGTATGCGGGCGGCAGCCCCGGCATCACGTTTCTCAGCTTATATATCATATTGGCAGGCTATTATTTGGTGCGCCTGATCATGCAGCTGAGAATTAAACGGAAGCTTCATGAGATGATTCATGATGAGATCGAAAGCATTATTATTTCTCCAACGATGAAATTCAGGCAATGGCGGATCGCAGTTACGACAGCCCATGCTTTCTATGTAGGAAGAAGCATGGAAGGGCATGTAGTGATTCTGGATACGTTTAATCGGGTGCCTGTTCCTGAAACCGAAGTGATGCATGCGGCAAAGCAGGATGATAACATCGCGGCGTTTCTGTCATTTTCTCCGGTTTACCGGTGGGAAGTCGATACGTTTAAAGATCATTATGAGGTGAGATTTATTGACCTGCGTTATCGGAGCAAAGGCCATTATCCGTTTGTGGCCATCGTTCATATCGGCCATGATCTCACGATTCGCTCATCCTATACAGGATGGATATTCAGCGAAGAAAAGCTTCAGAAAAAATTAAAGCTCGGCTCTATTTAGAGCCGGGCTTTTTTTCGTCTTATATATAAAACAGCAAGCAGCAGACTGACGAGAGATATGAGCGCCGATATTTTAAAGTATGGCGGATAGTAGGCCAGCTCAATGTGATTGTCTCCCTTTTGCGCCTTAAAGGCGATGAAAGCATAGTCCGCTTTTTCGATCGTCTGTGTTTTCCCGTTAATCTTTAACTCCCAGCCTTTTTCATAGGGGATCGGAAGCATGATGTACTGATTCTTTGGAAGACGATACGCGAACGTCAACTTATTTTTATCCCGTTTCAGATTGTCTTCTTTGTCTGTTTTATTTTGCAGCACAGCGCTTTTCAACGTTTGGTAATTTTCTTCATAGAGCGCTATATTTTTAAGCTCATACGTTCCTTTCGGGAGTTTGATTGAAATATGGTCTGATTTAGGCACTCTGACCGTGATATCATTTACTCCAGTTTTATAAATCGATTGGTTCGATTTCCTTGTTGTGACATAATCATTGACTCTTAACGTAAATCCTTTGTCTTTCGCTTTGCTTTTCAAATAAAAGCTGACATAGTAGTCTCCAGGAGAGGATGACGCCTGTTTCGGAGTGATGATTAATTCTCCTCCGTTTTCTCCAGTCACAGTAAGCAGTCCGTTTTGATACTGTGCATGTTTTGCAGTGGTGTCCGACTTAGGAATGAGATTAGCCAGTTTTGGTGTCTGCTCCGTTTTTCCCGATGGATTTTCTAATACAATTCCTTTCAGCATTGCCTGTTCTTTCGCAAGAGCGGGCAATTTGTCCAGCTCGCTTTCACTGTATATGGCATCGGCTGTTTTGATGAAAGGAAGCATGTATTGATTTTCATAAACCGCATAATGCTCTGATTCCAAGTGCTTTTTGAAGCCGTACGGGACACTGGCTTCGTTTGTTTTTTCCGTCATATAATATTTGCCGTAAAGCAGGCTGTATAAATTCGCCCTGTCTCCCAATGACGCATAACGGCTGACGCTTTCTCTCCCCATATCGATGCTCAAATCATTCCAATAGAAAGTCAGCAGATGTTTGTTTAAAATGCTGGAATAAGCACTGAATCCATTAAACCCGTAAATAATTGGCGTATTATTGCGAACCCCGTTCATCCAATCGATTCTCATGAGCGAATCATCGTCTTCCTTCTGCAAACGCCTGATGAGCTCAGATGATTCTTGCCCTTTGTATTCCTCACCCGTAAGATATGCTTTTGTCACACTGTCCAGCCCGCCACCTTCTGAGAGTGCGTATTTTTGATAGGTGTTGGCAACAAACAGCGAAGAAAGAATGATCACACCGTACACAGCCACCTTTGCCCTTTTTTTCGCAAAAGCTGCAGCAAATAAGGCTGCGATTGTCAGCAATAATAGCAATAAAATGCTTTCATTCGCAGGCTTCCATATATCCAGCTTATACCTTTGGATATGATACAAGTAAAGAAGCAGCACAACAGCTATGGCCGGTAGCAGTTCTTTCCATTTCAGTTCAGACAGCTGTGACAAACCAGCCGCAGCTGCTCCCGCAATGGTAAAGGCCAGAACATATTCAAACCGGTTTTGCGGGGCGGAAAAACCGTTAAATACGCTTGCCGCATACGGGCTGAAATGAAAAAGAATAAACAGCAGGCTCAATCCGGCAAAGAGACGAAATACGCGGTTTTTGTAAAAAGAAACTAGAAATAAAAACAGCAGAAAGGCTGCCGGCACAATAATGATCCGGCTCGAAAATAAGATATTATCATCGAAATTAAGCCATTCTATTTTCTGGCTGTACGGAGGGCGCAGGTTGTTTAAATAACCGTATACCACCGGCACAAACACCACCGCACTGATGCCAAAAGAAATGAGGCCTGAAACCAAAAACGTTCTGCATTGAATCCATCTTTTCTCTTCATGCTTTTCCAGTCGGATCAGCCATCTGAACAGCACGTAAATCCCGATGAATATGAGGTTTATGTATGCAAAGTAAAAGTTGTTGATTAACGTCAGCGAGCACGCAATGATAAACCATGCCGGACGCCGCTCTCTAATGATTTTTTCTGCTCCGAGAACAAGGAGCGGAAGCCAAATCATTGTATCGGTAAAGAATTCCCAATACGCTTCGTGGCGGAAATAAATGATGGAGGCACCGTATAATACGGCCCCCGTAAACGACGCCGCTCTATGTTTGAGAAGATAATGAAAAACAGCAGCGGCTGTAAACATGATCAGACTCAGTTTGAAAATACTGATAAAAACAGCTGACTCCGCCCAAAAAAGCGTATCCGCTTCTCCGATCAGCTGGACAGCTTGAAGAAGCCAGACGGCGGCGGATACCGCAAGAAAAAGAAAGGAAGCAGAAAAATAATAGCCGAGTTGACTGAACGTGCCGCCGCCGAGTCCGAATGAATAATTATAGAAAAAATTCCCGTGTGTATATTGGTCATATAATAATTTTTTAAATACGATCATTTGCGCAAGCCCGTCACCCGGACCTGTCATATATCTGCCGTCCGCCCATTCTTTCACAAAAAAAGCGTGTGCCAGAACGGAAACCAGCAGACTGGCCGCATAGATCATGACATATTTTCTTTTCATATGAATTCTCCAGTCTTGCTTTTAAGATGGTAGGCACGCAAAAAAAAGCACTGCCGATGGCGCTTGGTGATTTCAGTGCATTTTTGTCAGACGCCGCATGCTTTTCAATTCGTTCGTTTCAGGCAGGTCTTTGTTCGGGATATTCGCTTCTTTAATCAAATAATGCGGGCGTTTTTTTGTTTCATAATAGATTCGGCCGATATATTCACCTATGATTCCGAGACTTAACAGCTGAACCCCGCCGAGAAATAACACTGCTGAGATAATTGTGAAATAGCCGGGTACAGAAATGCCGTTTGTCAGAATTTTAACGAATGTGGCAATGATATAAATGATGGAAAGCAGCAAGATGAAAATGCCGGTATAAAAGCATATTCTCAGCGGCTTATGGTTAAATGAAACGACGCCGTCCATTCCGTAGTTAAACAGACTGCTGAACGACCATTTGGATGTGCCATTTTTTCGTTCGACATTTTCATAAAACACAATTTTCTGATCGAAGCCGATCCAGCAAAACAGACCTTTGGAGAAGCGGTTGCCTTCGCTCAGCTTTAAAAGAGCGTTCACAGCTTGGCGGCTTAACAGCCGAAAGTCTCCGACACCATCACGCAAATCAACCTCCACCGCTTTATTGATGAACTTGTAATAAAGAGATGACAGGAGTGAGCGGACAGGGCTGTCCCCTTTTCTGTTCCTTTGGGCAATGACTTGATCATAGCCTTCTTCATAGCCTTTGATAAATTCCTTCAGCAAATAGGTCGGATGCTGCAGATCGGCGTCCATAACAATAACCGCCTCGCCTTGAACATGTTCAAAGCCCGCAAGAATTGCGGCTTCTTTTCCGAAGTTCCGAGAAAAAGATATGTATTTTACTCGGCTGCATCCGGCTGCCAAGTCTTTGATCTGCTGAAGCGTGTCATCAACACTTCCGTCGTTTATGAAGAAAATTTCATAGTCATAATGAATGGTCTTGAATTCCTTTTTCAAAGATTCATGAATGAGTTTGACATTATACCCTTCATTGTAAGACGGGATAATAATCGAGATTAATCCTTGCTTCATTAAGGCACCTTCTTTTTTTATTCTATTTAAGTATTGCCTTAGGGGGAGTGGTAGACAGATCTTCAGTAAGGCTATTCCTTTTTTAAAAGTCGTTTAAACCTGTTTTTTGTTACATTTTATGGTGACATTCATCATTTTTATTTTGTCATGTTTAAAACAGACTATGAAAAAAACGCACAGAAAAAGTCTGCCATTATGACAGACGGATGGAGAGAAATTCTGACTTATTGTTTTTTAAGGTATTCCAGAATAAGATGATTGACGATGGCTGGTTTTTCGTGGTTAATCCAATGGGAAGCTTCATCAACAAAAATGAGGTGTCCATTCGTGCAATGCCTTTCCGTCTCTTTCGCAAGCTTTCTGCTTAAAAAGCGGTCTTCCATTCCCCAGATCATCCGGTAAGGTGCTGTTTCGTAAGTGGTTTTCTCTGAAAGGCTTCCTTTTCTGAGGGCTCTATACCAGTTCAGCATAGCTGTCAGCGCACCGGGCTGTTTCCACGCTTCTTTGTACTTGCTGACATCCTCTGACGTAAAAAGCTCAGGACGGGTCGATAATCCAATCGCTTTGTCTAATGTTTCATAATCATTTTCCTTTAGTGATGCCTCCGGTATGTCGGGCAGCTGGAAGAAAGCGATATACGAGCTTTTCAGCCATTGCGGCGGATAAATCGGCGTTACGGTTTTCATGATGTACGGATGCGGGATGTTGATGGCAATTAGCTTTTCTAGATATTCCGGGCGTGTGGAAGCCAGATGCCATGCGACAGCTCCTCCCCAGTCATGTCCGATGACAATTGCTTTTTCATCTGTGAATTGGGAAATAAGTCCGATGATATCATCTCTTAATGTATCAATCCGATATGAATCAATTCCGTCCGGTTTGTCACTGAGATTGTAGCCCCGCTGATCGGGAGCAATGACCCGGTAACCCGCATCGGCGAGCGGTTTGATTTGATTTTTCCAGCCGTACCAAAACTCTGGAAATCCATGGAGCAGGACAATTAACTGGCCGTTCTCCGGCCCTGCAGCCGCAACGTGAAGCGTGATTCCGTTTGTTTTGACAAAATGGCATTTAACTCCGTCCACTTATATCTCCTCCTTGACTGTACGTCATGTTTTTTAGCCTTTTCTCCGTTAGCATAAACGTAATGACACAGGCGGCAAGCAGCAGAATAAGCTGAAGAATGATCAAATTTGATCTCAGCAGCAAACCTATTCCCGCAATCACCAAGCCTGACAGGATCATCAATGATGCACTGTAACGGTTCGCTTCATCCCATAATCTTTGATCTGACATTGAACGTCTCGTTCTGTATCCGTACACACTGTTGATGAATTCGGGAGGAAACAGTTTGATCAATATACCCGCAATGATCATAAGCCCTCCGCCGACTAAACCAGCCATATCATCATCTCCTTTCTCATTGTTACGTGCAGAAAGAAGAAATGTTTCATACATAGGCAAAAAGACAAGCCTCTGCCTGCCTTATTTATCGTATTTGTAAGTCCTTTGTCTGAATATATCCCTTGACTCCGCCATAATCAACGAACGCCCATGTGAAGTCAAATCCGCCGTTTTCACTGAACCCCCATCCAAGTAATGTCACCTCTGTTCCGGATGAAAGCTGTTTTGCTTTTCCGTTTTCAGGTGTCGGTGCATAGAAGGCTGTCTGTTTCGCTGTTTTCGCTTGGCTTGCGGTTTTCATTAAGAAGTGTGTTGAAATATATGCTTTTTTTCCTTTGTATTGAATTTGAGCCCAATCGGCATTTGCGAAACCATTGACTGTGACCTTTTTTTCTGATGATATAGTGCCAAGAATTTTACCTTTATGATTTGGCTCAGTCCGGACATTCAGCTTTCCTGCTTTTATGATGTAAGAATCGGATGATGGCATGCTGACAGATATGTCGTGAAGGGGCGCAGCTTTTGCTGCGGGAGCGGAATAAAGTGCTGTCAAACTCAGTCCTGCGGCAGCTGTTAAAGCGAGCATTACTTGTTTCCTTTTCATATAAAGCTCCTCCTCGCATTTGACAAGATATAAGTGGTATTCCCTGATTGACAGGCGGGTGAAACACGTTTTGTTTAGTTTTTCTGCCTGTTAAGGTAATTTTAAGGAAATAAAAAACCTGCCGGATGATAGCGGCAGGTTTTTTAATGCAAGAGGCCTCTGCTTTGGTTTAAGTAATCATTTACATCGTTACGGGAGCTTTGGAAAAGATGGAGCTGGCCGCCATAGTTTTCGATCCATTGTGTAACGATTTTTTCTGTCATTTTTTCACCCTGATAGGCGTGTCCGGCTTTTGCATAAGTTGCTTCAAAATCGCTCCATAACAATTCCACCCATGTTTTTGCCTGAATATAGCTAATCATATCGTTCTTTTCCAGAAGCAGATTTGTCAGTTTCTCAATATACGTATCCATGTGTACAGTCTCCTTTCTTCAGGAAATAAATGACGCTTTAAAACGTGCTGTTCTCCATATACTAACCTTACGTCTTCATTTGGAAAGACGCAACTTTTTGATCTCGAACCTAGGGGGAAATGACATGGTCCGGAATAAAGAAAAAGGATTTCCTTACGAAAACGAAAACAAATTTCAGGGTGAACCGAGAGCAAAGGACGACTATGCTTCAAAGCGTGCTGACGGATCAATCAATCAGCATCCTCAAGAAAGAATGAGAGCCTCTGGCAAACGATAAAGAAGAACAGCTGCATGTGCTGCAGCTGTTTTTTTACCCTTTATTGACTTGATACTCATAGCCGCTCTTCTTTTCAGATAAATGTGCGAAGGTAGAAAGCACGAGTCCGCATGCGGTCATAAGCGCTCCGCCCGCGAACAGCCAGGAATAAGAGCCTGTTCCGCTTAAAATCATTCCACCGATCCACGCACCTAGCGCATTAGCAAGGTTAAACGCCGACACACTGACAGCAGCGGCAATGGTTGTGCCGCTCTCAGATGAGGAAATGACCTTCGTTTGCAGCAGAGGCGGTGTACCGAATGCGCATGCTCCAAATAAGAATGTTGCAACAATGGCTGCAGCCGGGTAAATGGAGATGTAAGGAAATACGGCCAGCACACCGATCAAACCGATCATCACGCCGATCATTGTTCGAGTCAGTAGAGGAAGCGGCACTTTTCCCGCAAAGAAATTTCCTGCAACGCCTCCCAATCCGTACGCAAAGAGAGCGCCTGTAATACCGACCGTGCCGAATCCGGCTGAATGTCTCAAAATCGGTTCGATAAAGGTGTAGGCGATAAAGACGCCGGAATAGCCTAAAATTGTAATCGCGAAAGAATACAGCACTTGTTTGTGTTTAAATACCCCCCACTCATTCATAAGCATTGGGATCACTTTTGGTTTTCTATTTGGCACAGCAGCCATGAGTCCTAAGAATCCGATGACACCAAGGGCCGTAATGATGGAAAACACAGCTCTCCAATTCAGAACATCTCCGAGAAAAGAACCGAATGGAACACCGAGCATGAGAGCTACTGTCAGCCCGCCGTTCATAGACGCAGCCGCAGCCGCTCTATTCTCTGGCGGAACCATTTCACTGGCAAATACCATGGCGATCGCAAAGAAAGCACCATGAATGGATGCAGATAAAACTCTTGAGACAGCCAATACCGCAAAATTCGGCGCCAGCGCACTCATCAGGTTGGAAAGGATAAAAATCGCCATCAACCCAAGCAGCACAGGCTTTCTCGGGAGCTTGACGGAAATGATGGTGACAATCGGGCCAGTCAAACAAACGCTTGCCGCATAGGCCGTGACAAGGAGCCCCGCAGAAGAAACTTGTATATGAAAGTCATTGGCAATCGACGTCAAAATACCCATCACTGCGTATTCTGTGTATCCGATTGAAAATGTACAAATCATAAGAACAAATATAATAAATTTTACAGATGGGTTTTTGATACTCAACGTCATCGCCTCCTTCGGTTTTTAAAAAACAACGAGTTTCATCTTAAAAGATTTTCGAAGTGAGTTCAATGATTTTTTCTTTAAGATGTCGTGTAAATGTGCTGCACATAAAAAGAGGCTGATATCCAGCCTCCCTGTTACGCTTGCTTCTTTTCTTGCAATACTGAGATTGGCAACGCTTCCTCTTGTTGTGGGGACGAAGTTCTGTATCCCCATGCGAAAACGCCATTTAAATAGCTGATGGTAAACTCGTCTTCAGAGTCTCCCACACGATATGTTTCTCCCGGTGAGAAATCTTCCGGGTTCAGCAAATATGCTTTTGCCATCGTAATTTTCCGTTCGAGCACTGCCAGTTCGTTTACGATTCCATGTTGTTCCGCTTTTCTTGCTTTTTCAGAAAGTGATGCGATTTCGGTATTGAGTTCGTGCGGTGTCATTTGACTGTATCGTTTCTCCATTTTTTCAGCTACTCCTCTTCCTGCAGAAATTGCTCGATTAAATCGAGTGAGAATCCTTTGCGGAATAAAAATTGTTTGACCTTCATGGCGCTTTCATATGAGCCGTCGTAGCGGTATTTTCTAAACGCTTTTTCCGCGTGAAGGCGCAGCGCTTCTTTTTCTGTGTCTTCATCATTTTCATATTCAATCTGCTCCAGTGCCGCGCTGATGACATCAAATGAGAAGCCCTTGCGCTGTAGCTGCATCTGGGCGCGCTGTTTGAGTTCTTTTGTTGAAAGTTTTTTATCCTTTTTGAGAAGCTTTTCAACATGCTTGACCGCTTCTCTCGTCTGATCTTCAAAGGAAAAGGAACTCAGCGCCTCCTTAATTGTATCGTCGTCGATTCCCTTTGCTCTCAGCTCTCTGAACAAAACGTCAGGGCCTTTTCCGTTCGTTTTTTTGTGGGTGCTGACATAGGCCGCGGCAAATTCCTGGTCGTTTAAGTACTTGTAGTCGTTCAGCTTATGGATGACTTCCGCAATGACGGGCGCCGAAATTTCTTTTTTCTTTAAGTGGTCCTCAACCTCTTTCGTTGACCTCATCCGGTAGGATAAAAATTCAAGCGCACGGTTGAAGCCTTTCTTTACTTCATCGCCGTATTGAATCTCAATGATGTCAAGGTCATCAAGTTCTTTTCCCTTTTTGAGCTCAAATTTCACGAGCACGTCCGCGTCCACACTGAAGGCGTATTTTTCATCGAGAAAGATATTGAAGCGTTCCGTATTCTTCTTTTGCGTTGATATTTTTGTAATAAATGGCATCTTAATCTCCCTTCTCAAGCCTGAAACGCGTTTTCTTTTATTCAAATGAGGTAAAGTATATTTACTAGAACGATGAGGAGAGATATTCATGAATATAGCAATGACGGGCGGAACCGGTTTTCTCGGCCAGCATCTGACGGGCGTTCTTACCCGACAGGGACACCATGTTTATATTTTATCAAGAAACGCAAGGGAAACTGAACAAAAAAATATCACATATGTCCAATGGCTGACGGAAGGAGCCGCGCCGGAGCAGGAACTTCCTCATATTGATGTTTGGGTAAATCTTGCGGGAAAATCGATTTTTAGCCGCTGGACAGGAAAAACGAAGCAGCACATTCTCTCCAGCCGTATCAATGCGACGCGTGAAGTCCAGCGGCTTATTCATAAACAGAAGGAAAAACCGAAGGCATTGATCCAAGCCAGTGCCGTGGGTATTTACGGCACTAGTCTCGAGAAAACCTTTACAGAGGATTCTGTAACGTCAGATGAGGATTTTCTCAGCCATACTGCGCATTTGTGGGAAAAGGAAGGACAGAAAATTGAGGCGATGGGCATCAGGACGGTTTATGCGAGATTTGGCGTGATGCTTGGAGAAAAAGGCGCTCTCCCGCTCATGATTCTTCCCTATAAGCTTCTGGCCGGCGGAACGATCGGAACCGGCAGACAGTGGCTGTCATGGATTCACGTCGAGGACGCGGCCCAGATGATCCGATATGCGATGGAAAACGCCGGAATCTCAGGTCCAATGAATGTCACTGCGCCCAATCCCGTGGAAATGAAACAATTCGGAAAAACGATTGCACGGGTGAAGCACCGCCCGCACTGGCTCCCTGTCCCGAAATTCTTTTTATCAAAAGCATTGGGTGAAATGAGTCTTCTGATTGTGAAAGGACAGCGCGCTCTGCCTAAAAAAGCGATGATCTCTGGATTTCGTTTTACATATTCAGACCTTGAATTTGCACTCTCACAGCTGATAACGGTCCGAAAGACTGTATAAAAACGGAAGGAAGCGTCAACCTTAAGAATAACATGGTTGAAGGAGGTCCTTTTTATGGAAAAGAAGAGGGAGAAGCATCAGCAAGGCGCCAACCTGAAGAAAATGCAAGAAGTTCTTTATTCAGGCGAGTTTAAAAAAGCGGAAAAAGCTGCTAAGCGGAAATAGGAATACATAGCCCCTTTATGCCAGATACTATGTTTGTTTGATATCACTTTTTAGGGGGAATTTGATATGGGCAGAAATCATATCCACAAAAACCGTGATAAAAACAAACAAAAGCTTCCTCAAGTTCCCGACGCATTAAAAAGGGAAACTGACGGCGTTTACGAAGAATATTCAAGCGAGCTTGCTGATGCGGATGACCGCGAAGCGCAAGAGCGTGCAAAAGCAGCAGACAGCAGAGCGAAAAAGAAAAATCGTTAATAAAAAACCCCTTGTCTCCGTTTGAGACAGGGGGTTTTTTACATGTCGGTGAACCGTTCACGGATCGGCGTGCGTTTTTTTACTTCCGGTGCTTCATCCGGATAGCCCGTTTGTATGATGGCGGCGAATCGTTCATTATCCTGTAAACCGAAGGCTTGATGCACTTCTTTGTCGTAAAGGATCTTTCCGCTTTTCCAAACCATGCCGATTCCTTTTTCCCAGGCAAGAAGCTGAAGATTTTGGATCAATGAGCTGGTTGCCGCAAAATCATCGTCTCGCGCTCTTTCGTTTTCATCTTCTTGAAACACGACGAGCAGAAACCCGGGGACGCCTCCAAGTGTGTTTTTGAAATTTTGAAGCTTTTCCTCTGTCATATCCGGCTTGGATTTCTTAGAGAATGCTGCAAATGTGTTGATCAGGTTTGTTTTTCCTGTTTCACTGGAAACGTAAATAAATCTCCATGGCTCTGTCACTCTATGATTCGGCGCATATTTTGCCGTTTCAAGCATGTCAAGAATGACTGCTGAAGGCACTGGCTCTTGTTTAAATTTTCGAATCGATCTTCTGCTGCGTATGATGTCCCGCAGTGCTGAATGTTGATTTATCTGTTCGGATTGAGGCATATCGTCTCACCTTCCTAAGCAATTGAAAATGATTATCATTCATAATAATAACGGAAAGTGCATCTTTTTGTAAACCATCACCTGTATTAGATTTTAAGAATACGGGTTTCTGAGTATACTGCCGTTCCTGTCATGTTCACTTTCACATGATCGCCTTCTTCGTTTATTTCGATTTCCACTTTTCCGTCTTTCCCGATTTCCTGCCCTTGTTCAATGATAAATTTACGCTGCTCAGTATTGCCGTACTGTTTCATATAAGCCCCCATCACACCGGATGCTGTGCCCGTCACAGGGTCTTCTATCGTTCCCGAATATGGGGATGAAAAGTGGCGTCCATGCAGGTCGCTGTCAGGATGAACGGTTTCAAAGGTAAACGGGTGGACTGAAGCCTTTGGCAGGTCAACTAACACTTCCGGAAATTGTTTGTTATCGGGCACCATTTTTTTGGAGGCCTCTAATGATGCAAGCGGAATGATAGCTGTCCATATGCCAGTGCTGCCAAACACAATCGGAAGGTCTTCATGAAAATCTTCTTCCGTGATTCCCAATGCGGCCGTCTTTTTCAGAAACCTTCACAGGCAGGATACCGGCTTTTGTCTGGATGCTGTACGTTTTATCGCACTCCAGCATCCCTTTTTCACATAGTGCGTAAAGAGAAGCAACTGTTGCATGACCGCACAAATTCATTTCGTGTCCAGGGGTAAAGTAACGGAGTTCAAGATCAGCCGACTCGCTTTTCCTGATAAAGGAGGTTTCTGAATATCCGGCACGCTCAGCTATGATCTGCATCTCTTCTTCAGTATAATCGTCTCCCTGCAATACGACACCTGCGGGGTTTCCTTTGTCGGGACTGCTTGTAAATGCTTCATATTTTAATACCTCTATTTCTATCACTTGTCTGCCTTCCTTTCTTTATCAATGTCTCTGTCAGTATAGCAAAAATAATTATGAATTTTCAGTCATTACTGAAAAACCCATTTTCTTTTTTTAGAAAATGGGAGTAACAATCAAGAGTTTCTCGTTTTATAGAGCAAATAAATAAAATAAGGTGCACCGATAGCCGCTGTAAAGACGCCAGCTGGCACTTCCACCGGAGCAAATAAGGTTCTGCCGACGATGTCAGCTGTTAAGACGAGCAATGCCCCGATGAGTGCCGACGCCGGGAGCAGCGCGCCATAAGACGAGCCGACGAGGCGCCTTGCAATGTGAGGCGCCATCAGCCCGACAAAACCGACTGTGCCGGCAACCGAAACCGCACAGCCCGTAAGAGCCGTACTCAAAAGGAGCAAGAAAAAACGATTTCGCTGCACGGCACTTCCCGCACCCGCCGCAATATCTTCGCCCAGTACCTGTATATTCATATTTTTCAGCGCGATAAAACAAGTAAATAAGAGAATGACAGATAAGATAATAGCTATTTTTACATGCTGCCAGTTTGACCCATAAACTGACCCGGTAATATACACATTGGCTTGTGACGCTCTGTAAATTGGGCCTTTAATCATCAGCAGGGTAGTCAGAGCCTGCGCCGACATTGAAAATCCGATCCCGATAAGCACCAGCCGAAATGTGGAGGCACCATTTTTGTATGCCAGTAAATAAACGATGAGTCCAACAGCTGAGGCCCCAATAAATGCGGCCGCCGGAAGCCATGACAGGCTGATCGTAAGTGAACTGCTGCGGTCTGAGAAGAACATCATCAAAAGCACAACTGCTACCGCCGCTCCTCCCGTTATTCCAATAATATCCGGAGATGCGAGAGGGTTTCTGACGAGTCCCTGCAATATCGCGCCTGCCGCCGCCAGGCAGACGCCGGCGCATAAAGCGGTCAAAATTCTTGGCATACGAAATGACATGATCATCAGCTCATCCAGCTTTGAACCTGCACCAAAGAATGTTTTTGCGACATCCCAGGGAGGAATAAACCTTTGTCCGAGACCGGCGCTTATCACCAGTACGCCCGCTGTTAATCCCAGTAAAACCAAAAAGACGATCCATGCTTTCTTTTCAGCAGCAGTAACGCCAAAACGAAGTTTCATAGTTTTGCACCCCTTCTTGCGATGTACACAAACACAGGCATACCGATGATGGCTGTCATGGCCCCGACAGGAACTTCCTGAGGCATAATGATAAATCGCGCCCCGATATCAGCAGCTACAAGCAAAATCGCACCCAAAACAGCGGAAAACGGCAGAACCCAACGATAATCATTGCCGACGATAAATCGGGCAAAATGCGGAATAATGATGCCAATAAATGAAATCGGCCCGGCAATTGCGACAGCAGACCCGGCTAGCAAAACAACGCAAAGTGCCATCACAAATTTCAGCAGGCCCGTTTTTTGGCCAAGTCCTTTTGCCACATCTTCTCCCATGACGAGGAGATTGATTTTTTGGCCAAGAAAGAAGCTGATCATAAGCGCTGCGGCTGCATATGGGAGCATTGTCATCAGCAGATCCAGACTCCTGCCCTGCACAGAGCCGGTCAACCAAAAAAGCACTTGAGCAAGCTCGAGTTCATTGACAGAAAGCAAGCCTTGTGTCAGAGAAGAAAACATGGCCGCCATGGCAGCTCCCGCCAGCGTCAATTTGATTGGCGTCAGCCCTTCCCTTCCCAGAGAGCCCGCGGCATAGACGATCGCAGCCGTAAATGTTGCCCCGAGAAACGAGCTCCATACCAGTGCCTGAGGTGATTGGATATGCAAAAAAAATGATCCGGCCACAATAAAAAAGCCGGCACCGGCGTTAATACCGAAAATACCTGGTGACGCAAGCGGATTTTTTGTGAGCGCCTGCATGAGAGCGCCCGCAGCTGCAAGCGAGGCGCCGACAACTGTGGCAACCAAAGCACGCGGAAGTCTGACGTCTTTGATGATGACATGCTCATTTGTTCCGTTGAAGGAAGTAAACGCCTGGTAGACCTGTCCCCAAGACGTACCTGTATAGCCGTAAACGATGCTTGCGCAGACAGCCGCCAGTAACATCAAAATCAGACATACTAACACAATCCATTTTGAAGATGCCTTTTTGCAGATCATGATCTAATTCTCCTAGTTATTTACTATGTAATCTTTGTTTTTGAGAATAATCCTTCATTAGGGATTGACACTCTTAACACTGCTTATTATGATCTAAATGATAATGAATTTCAATATCGGGAGGAAAAAGATGAAAAAGCATATCAGCATGCTATTCGTATTTTTAATGGTCGTTATGGTGCTTTCTGCCTGTAATGGTTCAGAAAGTTCAAGCAACAGCGAGGAGTCAAGCAGCAAAACCAGAGCGGTTAAACATGCAATGGGGACATCAGACAACATTCCCGCCAATCCAAAACGGATTGTGGTTTTAACTAATGAAGGAACAGAGGCGCTCTTAGCGCTTGGTATTAAGCCGGTCGGAGCCGTAAAGTCATGGAAGGGCGACCCGTGGTATGACTACCTGAAAGATGACATGAAAGGTGTTAAAAACGTCGGTCTTGAAACGGAACCGAATGTGGAAGCTATCGCAGAATTAAAGCCAGATTTGATTATTGGAAACAAAGTACGCCAGGAAAAAATTTATGATCAGCTAAATGCGATTGCGCCGACCGTTTTTGCTGAATCTTTGGCCGGGAACTGGAAGGATAATCTGACTCTATACGCCAACGCGGTAAATAAGGCGGACAAAGGCAAGGAAGTTATTGCCGATTTTGATAAACGCGTTTCTGATTTGAAAGACAAGCTTGGCGATCAGACTAACAAAACAGTTTCTGTCGTACGCTTCTTATCCGGCGAGTCAAGAATCTATTATACCGACTCATTCTCTGGGATTATTTTAGACCAGCTTGGCTTCAAACGCCCTGACAAACAGGTGGAGCTGTTCAAGAAACAGAAGGACCAATTTACATTCTCAACAGACAGTAAAGAGTCCATTCCTGATATGGATGCCGACATGCTTTTTTATTTCACGTATAAAGCCGATAATGCAAAAGAAAATGAAAAATGGGCCAATCAGTGGACAAGCAGTTCACTATGGAAAAACCTGAAGGCCGTGAAGTCCGGTAACGCCCATGAAGTCGATGACGTCGTATGGACAACCGCAGGCGGAATTAAAGCTGCAAACTATCTGCTTGATGATATTGAAACCTATTTCTTAAAAACGAAATAAAAAAAGACTCCGTCTGGTCAGACGGAGTCTTTTTTGCTTTTACCGATCAGCCGCGTGACGAGGAACATGGTGACGGAAAGAGATCTGTTTTTCCGGTACGCCAAGTATTTTCCGCGCCATTCCGGTTTGTATTTTTCTTTAAAGGCCCTGAGCCCGCTGAAGCTGTACATGTATCTGACATTATTAAAAATGACAGCGGCAAATCTTTCTGACCAGAAGGATGTAAAGGCGGTGCCGACATTGGCCAAGGGTGCCATTCCCATGTTAAACGACGTGCAGCCTTCCTCCTTCGCCCATAAAAACATGCGGATGAATAATGCGTCCATAATGCCATTCGGGGCATCGTCGCGGTAGCGCATCAGATCGACCGATATTTCTCCTTCCTGATACATCGGCATGACATTTGCAAATGCAACGATCTCTCCTTCTGCATTTTTCATGTAGGCAATCGGCGCTTTCTGTAAATAGGAGGGATCAAAAAATCCGAGCGAGAATCCCTTCTCCTTTTTCGAGCCGAGCCATTCATCTGAGATTTGTTCCAGCTCCTTCAAAAACGCATCAGAAAATGGGGGATGATCCACATGGAAGGTATATTCCTCCCGCTCAAATCGGTTATTGATTGCCCGAAGGCCGGCTTTTTTCTTCCCTGTCAGGGTAAATGTATTTAAATCCACATAGGCTTCCTCGCCCAGCTTAAAGAAGTTATAGCCAAAATCGTGATACAGCGCCATGTCCTCTCGTTCAATTTGATAGAACAGAACACTGAATCCCTTCTGATGCGCTTCATTCAGAAATTCTTCCAGCACAAGCGGGAACGATTCTCTTTGGCCTGACGGATCGCCGAGCACGACCAGCCTTCTGGCTATTTTTCCAAACAGAAGAAGTGCATTCCCGTCACTTGAAAAATAAAACCGCTTATCTCCAAGATAGCCAAGATGGCTCAGCGCGTTGCCGCCTTTTTCATTTAAAAACGCAGCAAGGCGTCCGGGATCAGCTTTTTCCCCGATTGGTTTTGTCTTCTTATGATATACCATTGTAAATATGAAGAAGAACAGCGGCACGATGATAATCGCCATGATCGTCGCATGCGTGATATGAGAATCGCTGTGGACGAAATATTCGTGGCGCATCACCTTCTTCATCCGGTCCCAAATAAAGCCCGCGATCAGATTGTAGTTAAAGAGTGCCACGGTAAACAGCGCCGCAGCGAATATCAATTGTCCCAGCGTATAGGATGCCTGTTCTCGAACAAATTGTTTTTTCAAAAGCACTAGCAATACGATAATCATCGGCAGCACGAATATCGCACTGATGTTAAGTCCTTTTAAAAAGCTGAATACAAAGCCGCCGACAAGCGCTGTAATAGCCATCGTATAGGAGCGTTTTGTCCGTTTATAAAGCTCGATCGGCAAAATCAGCAGAATGAGCGCTGAGCTTAAGGACAGGCCGTTGAACAGCAAAAGAGCCGGGCGCGGAATGTGCGGTATGACGGTCAGCCTGTCAATCGGCAGGGATACTGAAGCCAGAACAATCAGGCCTGCAACGAACACAATGAGCGAAAGTGAGCCTTGCAAAATTTTCACTAATACCGCCCGCTGTACGACAAGCAAAACGTTTGTCGTCTCAATTGCAGGTGCGATACGCGGGTTCGTTTCGAGCCGTTTCATTGTATTTTCGGTCAGATCGCCGGCAGCAAAGAACAGTCCCAAAACGAATGGGATAAATGAATAGACGAGCCTGTATAAAACAATAGAAGTAACAATGGCCTCCTGATGATAGCCAAGCTGCTCCATCCCGAGCAAAAACAATAGGTCAAACGAGCCGAAGCCGCCCGGCACAAGGCTGATCATTCCTCCGATCGCCGCAATGACGAACACTCCGAACACATACCTGATATCAGCATGAATGCCCATAGCGAACAATGACAGATAGATGACGATTCCAGCCATAAGCCATTCGGCAACGGAAGCGCCGATATAAGCGAAAATTGGATTTTTCACTTTGTCCGCATTCTCTTCGTCTCCACCTTTACGGCCTCTTATTTTAGCCACTGCCAAAGATACCGGCAAAATCAGTGCGAAACCGATAACGACTGCCCACAGCCAAGGCTTTTCATTAATAACTTCATCCACTGGAAGCACTCGTGCGGCGACGAATATGCTGAAAACTGATAACCCGAGCAGCATAGATGATGTAAGCCAGGCGATTCCTTTGACGAGCGCCTTATGGTCTTTCGTATGCTCTTTATAAAACATCATTCTTAACCCGACTCCGGCTAATCCGCCGAATCCGAGAACATTATTAAATGAATTGGCGATCCAGGAAACCCTGAATACCTTTCCGTTTGTGATTGATAGGCGCAGTGAATATTTCAAGACGTAATCATACAGCGACATGGCCGCAACAGCCAGCAAGCCGATCAATACAAGGATGAATAAGTCCGTTCGCTCAAGTCCGTTGATGACCATGAGTGTGCGTTTGAATGACAGATTTGTCAGTTCTTTTTTCGATTGATAAATAACAAATAATAAAACAGCAATAGGAAAAACGATTTTTAAAATTGATAAAGCATTCTTTTTAATCAGCAATGGTCTCTCCAATCATAATCTAGTTCGATCTTCTCCCCCCAATAATCTCCAACTCATTATACACTACCGTCATTTTTCGGACAAAGTCCCGCATGCGGTTTCTGCTCACTTTCTTTCAGAGGTGAAAATCGAGTAATATGGTAAGAGGAGTGAATGATGAGGAAGTGATGAAATGGAATACAATCTACATGATACAACGGTATTAAACGAAGACATTCTTTCATCTGAGGAACGGGAAATATGGGTGCTCTATATGAAAGTACTAACCTCTGCCGGCCTCGGTGATGTGTCCGAGTGGATGAAGCTAGATATGAGCATGCCGCAAATGAAAGTGCTGATGCTATTAAACAACCATGGAACACTGAAGGTCAGCGACATTGCAGAAAAAATGGGGGCTTCCCTGTCCAATACAACAGGACTGCTTGACCGTCTTGAGAAATCAGGTTTTGTCAAACGCTCACATTCTGAGGAGGACCGCCGTTCAGTCGTTGTTCAGTTGACGGAGAATGCAAAAAATATTTTTCGGGGGCTTTATGAAAAGGGCCACCTGAAATTAAAGCGTTCATTGGAGCTGCTGTCCCCTGAAGAAAAGCAGGCTGTTTCCGAAGGGCTGTCTATCCTTTCAAGAGCATTAGAGAAAGCGAAAAAAGAATAAATCTGTAAGTCTGTCACCCGAACTGCGCGGTGGCAGGCTTTTTTTATTTGACATTTAGTTCATTTAAAATGAATAATATATTTAAAGTGAATTAAAAAGGAGTTGAAGAATATGTCTGAAGCATTGACAGAGCAGAAAAGCCAAAAGTGGGCGATCAGCCTGTTTACGATTGGTGTGTTTATGGCTGCGCTGGATAACGGAATTATTTCTGCTGCTTTAACAACGATAAACGAGTCGTTTGCCGTTTCTCCTTCCTGGGGGTCATGGGGCATTACCCTCTATACGCTCGGCCTTAGCGTCAGTGTGCCGATCGTCGGAAAGCTTTCCGACCGCTACGGCAGAAAGAAACTTTTTCTCATTGAGGTTTGCCTGTTCGGACTTGGTTCTTTGCTTGTTGCTTTGAGCCAAAGCTTCCCGCTCTTTCTAATCTCACGGCTGATTCAGGCGCTAGGGGGAGGCGGGATTTTCATTATCGGCAGCTCTCACATTCTCGCTACACTTCCAAAGGAAAAACAGGGAAAAGCACTTGGGCTGCTTGGCGCGATGAACGGGATGGCCGCTGTGCTCGGGCCGAATTTCGGAAGCTTTCTGCTTGATTGGACCGGTTCTTGGCATTGGCTGTTTTTAATTAATTTGCCGATTGCGGTACTATTGGTTGTTTTCGGTGCATGTTTTATTGCGGAAACAAAAGCGCCTGAGGCTAAACGCCTCGATACGGCCGGAATCTTCCTTCTGTCCCTGTCGATTTTAGCTGTGATGTACGGCATGACGAATCTTGACGCGGCAAATCTTTTAAACAGTTTGGGAGACCCGGAGGTTTATGGGTGTATTGTATTTGGCATTCTCTGTTTTGCAGCGCTTATCTCGTTTGAAAAGAGGGTTGAAATGCGGGGGGGCGATCCGATTTTGGCGTATTCTCTGCTGCGGAACCACATATTTCAGCGCACGCTTATCATCGGTTTGTTATCCGGGGGACTCTTGGCGGCGGTCATTTTTATCCCGTCATATGTTGAGCAGTATTTGGGTGTCCCCGCCGCAAAAGCAGGCTATTGGATGACACCGCTTGCGTTAGCTTCCGGCATCGGCGCTTGGCTTGGCGGAGCGCTCACCGACAAAAAAGGACCGGTGAAAACGGTTGTTCTTTCGGGAATCATTTCTTGTGCGGGATTTGCTTTATTTCCGCTCTGGGTGACGGAGAAATGGGAGTTTGTGGTCGCAAGTGTGGTAGCTGGGATCGGTTTTGGCTTTCTGTTAGGCGCGCCGCTGAACGTCCTTGTATCAGAGGCAGCGAAAACGAATAAGGGCACAGCGCTCGGCACGCTTTCACTGGTAAGGCAAATTGGCCTGACCTTGGCGCCTACTCTTTATGCAGGTTTTATCACAGCCGGATTTAATCAAATAGGTGATGAGATCAGCAGTCGCTTATCGGACAGCGGGCATTCAGAAAAGGCGATGCAGATGATTCCGGAGATCGACAGTTCTGATGTTTCTTCTTTACAAGAACAAATCGAACGCATTCCCGTGCCTGAAGTTAAAACCGCGATAAGCGATGCCATTCATGCGAGTGTCGCCAGCGGCTATGATCATTTATATGCAGCAGCTGCTGTGATTTCACTGCTGGTGATCGCTGCTATCACTCTTCCTGCTTTCCGCCGGCAAAAGCGTTAAGACCACCCCATCCGTTTGGAAAGTTCCGTAATATGGGCGATATGATGATGTGAGTGCCAGACATACAGCCCGAGCGCGTTTTCTAGGGTCATGATCTCCTTTGTATCGGGATGGTAAAATCCGCGCTGAAATTGCTGCTCCGTTAGACTGCGGAGTAAAGCCGTCCATCTCCCGTGAAGCGCTTGTAAAAGCGCGAGTGAACCGCTCGGATCTGCTGTTTTCGAGTCCTTTAGCTCAGACCACGCTTTTTCATTATATGGACGGATGGCCGGTGTCTCTTCCGTCAAGCTCAATTTAAAACGTATATAGCTGTTCATATGACTGTCAGCCAGATGGTGAACAACTTGCCGAACGGTCCATCCCCCGTCCCGGTATGGTGTGTCCAGCTGGCTGTCCGTCATGCCTTCTACGGCTTGCTTCAGTTTGGCAGGCACTTTTTCAAGCGCTTGAATCCATTCATCTTTTTGCTCCTTCGATATGGATTCCCTCGGCTTGTATTCTCCTATTGGGTAGCTTAGATTTGCTGTTGTCATGTATGTTCCCCCTTCTTTTCAATCTTCTCCTTTATTTTACAAGAAAAAATATTGTGCGTGCTGTATGATTTAATCAGTTCTACAGTAAAAAAACATACAACAACGGCAGGAGCCTCTCTCCTGCCGCTTGTTTTCACCCTGCGTGATCACGCACTTCTACTGTTACTTTCTTCTGTTTTGGCTGATAGATCTTCCCCACAAATAAATAACCATATTTGAATTTATTCAGTGCCCATGAGGTCAGGATCGGGCCGGCTGTGCACACGGCAAACAACAGGAGAACAGCCGGTACGGCAGGTATTTCAGGCATATTTAAAAGCAGCACGTAGCCTATGATCATAAAATAAGCATGGAGCAGATAAATCGAAAAGGAATAGTTGCTGATAAACATCATGATTTTCGGCACATGCTTTATTTTAGAAAACAAGTGAAAGCACAGGAAAATCATGCTTGTCGAGTACAGCATGATATCAGGCCGTTTTGAGCTGATCATGCCGATTTCGCCGACATAAGAAACAATGACAACCAGCGCACCAGAAGCAATTGCGGCGCCGTATACCACCCAGTGGTATTGGTTCAGCAGCGCTAAAAAGCGCTTGTACTCTTTTCCGCAATAGTAGGCTAGACAAAAGTAGAAAAGCCAGCCTGCGAACGGAACCCAGAAGAACGGAAACGCCCCGCCCTCTTCTGAAGCAGGAGCCGGGCTGACTGCTGAGAAATAGCTTAAATAAACGGCTGTCACCACAAATGAGATGGACAGCACCCATTTTGGCGATGTTTTTTTCAAATACTTATGAAACATCATATGCAGAATGTAAAATTGAAAGATGACGAGAATGAAGTATCCGATAAAGTTTCCTAACAATACGTTTGCTAGATACTTTTGCACAAACGCGAGAAAGGTTACCTCTCCCCCCATCGCACTTGTCATCAGCAGTGCATCGATGGCCGCGATAAATAAAAAAGGAACGAAAATCACTTTTCCCCGCTTCTTTAAAAAACCGTCCGGCACCCTGTCAGGATAAGAACGGGCCAGCAAAAATTCAGAGATGAAAATGAAAGCAGGCGTGCTAAACATCAGGAGTGTGCGAAAAGAATCTACGGTGTGAGAAATATTTGCGAGAGCTTCTGCCTGAAGCATCAGGACCATTGAAATGATATGGAGCAAAACGACACTTAAGCACGAAATGCAGCGGATCATAAAAATTTCTTTAATTTGCATAACAGCGCTCCTTTTATTTCAAATTTTTAGAAATCGATGGTTGTACCTTAACATGTCTGCTTTATTTGAAAAAGTGCCTGATGTCATAAATTGGAGTATGTATTATTGACTAAGTCCATAAAAACCTCTGACTTTTTGGCTTATCTTTCTCAGACGAGATTGTTCAGAGAATCCAAAAAACCTGCTGTAACGGAGACGGCAGGTTTTTTATGGAGATATTAATTTGTATTGAGGCCTCCGCCATTCAGCCCTTCTTTGATATAGCCGTTCACTTGGCTATTCGAAAGCAGGCCAATATGGCCGATGCCATAAAGCTGGATGTTTCTCGCTCCTTGTAACCGAGACAAGCTATTGATTACAATTTCATCATTTAGACTGTATATAGATGTATAGAGGATTTTCTGGTTTGGATCTGTACCCGGCAGTGCCTTTGATGACACTAAACCATTAGCCCCTCCAAGCGTTACGACATTTTGAATCTTATTGCCCCCGCCCAAATATTTAATATAGTACAGCGTGTTGGCGCCTCCCATACTATGAGCCACAATATCTACTTTTTTGGCCCCCGTCTCTTTTAAAACACGGTCAACATATGAAGCGAGCTGCGGGCCGTTATTTAGATTGTTCCCTGTTTTATCATAAAAATCAATTGCATACAGTTTGTTGCTTTGCCAGCCTTGAGAAACTAAGTAGTTTTTAATAGCGAAAAAATTGTATGAGGCACCACTTATTCCATGAACAAGAACGACAGGATTATGTACTGATTCAGCTTTTGCGCTAGATGGCGAAGTGGCTAGAACAGATAGAATCAGCGATAAACAGATAGCGAATGTCATAAATACTTTTTTCACATTCATTCCCCCTTAAAATGTTTGTACCACCAATTTCCTATTATACATAAAACATCAATATAGTTAATAATTTTTCTGAAGATTAAATTTAAAAATCTTATCGATGAATCCGCCACCTTCGAAATCATTACATACCTTTTATCTTAATTTCACAGGTAGACAGGTTGTGTTCCCTTTCTCCCTTTTCTATAATAAGGGGAATAGGCAGTTAGGATCACAGATGAGCACTTGCTCATCTTTTTTTGCGAAACAGCCATAGATACGGAGGATAGCATGAGAGTATTAAAATACGCCATATTAGGGCTTTTGCGAAAAGGCGAATTGAGCGGATATGATATTACAAGTTATTTTAAAGAGGAACTCGGCCAATTTTGGAGCGCCAAGCACAGCCAGATTTATCCTGAGCTCAAAAAGCTGACGGATGAAGGGTTTATTACATTCCGGACAACAATTCAAGGCACAAAGCTGGAGAAAAAGATGTACACCCTGACAGACAGCGGTAAGCAGGAGCTGCATGACTGGCTGATCCGCCACCAGCCGATACCGGAGACGGTGAAGGATGAATTTATGCTGAAGGCATATTTCATTTCATCTCTATCGCGGCAGGAAGCTTCTGATTTGTTCACAGACCAACTGCTGAAACGCAAGGCCAAGCTGTCTGATCTGCAGGGAAGCTATGAAAAGCTTATGGCTTCAGCGGAACCGATGTCGTTTTCTTCACCGGACTTCGGCCACTATCTCGTGCTGACGAAAGCGCTGGAGCGGGAGAAAAATTACGTTTCTTGGCTGGAATCGATTTTAGCTATGATAGATGAGGATTAGCGGGAGCGGCCTTCGGGCTGCTCCAATTCTTAATGCGGGGGACGAACAATGAATGTGACATTGCATGAATTAACAGGGAAACAGATCCGAGTGGTGCCGATGGACAAAAGCCATATCCTGGGATTATATGAAGCTGCAAAGAATGAAAACATCTGGACCCATTTACCGAAAAAAATTATAACGCAGCATGATATGGAGGCTTTTGTAGAGGAAGCACTGCAAGCGAAAGAGTCCGGAGCAGAATTTCCGTTTGTGATTATTCAACGTGAAACTGACAAAATCGTCGGAACGACGCGATTTCTGTATATGTCATCCGCTTCAAGGAGCCTTGAGATCGGCTGGACATGGTTTCACCCTTCTGTGTGGGGCACCTCGGTCAACACTGAATGCAAATATTTGCTGTTACAATCCTGCTTTGAACAGCTGAACACGATTCGGGTGCAGTTCAAAACGGATGAGCGGAATATCAGATCGCAAAAGGCGATTGAACGGCTGGGAGCAGTCAAAGAAGGCATATTGCGGAACCAAATGATCAGAAAAGACGGAACATTCCGCAATTCGGTATTATACAGCATCATCGACAGCGACTGGCCTTCCGTGAAACAGCATTTGGAACAGAGACTGAAGCTTGCAGAAAACACTAAATGATTGCAAAAAACATCTGCCCCGGGGGCAGATGTTTTTTAGGCGCGGAGCGCTTTCAGCCCCGCTGTGAAGGTAATTGCTGCGAAAGCAAGCAAGATGCCGCAGATCCCGAGAATATCTGTGACGTTGGCACCGTTAGCCATAATCTCAGTCAGCCCGCTCATCGCCCACTTTTGCGGAAGAAATTCAGCGATGGACGGCATCAATTTCGGTTCAATGTCTATCGGCCAATACATTCCGCTTACCATACACGTTGCGATGACGAACAAGTTGCCGAACGCAAGCTGCTGTTCTGGCGTTCTGACGTTGGCCGCAATCACCAATCCGATGCCGACAACAGTCAGCAGAAAAAATGATACCAACACAATAACTGCAGCAGGGTTGCCCCAGTTGATGCCAAACAGCCAATGGGATGCGAGTAGCAATATGCCAAATTGAATCCAGCCAATGACAAAGAAGGACAGCACATAGCCTGCACCGATTTCCGCTCGGTTGACAGAGGCTGTTAGCAACCTGGACCAGACGCCATTTTTTCTTGCTTCTAAAATCGTCCCTGTTGCCCCCATCATTGTCAACATGACAAACAAGATAGAAAAGCCAGCTGCTCTGGACGCTGTGTCACTTACGCCCGCGCCTTCTTTTTTATCGCTGAGCGTCTTTTGTTTTACGGGTGGTGCTGCCTCTTCATGATCTTTGGCAATAACTGTTTTATAAGCCCTCTTCCAGTTCTCCCCCGCTGCCTGAGCTGCCGTTTTCGCCGCGGAAACCTGAATATTGAGCTTTGCCAATGTGCTTTCCGCGTACTGTTTAGCCATCGGCGCTTCCGCCAGCTCCGGGCCGTGGCGGAAGATCAGCTCAGGATTTTCTCTTTTCTCGAGCTGTGCTTGGAACGAGCGGGAAATGACGATGATCCCGGCAATTTTCTTTTGTTTCAGCTTTTCTGACGCTTTGCTTTCAGACATGTTTTCGAATGTGTACATACCATCGTGTGCCTTCAACTGCCGAATATAATGCTGTGAGAGAATCGTGTCGTCCTGATCAACGATTGCAAGGCGCAGCTTGTCATCATTACTGCCGAGCATACTCCCAAATACAAAGGTCAGCAAAAGCGGGGCAGCAAACATCATCAAATAATTCTGGCGCTTCTTGAAAATGAGAGAAAGCTCAATGCCGCAAATAGCTATGATTTTTTTCACCTTGGTGTACCTCCTTATCTTGTATGAAGCCGTCTGATACCTAGCACCAGTGAACAAAGGCCGATCGCCGCAAAAAGAAGCACAGGCGTTTGAAGGTCAGCCCAGCCTCCCCCTTCCATTAAAGAAAGAAAGCCGTCAAGCGCCCATCGATTCGGCACCGCTTTGGATACAGACTGTAAGAAGTCCGGAAATTGGTAAAGCGGCAGCATGGACCCGCCGAGAACTGCAAGCAATTGAATGCCGAAGCCGCCTATCGCATCGGCCGATTTCATATCGCTGATGCACGATGCAAGCAGCATTGAAATGCCTGATACAGCTGCAGCGTAAGCAAGCCCGAGTACACTCACAAACAGCAGATTGCCGCCCCAGTCCACACCAAATACATTGATCGTGACAATCAGAAATATGAAAAATTGTATGATGGCAAACAGATAGGTTCCGAGCCATTTTCCGAGGAGAATGGCGTATTTTTGCGCAGGCGTCATCAGCATTCTGGAAAGCGTTTCCGTCTCCTTTTCCTGTAAAAATGATTTCGCCCCGACTGTCATATGAAACAGCATGAACATGCACAGCATTGCCGCCGAATAGTATTGAAAACTGGTAACAGCCTCACTGCCGACTGATTTTTCTGTAATCGTAAGTTTGTCTCCCGTTTCTTTTTCAAGCGTCTTTACCAGCTTTTCTGCAAAATGTGAAGGATCAAGTTTTCCTTGTTTTACAGCAGCTGTTTTGCTGATGTAGTCCATGGAGGCTGATGCGGCTTCTTTTACTGCTTTATATTGCTCTATAAAAGATGCGGCGGCTGTTTCAATGATGGAACTTTTTAATGTTTGATCAGGATCCGCATAAACAAAAGCTGACATGTTGCCGGCTTCCCAATGATTCGGAATGACGATACCGACATCGATTTTCTTTTTATCAAGCAGTTTCTTTATCTCATCTTCGCTGCTGGCTTCTGTGACCTTTATCGACTTCATTTTTTCGAGCACATCTGTTTTAAACATGTTCGCTGCTTCTGACTGGTCTGTTTGGACATAGCCGACTTTGATGTCATCAATCTGGCTGCCACCGTCAACAACCGATCCAAGCGCCGCCCCTAAAATACAGGTTAGGATCAGCGGCATTAAGATAAGCATCATAAACCCTTTTCTGTCCGTGATTCTGATTTTGACATCTTTCCATGCGATCCATATGCTTTTTTTCATAGCTGTCCCTCCTTAATCCCGCAAAGTGCGGCCGGTCAAATTCAGAAACAGGCGCTCCAAATTTGGTTCCTGCACCTGAAGAGACAGCAGGTTTGTATGATGGGCAGCGGCCTCCGCAAGCAGACTGGTAACGACTTTTTCATGATGAGCCGCAGAAATGTCAATTTTGAGCTCTGACTCATGTACTGTCACATCATTCACATGGGCCAGGGAACGGATTGCAAAAAGAAACGCTTCATCGATCCTGCTGACAGTGAGCTGAATGATGGTATCGCCTCCAAGGCGGCTGCACAAATCGTTTTTCGTGCCGATCGCAATCATTTCTCCCTGATCAATAATGCCGATCCGGTCACATAAATACTCAACCTCTTCCATGTAATGACTCGTATAGATGACCGTCATGCCCATTTCATTGAGCTGTTTCACCGTTTCTAAAATATGATTTCTCGATTGAGGGTCGATACCGACAGTCGGTTCATCCATGATCAGCAGCTCAGGCTTGTGCATTAAGGCGGCACCGATGTTGATTCTCCGTTTCATTCCGCCTGAGAACGTTTCAATTTTATCTTTGGCCCGCTCAGTAAGTCCGACATATTCAAGGACCTCTGCCGATCTTTTTTGGGCCTCGCCGTGCGTAAGTCCGTACATTTTCCCCCAAAACATAAGATTCTCATGGGCCGTCAGCGTCGGATATAAAGCAATTTCCTGCGGAACAACGCCGATTTTTTGTTTCGCTTTGGTTGTTTCTTTTCCGATGACATAGCCGCCCACGGTGATGTTCCCGCTGTCATGCGGCACGAGGCCGGAAATCATTGAGATGGTTGTGGACTTTCCCGCACCGTTTGGCCCGAGCAGCCCGAACGCTTCCCCCTTTTGCAGGGAAAAAGAAATGCCTTTCACGATTGTTTTGTTCCCATATGCCTTTTTGATGTTTTCTGCTTGCAGCACGTCATTTCACTCCTTTTTTAATCCCATTGCCATTGTAGAAAAAAGAAAGGCGTGCGGCATGTAGCGCCAGATAGAATGTAAGGCATGAAAAAAAGGCCTGTAAAAGGCCTTTTCAGAGAAACACATATGCTAAATGTCATATGTCAAAAGTCAGATACACCATATCTGACCGAATAGATGGCGGCTTGGGTTCTATCCCTGACAGACAGCTTGCTGATAATGTTAGAAACATGATTTTTCACTGTACCTTCTGTAATGAACAGCTTCTCAGCAATTTCTTTATTATTCAACCCGTACCCCAGCTCAGCCAAAACTTCCATTTCGCGCTCGGTTAGATCGAGCAGCTCCTTAGGTTTTTCTTTCTCATGTATTCCTTTCAGCTGTTTTTCACGCTTCAAATCATTCAGCATTTGGGCAGTCAGTTCCGGAGGAAGCACCATTCCGCCAGATTGCACAGTCATCACCGCTTTGACAATCGTATCGGCTGACATGTCCTTCAGCAGGTACCCACTCGCTCCTTCTTCAAGCGCTTCTGCAATCAGCTCTGAATCCTTGAAGGTTGTCAGCATTAAAACCTTTACGCCGGGCAGCGAGCTTGTAATTAATTTTGTTCCCTCCACCCCGTTGGAAACCGGCATACGGATGTCCATTAACACGATATCCGGTTCCAGCTCTTTCGCCTTTTCGAAGGCTTCCTGTCCGTTTCGCGCCGTGGCGATGACATCGAGCTCATCCCGGAGCTGGAGCAAGGACGCCAGCCCCTCTCTGACGATATCCTGATCGTCGGTAATGATGATCTTAATCATGATAAACTCTCCTTTTGCTGCATAGGCCCGAAGCTCCATTTTTTATTGGCCAGTGAAAATTCCGCGATTACTGTAAATCCTTGATCCGGTTCGCTCTCAAAGCGAATCATTCCGCCATGCTCCGCTGCCCGCTTTTTCATGTTCAAAAGGCCAAAGCCGAGTGCTGCCTCCGGATTTCCTTTTCCGTCATCCTTAATGACAAGGCTGATGCTGTCCGTTGTGCAGGCAAGCTGTATCGAACAGGCTGTGGCGCCGCCGTGCCGTTTGGCATTGGTCAATGCTTCCTGCAGCGTTCTGACCAGAGTCGGATGAAGAGACAGCGGGATCATCGCCGGATCGCCGCTGACCGCAAATTCAGCTGTGACTCCTGCATTTTTGTAAAAGTCTTCTATCAGCTGTTTCAGTGAATCGATTAACGAATGATCGTTTTCCGTTTGCAGGGTGCGTACTGATAAGCGGACAGCATCAAGCGCTTCACGGGCAAGCGTTTCACATACCCCGACTGTCTCCTCCGCTTTTTGGCTGTCTCTTTTTTGCCATTCACGCAGAAGCTGCAGCTGGACAAGGAGCGCCGTCATTTTGTGACCTACTGTATCATGGATTTCCCTTGCCATTCTGTTCCGCTCATAAATGGCAGTTAGCTCTTCAACCTGCTTCGCATATAAATGCAGCTCCTGGTGTGCAGCAGACAGCGCCAGATGGGACTCCGTCAGTTTCTGAAACTGCTGTTTTGCCGTTTCCTGCGCATCCAAAAGCTTGCGGATTAATTTTCCGACGACTCCGCAAAAGACAACAAATGTCATGCTGATACAATGATCCATCACATATTCATCGCCGAACATACGATATGTGCGAATGAGCACAATCAGCCACATCATAAAACAAACTATAAGGACAGACCATACTGTTTTTCGGTCAAATCCCTTCATAAAAAAGGTAACTGCAACCGGGCTGAGCAATGTGATATATAAACCTGTACCCGGAAACATGAAACCGAACGAAAAGCCAACTGCAATATCAATCAAACAAAACAAGATGCCATATTTCTCTACTCTTAATAAGAGATGATTTGCTAAGAACACACCCGCACCGCCAGCGATGAATAAATACTCAAACCAACGGTCATCTTTTACAAGAAAAAAGTAAACTGAACAGCTTA
The DNA here is from genome assembly GCF_958411575.1 of uncultured Bacillus sp. Taxonomy (NCBI): domain Bacteria; kingdom Bacillati; phylum Bacillota; class Bacilli; order Caryophanales; family Bacillaceae; genus Bacillus; species uncultured Bacillus sp. Next base: position 41,465 of record NZ_CATYRA010000010.1, read on the forward strand.
CCATTAAGGTGAAAATCCTAGTAAATATAAGAGCCTTCACGCTCATCACTCCCATTACCCAATTCCCTTCTAATCATACCTGCCTCAGGGCATTTTTGACAGGAGTTTCTGGAAAATAAAAAATCCCCCTGCCGTTTTTTTCGGCAAAGGGATTACAGTCAAATCACAAATAGAATATGGGCCCCGGAAACAGGATCTTTTACGCGGAAGCTGTTTTCCGTTTCTTCGATCGAATATCCGGCATGTTTGACTCGGTCTGCCACTCGATCCAGTTCCTCTCGATGAGGCAGGACAACCGTGTAATAGTCTAATCCGCTGGCATTTGTCGGTTTAGGCGGCGCATTTCTTCCAGCCCAAATGTTTAAGCCGATATGATGGTGGTAGCCTCCGGCTGAAACGAAGAGAGCGGACATGCCCGCATAGTTTCCGACAATGTCAAAGCCCAGCACATCTTTATAAAACGCTTTTGCTTCGTTCAAATCACTCACATGCAAATGAATGTGTCCGATGATGGTATCGTTCGGAAGTGCTGTTTTCCGCTCATCTCCTGCTTCTTCCATAAGGCCCTCGATGTCAACAGCAGTTGTCGTCATGACGTAGTTTCCTTCTAGGTCACGCTGCCACATGCTGCGGGGGCGGTCAGCATACATTTCAATTCCGTTTCCATCAGGATCAGACAGGTAGAGTGCTTCGCTCACAGCATGATCCCCATGTCCGATTGCAATGCCGTGTTCAATCAGGCGAGCGAGCGCGATACCAAGTTCCTTCCTGTTCGGAAGAAGAATCGCAAAGTGATATAAACCCGTCACAGACCGTTCAGGCAAGACGACAGCGCTCGGATTTTCTTCAAGAATAAGCAGTACACGTTCTCCGTCAGCGGTTAATTCAGCTTGGCGATCCGTCTTTTGTAAGATTTGAAAGCCGATAACGTTACAGTAGAACTGAAGGGAACGCTCCAGACTGCGGATTGTGAGTTTGACATAGCCAATATTTGTATCCTCATGAATGCTGGTCATGCTGTATGCCTCTTTTCTTATGCTGATACGTTTTCGCTCTTTTTTGCTTTAAACACAAGTGGATCCAGCGCCAAGAAACGACTTCCAGAAAGAGCCAGGTGGATTGATGTTAAGAGCAGAAGGTAATCAAATTCTGCATTGCCCATGAAAGGCGCTTTCAGCTTGACTGTAATGATGGCTCCGATCAGCGTGAGAGCAAACAGAACACCGACAATACGTGTAGCCAATCCGAAGAAGACAAGCACTCCGCCTACCAATTCAATCGCTGCGATGACATACGCCATAAAACTTGGAAGGCCTATGCTGCCAAAAAATTGGATCGTGCCCTCCATTCCCTGAAACTTTGATAAACCATGGACAAAAAAGATAATACCTGTCATAACTCTTAAAAGTAATGTGCCAATTTCAACTGATTTATTCATTTTATCCTCCTTGATAAATGTTTTCACTTACTTAATGTAAGCTAGTATATATACATAACTTGTTTACGTCAAGTAATTTTGTTACATTTTACGAAAATGAAATAAAAGAACTATAAAACTGTAACAAAAAAGACCTTTGTGCAGGACAAAGGTCTATTTCTCAAATTGGCTTTCATATAAGTCACTGTAAAATCCTTTTTGCCGGATCAGCTCGCCGTGGCTGCCTTTTTCAATCATTTCTCCGTCTTTTAGCACCACAATCTGGTCCGCTCTTTGAATGGTGTTCAGCCTATGGGCAATAATGACGCTTGTTCTTCCCTCCATTAAACGGGCGAGCGCTTCTTGAATGTTGACTTCTGTTACGGTATCAATGTTACTTGTCGCTTCATCCAATATGAGAAGAACCGGATCGGCAAGCACCGCCCGCGCTATGGAAATCAATTGTTTCTGTCCTTGGCTGATGCCTGATCCGTTTTGCGTCAGCACTGTATCATACCCTTTTGGCAGTCTAACAATAAAACTGTGGGCATTCGCTGCTTTTGCAGCGGCTTCGACTTCCTGATCAGAAGCATCGAGCCTGCCGTAGCGAATATTTTCTCTGATCGTGCCCTGAAACAAAAACGAATCCTGAAGGACAAACCCCATGTTTTTCCTTAGGCTTGCTCTAGTGAGGGTTTTAATATCTGTACCGTCGATTAGAATCCTACCCTCATCAGGTTCGTAAAAACGGGCGAGAAGATTTGTGACAGTTGTTTTCCCCGCTCCCGTCGGTCCGACAAACGCGATGGACTGTCCGGCAGGCACGGTAAACTGTAAATGCTTCAGTGTCTGCTGCCCCTCGTCGTAACCGAAGGACACATCCCGGAATTCAATACTGCCTGTTTGGATCGGCTGATGTACGGCGTTCTTTTCATCCTCGCGCTCCTCTTTTTCATCAAGCACGTTAAACACCCGTTCAGCGCCGGCAATCGCGGACAGCATTGTATTAAACTGGTTGGCCAGATCGTTTAAAGGGCGTGTGAATTGTCTTGAATACTCGGCAAAGACAACGATGGAGCCGATCGAGATCCAGCCTTTCAGCGCGAACAGACCGCCGATTGCCGCAATCATCGTAAAGCTTAAGTTATTCAAAGAGTTCATGACTTTCGGGATAAATCCGGAAATCGTCTGTGCCCAAAAACCTGAAGTCTTGAGCGCAGCGTTTTTTTCGAGAAATTCGGCAGTAATCTGCTTCTCTCGCGAATATGCTTTGATGACCTTTGCGCCGGAAATTGATTCCTCAATATATCCATTCAGCTCACCAAGGTTTTTCTGCTGTTCTTTAAACAGCTTTCCCGTCCGGTTGGTGATCCATTTCAGGCTCGCTGCCATCACCGGAATAATGGTCAGCGTAATCAATGTAAGGAGCGGGCTCATGTACAGCATCACCGCAATCGTCCCGACAAAGGTGATGACGCTTGACAAAATTTGAATGACTGACGTATTTAAGGTAGAACTTACATTTTCGATGTCATTCGTCACCCGGCTCATCAGCTCGCCGTGCTGCTGTTTATCAAAAAACGGAATCGGCAGCTCATGCAGATGGGTGAACAACTCGCTTCTCATTCTGAAAACCGTGCCTTGCGAGATCGTAATCATCCAATAGTTTTGAAACCAGAGCGACAGGGACTGAATCATGTAAATGACGAGCAGAAGAAGCAAAACGGGAATCAATCCGCTGACCGTTTTCCCGACGATAAAATGGTCGATGGCCTTTCCGATCACAAAGGGGCCAAGGAGCCCGAATATGGAGCTGATGACAACCATCAGCATGACAAGGATGAGCAGTCCTTTTCGTTCAGCCAAGTAAGACCAGATTCGCTTCAGTGTGCCTTTTGCATCCTTTGCTTTCGCCCGCTTTTTCGCGCCTTCTTTTTTGTCTATTGGCAGTTTGGGATATTGGAAAGGCTTGCAGATGTCCTTTAGCATTCGCTCCCCTCCCTTCCGAATTGTGACTCGTAAATGCGCTTGTATAACCGAGATTCAGAAAGCAGTTCACTGTGCGTGCCTTTTTCAATCAGTTCGCCATCCTCAAGCAGCAAAATCTCATCAGCTTTCATTGCCGTCGTAATTTTTTGCGTAATAATCAAAGTTGTGCACTCATATGTGCTGATTGCCTCAAGCAGCTTCGCCTCCGTTTGCAGGTCGAGCGCGCTTGTGCTGTCATCCAAAAGAAGGATGGCTGGCTTTCGGATCAGTGCCCGCGCAATGGAAATCCGCTGCTTCTGGCCGCCGGACAGGTTGACGCCTCTTTGCCCCAAAACAGTGTCATATCCATTTGGGAGCTTTATAATCGTTTCATGAATTTGCGCATGTTTGGCCGCTTCCATTATTTCATCAAGTGAAGCATTTTCTTTGCCCCAAGCGATATTTTCTTTGATTGTGCCGGAAAACAGGAGTACTTCCTGCGGTACATATCCAATTTGCTTGCGAAGCCTCTCTGCCGGAAAATCATGAATCGGCTTTTCATCTATGTAAATGCTGCCTGAATCCGGCTGATAAAGCCGCGGAATGAGCTGAAAGAGCGTGGACTTGCCCGATCCCGTCGCACCGAGAATCGCGATCGTTTCCCTCGGCTTTGCGGAAAATGAGACATTCCGCAGCGCTTCTCTGTCCATTTCAGGATAACGGAAGGATACATGCTGAAACTCAATCCTCCCCGACAAACGATCAGATATGATGCCTTCCTCCCGCTCATCGCCTTCCGTTTCAAGCACCTCGCCGATTCTATCACCTGAAGCCTTCGCCCTAGTGAAAATCATAATCAAAAACGGAAACATCGAAAGCGCACCCGTAATTCGTGTTGCGTAGTTAATAATCGCAACAACATCACCGACTTGAGTGCTTCCGTTCGTGATACTGTAGGCCCCTGCCCATAAAATCAAAAGGATGCAGAGGTTCATCAGCAGCATTAGCACAGGCATCGTGAATTCCACAAGCTGAAAGGCTGAAACTGTTTTTTCCATCAGCCTCGTGTTGGCTTTGATAAATCTTTTGACCTCGTGGCTGCCGCGAAGCAGTGCCTTAATCAGCTTGATTGCGGTTAAGTTTTCCTGCATGACGGTGTTCACCTGATCCAGTCGTTTCTGCACTGAGCGGAACAGCGCCCCACCTTTCTTTAATACCCAAAGTAAAAACAAGATCAGGATCGGAATGGTCACAAGCAGAAAAAAGCCGAGCTTCACGTTAACGGCGAGCGACAGCACAATACCGCCTACAATCATTAACGGAGCCCGCAGCATGAACCGCAAACTCATAAAAATCATATTTTGAACCTGTGTGACATCGTTTGTCAGCCTCGTGATATACGAAGAGGACGAAAACTGTCCAAATGTAGAATAGGAGAAGGACTGGATTTTTTGAAAAAGCCCTTTTCTCGTATCGTAGGAAAAGCTTTGGCTGACATGGGCGGCATAAAAGGAATTCAGCATTCCCGCCGCAAATGATAACACGGTCAGTCCGACCATGACCGCGCCCCATGTCCACACATGCCGCAGGTCTTGCTTTAAAATCCCATCGTCAATGATTTTTGCGATTAATAAAGGCTGCATCAGTTCAACCGCAAGCTCCGTCAACATGAGAATCAGCGCAATTCCCACCAGCAATGAGTATGGTTTTAAAAACGATAAAGCCTTTTGCATGTAAAAGCCTCCAAACCCCTTTTTACTCGATTGTCTCTTTCTTTACTTTACTATGGCGGTCTTTTTGACGGCAAACGAAAACCCTCCCGAAAAGGAGGGCTGGCTTTATTGATTTAATATTTTTTCCACACGCTCCCGCATCTGCGGCACGCTCAATCCGATAATCACCTGAAACGCCTTCCCGTTCCTGACAACGCCGTGTGAGCCGAGTGCGCGGAATACACTGTCGGGCTCTACCTTTGTTTCATCCTTGACGCTGACTCTGAGGCGGGTGGCGCAGTTTGTCACTTCTGTGATGTTGTCTTTTCCACCCAGCGCTTCAATATACAGAAAAGCGGTGTCATCTGCCGTTTCAGCAGCAGAAGCTGTTTCATCCTTGTTTTTTCTTTCTCTGTATTCCTGTTTCGAATACAGCTTTGTTTCCTGCTGATCATCCTTTTCCCGTCCCGGTGTGGCGATATTGAACTTGAGGATTAAAAATCGGAAGACGAAAAAATAAATAGCGGTAAAAGAGAGCCCGATCAAAACTTGATACACATACGTCATACCGTGGCTGCCAAAGAGCGGAATCCAGTTCAAGGTCACCGCTTCGATCAGCCCGCCTCCCATATTTCCGACGACACCGGCCATATACATGACTGTCGACATTGTTGCGGCAAGCACGGCGTGAACCGCAAATAAGAAAGGAGAAATGAATAAGAAAGTGAACTCAATCGGCTCTGTAATACCCGCGACAATCGCTGTCAGCGTGACAGGAATCAGCAGCCCTGCGACAAGTTTTTTCTTTTCCTTTTTGGCCGTGACATAAAACGCCAGTGCGATCCCCGGAATGCCGAAGATTTTCGAGTTGCCGTGAAGCGCGAATCCGCCTTGCGGGAAGAGCTCCTTCAGCGGCTTGGCGCTTTGCGAATATTCGCCGAGATGCTGTGCCCAATACGTGACGATCCCGCCTTCTGCTACAGCAGGCCCATAAATAAACGGCGTGTAAATAAAGTGATGAAGACCGGTCGGAATCAAAATCCGTTCCAAAAACGTGTAAATCCAAACGCCCACCGCTCCGGAAGCAACCAAGAAGCTTTGAAGCGAGCCGATTCCCGTTTGAACGATCGGCCAAATGTAAGACACGGCCAAGGCGATCGGGATCATAATGAAGAAGGAAATCATCACGATATACGTTGAGCCTTGAAAGATGCCAAGAAAATCGGGCAGTTTTTTATCAAAATAGCGGTTATGCAAAAAGACGACAATCGAGGAAATAAAGATGGCTCCGATAATGTTGGTATCAAGCGTTTTGATACCCGCGATCATCGTTAACCCGCTCGTTCCGCCGACCTCTTGGTTCATATCGACGCCAAATGCTCCTCCCCATACCGTCAAGATCGAGCTGACAAAGTAATTGAACGTCAAGTATACCGTAAGCGCTTCCAAACAAGCGCGCGCCTGAGCTTTCTTCGCCAAAGCAACCGGGATGCCAATGGCGAATAAGAGCGGCATTTGATTAAATACTGTCCAGCCGCCCTGCTCAATGATATACCAGCACTGATACCAAAACCCGTCAGGATCGGCGAGCGGGCCCATGAGGGTTTTATTTTTAAAGAGCGTGCTGACACCGACGATAATGCCGGCGAAAGCAAATAATAGAACAGGCACAAACATCGCGCTTCCAAAGCGCTGGATCTTTTGCATCATACCAAAACCCCCTGCTACTTCATGTTATTTTCTTCTGCCTCTTTGTAATCAACATATGCGCGGAACAATGCTTCGCCAACGAGAAAAAATGGTGTAAAAGCGACAATTTCCGTTTTATCGCTTAATGTCACAGGTTTGCTTGTCGCATAAAGATTATGCGGAGTCAGCTGGGCGAGGACATTGTTTTTTAAATTCGTAATGGAAATAAAGGGAATACCCTTTGCAGAAAGCATTCTTGCCTGAGGAATCAGCTCCGGTGTTTCTCCGGAAAGAGAAATGATGATAAATAGATCGTTCACTTTAAAATCATCACGCATCAGATTAAATTCATTTCTATCTTCAATCAAAATGAGATATCGGTGGCGCGGAATAAACATTCTTTGCAGATCGCGGGCGCATATCTTTTGCGCATTTCCTGATCCGTACACGAAAATGCGGTTAGCTTTATCAATCAGCTGGCACATATCCGTCATGTCCTTTGTCCGTAAGAACTTCAGATTGGATTCAATATCATCAAGCAACTTTTGAAAACTCATACTCTCGCCTTCTTCCGGCTGATCTTCCCACTTTAAATAGACGCGAAATTCGCTGTAACCGCTGAAACCGAGTTTTTGGGCAAGCCGCAAAATCGAGGAACGCGATACGCTGCAAGCTTTGGCCAGCGCGTCGATTCCAAGGTGATAGCACGTGTGCTTGTGATTCAATATATATTTTAAAATATGAAAATCGTTGTCATTTAATTTGCTGTAGTGCTGATTAATCAGTTCTTCGAGCTGCATGTCAGATCCCCCCATTTTCTTTCTATTATATACAATTACAGATTCGAAAATGGGGGAATTTCAGTTATGAAATGCGAGTTGGGCTTTGATCAAGCTCTGGCCAATAGTCTTTGTTGGCCTCTATTAAATCCTCGAGAATGAGCCTTGCTACACGCGCGTTCGGCACTGTTTTTGACAGGATCAGCGCCTGCCACAGCTTTTGGAACGATTTCTCCGCCCAAGCTTCAACAGTCAGTTTCTCAACGGATACCTGCTGCTCCATCAGCCCTTTTTGGAATTGCGGAATAGTGCCGACGGTGATCGGTTCAGGTCCGTTTGAGCCGACAATACATGGCACCTCGACCATTGCAGTCGGGTCAAAGTTCGCAATCGCGCCGTTATTTTCAACGATCAACAGCATTCTTTCACCCGTGTTGTAAGCAATCGCCCGGGCTAGATCAACGATATATGATGCGTGATCATCGATTTTGATTTCGCTGTTTTCCGAGGACTGCTCGCGTGTGATCATGTCACATTGGCTGAAAATAAAGGCTTCGCGCCCTTCCATCACTTCATTTGCCCGCGTATGATTCGGATTTGATTTTTTCACCATATCATCCGGGAACAAATAATATTGCAAATACGTATTCGGCAGTGTGTCAGGATCTGCAGCCTGCACATCACGCGCTTTGACGAACGTGTCATTCCAGCTCGCCTCCACTGCTTCAACCTCCGTCTTCGGAATGTACCCGTATTGAGATACATGCTCCTTCAGCTTCGGCATTAAATCGTTGCCCTCTTGATCCTGAATCGATGTCCACCAGCCGAAATGATTTAATCCGTAATAACGGACCTTCATTTCTTTTCTTGAGGACAGGCCGAGAATTTGCGCCATCCGGTCTTCGATTCCAACCGGCATATCACAGATATTGAGAATTTTCGAATTCGGTCTGAGGCGTCTCGTTGCTTCGGCTACGATCGCCGCCGGGTTGGAATAATTGAGCATCCACGCATCAGGCGAATATTTTTCCATGTAATCTAATATTTCAAGCACGCCGCCAATGGAACGCATGCCGTATGCAATACCGCCCGGCCCGCACGTCTCCTGGCCGACAACTCCGTACTTCAGCGGAATTTGCTCATCGAGCGCACGCATCGCGTATTTCCCTACCCTGATGTGCGCCATGACAAAATCGACATCTGTAAAAGCTTCTTCCGGGTCAGTCGTCGCTGTAAATTCAATATCCGGCGCTTTTTCTTTGATAAAAACGTCACAGGCGCCTGCAATGCGATCCTGTCTCTCCTTATCATTATCATACAGCTTCAGCTTTCTGATCGGAAACTCCTCCAAATGGTCCAAGAGCATCAGAACGATCCCTGGAGTGAAAGTGCTCCCTCCGCCCGCTATTACGATTGAGAATGATTTTTTCTTCATATGACGACCTCCTTGATAACGTTTACAATTCCATTTATACCATGGAAGGGCCCGTCCCGTAACACGTTTGGCGCACTTAGGTCATTTGATCAACTTTAGTGTTTTTTCCCATAGAGCGGGAAATTTCTCACTTACCTTACGTCTGGGAGATTTGATTTTTTTACCTTTTTTGTAATCTTAAAGTCTCACCAACTGTGAAATTTAAGTGAATATACGCCCTTCCAGTTCTTATGAAAAGGTTCTTTTGTACGATTCGGATACATGCCGAATTATTTATAATCATTTATATAAAACATCCATTTGTGCGTGAATTTAGAAAAGGCAGGGGACAAAAGTTGGACTCATATAAAGTCATTGAGCTGGCAAACAAGTACAGTGCGGCCGCGGAACAGGTCAGAAGCTCCAAAATGCTGCTTGAATCCCGGTTATCTGCATTGGGGGATGCTTGGCAGGGAAAAGCAAGAGATTCGTTCGACCAGGATTTCGAGGAAACGAAAGCCTCCTATGATCAATTCGAACAGGAGCTGCTTGAAACAAGCCAGGAGCTGAAGGCAGCCGCCGTCAAAATAGAAGAACGAAAAGCTGAAATTGCCAGAATGGAAGAACTGGAACGTAAAGCAAGAGAGGAAAGACATAAACGCGGGGGGTGAACGGTGTGTCAGGAAACATTGCAGTTGATCCGGATAAGCTCGAACAGCTGGCAAATGATGTAGTCACTGAATTAACCGATATGGAAAACAAATATAAGGACCTGCATGTGGAGCTGGGGCAGATGATTTTGCAATGCGATCCCCGCTACAGCAGCTGTTTTTCCGGAGTCGGCGATGCATGGAGCTCAGGGAAAGCGCTCGTCACCAAACTGAGTGACAATGAGATTTTTATCAGAAAAACGAGCGACAAATTTGTTGAGCAAGATGATATTTTACGAAAGCTCTATCATGCTTATGACAAATACGGAACGATGACAAGCTTAACCGCCCTTATGCTGACACAGGGAAAATACTACGGATTAGGGCTTACGAAATTTGTAAAACAGCCAAGCGGCTTGCATACCGCCCAGCACTCAAAACTTCTATTAGATATTTCCAGAGCCGTTGACAGCTCACGTTATCAAAAAGCGGCCAGAGTGCTTTTGAATCCTAAATATTTGTTTAAAAAGACAAACCGACCATTTTCAGATTTGGTACATAAAAAGTTTACAAAGTACTTCCCTCAGGATACGGTGGATTTTTCTAACAGCGTCAGAAGCTACACAAGAGGATTTCTTAATGAAGCCGGCGTACGCTCAACTTTGAAGGATGTCGGAAAAACGGGATTAAAATTCGCAAAAGGAAATGCCATTACCGCCACACTGATCACAGGTGCGACTGAAACGTTCGGAGCGGGCTTGAAAATTGCTGAAAATTACGCGAAATACCAAGACAAACCGGAAGTTCTCAAGCGTGAAAATGCCAAGGCCGTCGGGAATGCTGTGAATAATACTATTTTCATCGCAGGAGGGGCAACGGCAGGCGCTGTCGTCGGCGGTGCCCTTGGAAGTGTGTTAGGCCCTGTTGGTACAGTAGTCGGAGGCACAATCGGATCAGCCGTAGGAGGTTTTGTGGGAGAAAAAATCGCAAAATTCACATCAGGCTTTGCTGAAAAAGCAGCTGTAAAGCTGAAAGAACCGATTCACGCTGTCGTTGATACTGCCAAGAAAGGATTGGAATCAGCCGGCAAAGTCGTCAAATCAGTGAATGACGGCATAGATGCGGCGAATCAAACGATACATAAAGGGATAGACAACGCGAAAAAAGGAATGGAAACAGCAAAGAAAACAGCGGACTCACTTATACAAGGCGCAACCCATTTCCTTAAAGGGAAATTTTCATTTGGATAGGAGAATAATGAATGAAGCAGTTTACAATTAGCATAGAGGAACTCTTATTTTGTTTTTATAGCGAAGGGTTTTTTGAACAGGGAATGGCCTTGAAGCAGGCCTATTTTCCAGAGATAGAAGATGAACAGCTCGGCGCTTTGTTTGAAGCGGCGTGCCGCTCACTCTTAGCCAAGGATGCCGCGGAATTTCGGAATCATCAATATCGGTTAAAGGACGAGTACTGTCCGTTTATCCATGTATTAAACGACGCTGACTATACAGTGAAGCTGTCTAAATTTAACGGGCAAGGCGCCGAACGGAATGTGTCCTGCCATTTATCAAAATTCGGCACCTACTCTCACGAACTCCTTTTTGACGAGCAAGTCCACCGCATTACAAAACTAGAATCGAATGAAGGCCTGCTTACTAAGACAGATGAATTTTTACATATAGTAGAGGAAGAGAATAACAGAGGTTTGCTTCTGAGATTGACATCAAATGAATTTGAGAAGCTCTTAGAGGGCGCTTCAGACAACCCCTCTTACCTAAAAGAATTCCTTGAAAAACATGACCATCAAGAGGACGTTACCCGATTTGTAAATGATCTGGCTTTGCGAAAAGGGAAAATGGATACACTGATGCGTCTTGTTTATGACAAAGACAATTCGCCGGAAGTGGCCGACATGGCTTTCGTATTGCCTGGCAACCGTCATACTTGGCTGGTAACAGGCATTACTCAAAATGAATTTTCTATCGTACCAGCAAATAAGGATGTTATAAAAGGTATACTTTTTTGCTAAAGAGCGATAAAGGAGAATAGCAATTGAAAAACAATGAAGTAATTAAGGTCAAAAGCAGAATGTTTTTTAGAATATGGCTGTTCCTCGCCACAGGGGGCGCTTTTATTGCAGGAGTATGGCTGGTGTCTGAAGCTCTTACATTTGAATCTAAGTATTCCCTGCTTTATTTGGGCGGCGGATTAATGGCAATTGTTTATGGCTTGATCACATTTTTTATGGCTTTCCCGGCGTTTACAAGCCGGGGAAATGTCATTTTCAGTGTAAAAACCGGACCTGATGGCGAGATCTTCTCAAAAAAACGCAGTGCGCGTTTTTCTGAGATCAAACGGATTTATATGGGACGGCATCATTACAGTTTGAAAGGGATCTTTTTTGAAGATATTATCATCGAGAAAACAGACGGCAAGGTCGTTCGCATCCCTACCTGGAACATTATCGCGAATCCGCTGTTCTTTGAAGCGGTGGAACGCTATATCCTCCCCCATCTGAGTGATGAGGCGAAAAACAATTGGATCGGCCAGTTTACGGAGATTCAGCGAAAGGCGTATTTGAAGGAATTTGAGAATCATCCAAAGCTTTAACAGCACTCCTCCTTTATAATGATAGAGAAATGCAAGTTGAGGAGTGCGCGTGATGCTGATTTCCATTCTATTATTTCTTGCGGCGGGGCTTGCCGAAATTGGCGGCGGGTATTTAGTTTGGCTGTGGCTGAGAGAAGCAAAGCCAGTCGGCTATGGGATCGCCGGAGCGCTTGTCCTGATTGTCTATGGCATTCTTCCGACGTTTCAATCCTTCCCTTCCTTCGGCCGTGTATACGCCGCATATGGCGGAGTATTCATCGTGCTTGCGGTCCTGTGGGGATGGCTTGTTGACCGGAAAACACCTGATCTGTATGACTGGATCGGCGCATTCATTTGTCTCATCGGCGTCTGTGTGATTTTATTTGCGCCGCGCGGATAACAAAATGGCCTGCTTATGAAGCGGGCCATTTTTGTTTAATCCTCTTTTAAGCTTGTCAGCTGTACTTCATGCTCCTGCTCAGGTTCGTCCAGCGGATAAATTCTCGCTGTTCCGTTTTCTTCATTCACGTGCTGAATGTAAATAGGAACTCCATTATATGTTACTTTCTTCATGTCGGGAGATTCTACAATTTCTTTCGCCCTTTGACTATTCATTCTAACACCCTCCTTCATACATAACGTTTCCGTTTCTTGAAAGAAGTATGCTTTATGATTCAGCGGACAAGTTGAATTTTTTCAGCCGTTTGTAGAAAGTGCTCCGGGGTATCCCGCTGATTTTGGCGGCTTGAGAGACGTTTCCTTTTGCGGATTCAAGCGCTTTGATGATGACATCTTTTTGGATTTGCTCCCGAAGGGTCAGCGCGCCGGCAGCAGCCGGCTTTTTTTCTGCCGGACTGATCGGAAGTCCTGCGGCTTCCAGTAAAGCCGTAAGCGGCTCATCCCTCAGCCGGCCGTCCGGAAATCTAATGGAAAGACGTTCAAACACATTGAACAGCTCGCGAATATTCCCCGGCCACCTCCATTGCTTCAGCACATCCAAAAAAGCAGTGGGAAGTTCGCCAGGCCAATGATTCTTCTGTTTGTAGTACTGAAAGAGGTCTGGAATATCCTCGGGGCGGTCGCGTAAAGGAGGAAGCTCGATCGGATAGACATGAAGGCGGTAAAACAAGTCCTCTCTGATTTTCCCGCTTTCGGCAAGCTCGCGTAAATCACAATGTGTGGCGGCAATGACTCTGATATCAACCGGAATTTCTTTCGTCCCGCCAACCGGTGTAATCTTACGTTCCTGAAGCACCCGTAAAAGCGCAACCTGCATCGAGTGGGAGATTTCTCCGATCTCATCTAAAAATAAGGTGCCTTGATTCGCTTTTTGAAAGGCGCCTTTGTAGCCGTTTCGTTTCGCTCCCGTAAAAGCGCCCTCCGCATAGCCGAACAGCTCGCTTTCAATCAAATCAGACGGGATCGCTCCGCAATTGACAGCAACAAACGGGCCGTGCCGCCTCTCGCTGTTTTCATGAAGCGCGCGGGCTGCGACTTCCTTCCCCGTGCCAGTTTCCCCTGACAGACAGACCGTTGTATCTGCTGCAGCCGCTCGTTCTAGGCTCTTCAGCATTGCTTGCGATCGGCTGCTTTGCCCGATGACTCCATTGAATCGAAACGCCATCTTTTTCTTTTGTTCCGACAGATAAAAACAAGTACCGCCATCCCCCATGGTGACGGCTTTTTCGATTGAGAAGCCCCGTTCCTTCACCTCATACAGGTGCCGGTTCTGCCAATCCGGCATTGAGGTTCGAATCGGTATGCTCGCGCTGATGATGTGTTGTTTGTTATTGCAGAGCACCATCGGCACATGGGATGCAGCTCTATCGCCAAAATAGCTGATCAGCTCCAGCTCTTTCTCACGGCTTTTAGCTGCCAGTTCCCGTTCCGCGGCATAGGCGATCGCCGTGGCAATACCGAGCATATGAGGATGCGCCCCTGCCGCCGGACACGATATGTCAATAACACCTGCAAGACTGCCATCCTCATGGTGAATCGGAGCGGCTGAACAGTTCCAGTGATGGGAAGCAATGGAGTAATGTTCTGATCCTTGTATGGCAACCGGCTCACTGATGTGGAGCGCCGTGCCAATCGCATTTGTCCCGACAGCCGTTTCCGTCCAGCACGCGCCTTCGACAAAGTTGATGCGTTTAGCTTCATTGAGCGCACGGGGATGGCCGTCCAATGCCAGAACAACACCGTCTGAATCAATTAACAGTGCCATCATTTCCATTTCTTTTATGGCAGGCAGCAGTTTTTCCAGGTAAGGCTGTGCGGTCGTTAGGAAAAATGAATGCTTCTTTGACTGCTGATCCAGCTCCGTTTGCTGTAAAACCTTCGGGCCTTTTTCTAAATAAGGATTGACCTCAGCATTTTTGCAGCGATGCCACGACTCGGCAATCCGTTTTCTTAACCGGGCTTCGTCAAGCACACCGTCTTTCACAAAACGTTTCCAGGTTTGCAAATCGTTTGGGATCGAATTCATTTCCTTGATCGCTCCTCCCTTACACGCTGTTTTCATCTATTGTAGGGGAAAAATAAAGCGCTTTCAACAATAAAAAAAGCAGGCGCCCTGTATTCTCTGCACCTGCTTTTTTTATTGTTACGCATGTACCGCAAGCCCGATCGTGCTTAACAGCGCCTCGTGCAATGTTTCTGACAGTGTCGGATGGGCGGCGATAAAATGCTCCGCCATATCAGCGGTCATCTCACCATTCATGATCGCAGCCACCTGGCCGATGAGCTCGGTCACATCAGGACCAATCATTGAAACACCGACGATTTCGCCGAATTCCGGTTCTGCCATGATTTTGACCTTTCCTTCCGCTTGCTGTTTAATGAGCGCCTTGCCGTTTGCGGAAAAAGGAAACTCGCCAATCTTCACATCCCCGTATACGCTTCTTGCTTGTTGTTCTGTCAATCCGATGCACGCGATTTCCGGGGATGTATAGATGCAACGGGGCACATGTTTCTCATTGATTTTGACATCCCTTCCGGAAGCATGAGAAGCAGCGATAATGCCCTCATGGAAAGCCGCATGGGCCAGCTGAATGCCTCCGATTGCGTCTCCGCACGCATAAATATGAGGCACGTTCGTCTGCATGTGCCCGTTTACCGGAATGCCTTTTGGAGAAAAATCAACTCCAGCCTGCTCCAGCTGTAATCCGTCAAGACGAGGTTTTCTGCCGATCGCCACGAGTACATAATCAGCCTTCGTTTTAAACTCCCGCTGCCCGCTTTTCCATATTGCTGTTTTGGCCGTTTGATCCACCCGCTCTAATCGGGATGAGGTATGCACTTCAACACCGTCTTCCTCAAGTTTCCCCTGAAAGAGACGGGCAATCTCTTCATCTTCAGCCGGGATCAGCTGGCCGGCTGTTTCAATGATGGTCACCTTCGATCCCAGTCTGGCAAATAGCCCGGCATACTCACAGCCGATGACACCGCCGCCGACAATGACAAGTGAAGACGGAATCTCAGAAAGAGAAAGCGCGTCCTTGCTGTCGATGATCCATTCGCCGTCATATGGGGCGAATGGCAGCTCGATCGGCTCTGATCCTGAGGCAATCAATACTTGGTCCGCCTCTCTGATTTCTTTTCCGTTCACTCCTTCGATCAAGAGCTTTCTGTCAGAAAGAAAGGAAGCCTTTCCCTTCACAACCTGTATTTGATTTTTCTTCATTAAGTATTGAACACCTTGGACAAGCTGTCTGACAACCTGTTGTTTTCGGTTCTGCATTTTGCTCCAATCAACCGATATCGCACCTGCTGGAAGTTCGATTCCAAAGTGGTCGGCATCCTTGATTTTATCGAGAACGTTCGCGCTTTCTAACAATGACTTCGTCGGGATGCAGCCTTCATTCAGGCAGGTTCCCCCAAGCGGGCCTTTGTCAATCAGCAGCACGTTTCTGCCCTGCTGTGCCGCGGAGACTGCAGCCGCATAGCCTGCTGGTCCGCCGCCGATTATGGCTAGTGTCATGTCGTTTCACCTGCTTTTCCTATAAAATTAATGCTGCCGGCTCTTCCAAATATGTTTTAATCGCTTTTAGAAATGCAGCGGCAGGGGCGCCGTCACAGGCTCTGTGATCAAATGTCAGGCTGAGCGGAAGAATCGTGCTTCTGACTATTTCCTCTCCTTGATACACCGGCGTGTCATAGCTTGCCCCGATGCCGAGAATGCCTGTTTCCGGCGGATTTAATATCGGCGTAAAATGCTCCACTCCAAAAGCGCCAAGGTTTGTAATGGAGAAGGTTGAGCCTTGCAGTTCTTCGCTTTCAGCCCGTCCCTCGCGTGCTTTTTTTGCATGTTCTGAGATGGATTGAGCCAGTTCAATCAGCGATTTCTTTTCAGCATGGCGGATCACAGGCACAACTAATCCAATTTCCAAGGCCACAGCCATTCCGAGGTGCACATGAGGATGTGTGATGATGCGTTCATTTTGATAAAAGCTGTTCAGCGCAGGATGAGCTTGCAGAGCGAGAACGGCGGCTCTTGAGACCAAATGGGTCATCGTCAGCTTTGTGCCGTACCTCTCTTCGGCTGTTAGAGAAAGCTGTTTTTGAAGGGCTGCCAGCTTGGTGATATCAGCCTTCATCGTAATCGTCAGCTGCGCGCTGTTTGCCAGGCTTTCCTGCATTCGGGCCGCGATGACTTTTCTTATGCCTGTCACCGGGGTTTCCTGCGCCTTCTGCTCAGAAATCGTTTCAGCCTGATTTTTTTTCTGTTCAGCAAGCGCCTTTGTCACATCATCCTTCACGATTCTCCCGCCTGGCCCAGTGCCTTTCAGCTGTTTTAGGTCTAATCCCGCTTTTTCTGCTATTTTCCTGGCGACTGGAGTTATTTTGATTCGTTCTTTTTTAAAGGCTGCGGGTTTGTTTTCTTGTTTGACAGGCTGAACGGCTAGCGGCTCGCTCTCTTCTGCAGCCTGTTCATTCGCCTCTTCCTGCACTGATTCATTGGCGTCCCCGATGTAACAGATCGCTGTGCCGGGCGGGACCTCTTCCCCCTCTTTCACTTTGATATCGATCAGTGTTCCTTTTTCAGGCGCCTCGATGTCCATTTCAATTTTCTCCGATTGAATGCTGGCAATGCTTTCTCCCTTTTCAACCGGGTCGCCTACTTTTTTATTCCATATCGATACTTCCCCTTGTTTCATGGCCATTCCCAATTTTGGCATCACTACTTTTACCGCCATTTGTGTCCCCCCTTTAATTCATTGCCGGCTCGCCAAGCAATTCAAGCGTAACGCTGACAATTTGATCTGGTGTTGGCAAATATTGATCTTCAAGCACTGGTGAAAACGGCACTGGTGTATGCGGCGCTGTAATCCGTTTAATCGGCGCATCAAGCAAATCAAAGCCCTTGTCGGCGACAATCGCAGCAATATCCGTGGCAATGCTGCATCGCGGATTGGCTTCATCAATGATGATCAGCCGGTTTGTTTTTTCTAACGATGTGAAAATCGCTTCCTCATCCAGAGGAGACAGACTGCGGGGATCCAGCACCTCGGCTTCGATGCCTCTCTCTGAAAGCTTCGCCGCCGCTTCAAGCGCGGTATTCACCTGCTTGCCGACCGCAAACAGCGTGATATCATCGCCTTCGCGTTTGATGTCCGCCTTTCCAAGCGGGATTGTATAATAATCTTCCGGCACCTCGCCCTTCATGTTATAGGACGTTTTGTCTTCAAAAAAGAACACCGGATCATTGTCTTCGATTGCTGCAAGCAGCAGGCCTTTGGCATCATACGGATTAGAAGGAACAACCGTCTTCAGCCCCGGGATGCTGGTGAAAAGGCCGTACAGCGCCTGTGAGTGCTGGGCAGCGGCCCGGAATCCCGCTCCGTATGTGGTGCGAACGGTAATCGGCACTTGCGCTTTTCCGCCGAACATATAGCGGAATTTCGCCCCTTGGTTGATCACCTGGTCAAAGCACGTGCCGATAAAATCGTTAAACATCAGCTCGGCAATCGGTCTCAAACCGGTTGATGCCGCGGCCATAGCTGCACCCATATAGCCCGCCTCAGAAATCGGGGTGTCCAGTACTCGGCTGCGCCCGAATTCCTGTACGAGCCCTTTTGTAACCCCTAATACACCACCCCATGCTTCATCATCCTGCAAATGATCGATTGCCGCTCCCCCGGCGACATCCTCACCGATCAAAAGCACATTTTCGTCTCTTCTCATCGCAAGCTTCATTGCCTCATTGATCGCGTCTGACATGCTTATGACTCTCGCCATCTCACATTCCCCCTTTTTCATATGACACGTAGACGTCTGTCAGCAGGTCTGACTCTTTCGGATATGGGCTGTCTTCGCTGAACGAGACGGCTTTTTCAATCGATTTACTGACACGCTGTTCAATGTCTGACAGTCTATTGGCATCTGTTTCTTTTAAAAGATAGTTTTTAAAGCCTTGAATGGCATCCTTTTCTTCAAGGTGCTCAGCTCTTTCATCTTTCGTTTTATACGTTTGGGCATCCCCTTCGAAATGGCCGTAGTTTCTGTAGGTCATACATTCAATCAAAGATGGGCCTCCACCGTTTCTTGCTCTTTCTATCGCTTCCTCGGCTGCCTGGTAAACTGCTAAAATATCTTTTCCGTCCACCGTAACCCCAGGCATATTATAGGCAGCCGCCCGATCGGCGATTGAATCACAGGCCGACGCGTACTCAAATGGAGTGGCTTCACCGTAGCCGTTGTTTTCGGCTACAAATACCACAGGAAGGTTCCATACTGCCGCTAAGTTCAGTCCCTCATGGAAGGTGCCTTGGTTATTTGCTCCGTCTCCAAAAAAGCAAACGCTTACATTTTTAGTCTGTTTATATTTAGCGGTGAGCGCTGATCCGCATGCGAGCGTAAATCCGCCCCCCACAATTCCATTTGCCCCTAGCATGCCTTTATCGAGATCGGCAATGTGCATAGATCCGCCCTTGCCTTTGCACAAACCGGTCGCTTTCCCGAAAATTTCCGCCATCATGCCGTCCAGATCACAGCCTTTGGCGATACAATGGCCATGTCCCCTGTGCGTACTTGTAATGCTGTCGCCATCATGTAAATGAGCGCACACCCCTACAGCTACCGCTTCCTCACCGGCATATAAATGGACGAAGCCGGGAAGCACTCCCTGTGCGAACAGCTCATGCACTTTGTCTTCAAATCCCCTTATTTCCAGCATCTTTTGGTACATCCACAGCGCTTTCTCCTCAGTTAATGACAAGCCTTCTCGTTTTAACAATTCCATTTTGTGCGCCTCCTTCTATTTAGGGTTCACATTTATCAATGCAAGAAGTGTGCCAGTCTTTGGAGCCCGTAAAATCAGTCGTTTCATTTTCACACTGGAGACAGTTTGAGACAGGTGTCTCATTTTGTCTCGATCTGAACCATTTGTCTCGTTTTATGGCATGCAAAATAGACCGGGCATCACCCGGTCTTTGACAATGATCGACGTATTTATTTCCTTGGAAATCTTTTAACTGCCTAATTCCTCTGCATCGTTTGGCTGAATAGCTGTTTCCGGAAGAACACCAATTGAATATTTGACATATCCGATACCGCCGTCCCCGTCCTTCTGCATACAGTCTATCGTGCCGTTTGAGTATGTATATCCCTTTTCATTAAGCGTTTTTCTGACCGTTTCCGCCATCTTTGCGGCATCTGTTTTTGATAATCCGCTGGCGTCTAACTGAATCGTCATGCTCATAGGCGCTTTTTTAGCCAGCTGTTTGTTCCATTTTGTATCTAACGTGAACTGTCCGTTTTCGATACTGAAAGCAGCATCAGCTTTTATGACTCGCGGAACCGCTTTTTTCAGATCTGCTTCGATTTCCTTCGATGCTTCTTCATTTAAGTATTTTGCTACTGATTTGGTATACGCTTCTTCAATTCCATCGCACGTGACTTTCGGATGGAGAAAGCCCTTCGTACACATTGGATAACGATAAGATTGGGTGTTTGCTTGGAACACATATTCAGAGGTTTTAGCGTTATATACCCCATTCGTGATCTTGATTTCTTTTTTGGGATAGGTTTGTTTCACATAAGAGACTAACTTTTGCTGTGCGGCATTTTTCGTAAATGGATCACCGAACCATACATGATAGGTATATAAGCCGCATCCAAATACAGCAATGGCAAAGAAACCGAATACCATTCTTTTCATTTTCACACTCTTTTCCGGATATATACGTTTTACAGTTCTTGTTTTTCTTTAACAGCCCGATTCAGCGCTTGAAGCATGTAGCCAATGCCTTTGTACGGTGACAGCGGCCAGCTGATTCGTTGATGCTCGCCGGTGACGGTGTTTAGGACGCTTCGATATTTTTTTCCGCCAAGCATGACGAGCTCTTCGATATCAGAAAATCCCCTTTCGCAAAATTGGCGGCGCAGCTCCTCTGTTGTCATGATTTCCGGATGCCCGGTGCCAAACGTCACATCGTAATTTTCCGATACGATATCATCTGGGCGAAGGAATCCGTGCTTCGCCGACAAAATCACCCACTCGTCGAAAAATGTTTTCGCATATCGCTCGCACGCCTGATGAAACGGGCTGAGATAAGCGTCCTCTGCTCTTACCGGCCCGGTATCAGGCTGGACGTCCCAGATTTTTTTCTTGCCGCAGGGGATGATGCATAGTCTTTTCATTTTTCTCTCCCTATTTCTGTTTCATATAATAGCCAAAATAACAAGTGCCCTGTTTAATTTCTCCTTAGCACTTCGCAGGTCAAAAACCACTAAGAATGGAACCTGTTTTCCAGATCGCGGTTAGTTTCTCACAATAGAGAAATTAGTTAAAGTTCATATTTATCTTTTCACAAACCAGATGTAAAATCTTCTTTGATCATTGAATACATATATAAATCTTCAAATTTACCACAAGTAAATTCATAATGTCTCAGCAAGCCCTCTCTGTTAAAACCTTGTTTTTCTACTAGTTTTATCGATGGGATATTAGAAGGTTCTATAAGAGCTTCAATTCTTTCCAGCTGCAAGTGGTTGTATCCATATTTGACGACAGCCTCTAATGCTTCACTCACTATTCCTTTCCTCCAGTGATCCTTACTTAATTCATACCCAACTTCAGCTCGATAATGTTTTGCAAGTCTATTAAGAAACCCACAACTTCCTATTACTATGCCAGAATCTTTAAGTGTAATTCCCCATCTGATTCCTGTACCTTTTTCATATATGGATTTATACCACCTAATCTCTTTATAAACATCATTAGTCGTTTCAAAGGGTTCTAACCCCATAGGCTTAACAACATCTTGATCTGAAAGATATGTTAGCATATCTTTGGCATCTTCAAAGTCTACTTCTCTTAAACATAATCTTTTTGTTTCAATTATAGGAAATTCTTTCATCAAATTCCCCCTTCATTGTATCCGTACCATCTCCTATTATTACCATGTATTTTATCTTATCCTTTTAGATAAAAAAAGATAGCAAGGAAAATTGTCCCTGCTATCTTGATTCTTACTATTTATAATCCCTCTGCTTCAACAGCTTCTCGGCAGAATGTCTCTTTGACTATCGATATTTCTTGTGATGAAAATTTGCAGGAAGAATCCGGTTCAATACCGCCTTCACACCAGTTTAATGTTCCACTTCGCTTTTACCTTGAATTGTAACACTTCTACCGTGGCTCCACCCCATCAAGATACTTTCTCTCAAAGTCATCGAGCAATGCACGCACTTCATCTGTTGACTTTGTGTTCATGCATTGATTTCTTAATTCACTTGCCCCGCGGAATCTACGGAGATAAATCTTGAAAAAGCGAGGAAGGGGCTTGTACGGACGGGCTTCTAATTTTGAATATTTATCATGAAGATCCAGATGCAGCCTTAAGAGATCAAGCAATTCCTTACTGCTATGCTCTTTCGGCTCCTTTTCAAAGGCAAATGGATTTGTAAAAATGCCACGCCCAATCATAATCCCATCAACACCGTATTGTTCAGCAAGTTTCAAGCCAGTTTGACGGTCAGGGATATCTCCATTGATTGTCAACAGTGTATCTGGCGCCACCTCGTCACGAAGCTTCTTAATCTCCGGGATCAGTTCCCAATGCGCATCCACTTTACTCATTTCAGCCCTTGTACGCAGATGAATGGAAAGATTAGCAATGTCCTGTTTCAATACGTGTGTCAGCCAGTTGCGCCATTCGTCTACATCCGTGTAACCAAGCCTTGTCTTCACGCTTACAGGCAGTCCCCCTGCTTTTGCAGCTTGTATTAATTCTGCGGCAACTTCAGGACGACAAATAAGGCCGCTACCTTTCCCATTGCCCGCTACATTAGGCACAGGACAGCCCATATTAATATCTAGACCCTTAAACCCTAGTTCAGCCATACCAATACTCATTTGGCGGAAGTTTTCAGGCTTATCTCCCCATATATGTGCAACCATTGGCTGTTCATCCTCCGTGAAAGTCAAACGGCCGCGTACACTATCCTTTCCATCTGGATGACAGTAACTTTCTGAGTTTGTAAACTCCGTAAAGAACACATCAGGTCTTCCGGCTTCACTCACAACATGGCGAAACACAACATCCGTCACATCTTCCATTGGTGCCAGTACAAAAAATGGTCGTGGTAAATCACGCCAGAAATTATCTATCATAACAAATTCAAATCCTTTCATAATGGGATACGGCCAAACTTTTATCCCAACATTAAAAAGCTGATCATGCTTCTTTTACACTTATAGCATGCTTTAGCACTTCTTATCAAACTATAGTAAATTTTGAACATTTAAACCTTTATTCATAACATATAAAAAGCGACTAAAGCAATTTGAGCCATAGGGTTAGGTACATTATCCAGGTTTCTGCTTTATGTTCCTGAAAATTTTCTTACATAGCTAGGGAGCTCATCACATACTTGTTTCTGTGTCCCTACCTCAATAAATGGGCTGCACGTGAAAAGACCCAGAAATCGGAATTGTTTATCGTACCGAAATCCAGGTCTGATTAGGAATTGTTTATTTTAGTTAGACGGTTTCAATACAAGCTTCGCCACTGCTTCAACATGAGCCGTCTGCGGAAACATATCCACAGGCTGAATATAGTCCACGCGATAATCTTTCGACAGCGCCTGTAAATCCTTCGCAAGCGTGGATGGATTGCAGGAAACGTAGACAAAGCGTTTCGGTTTGACTTTTATGATCGTATCCAGAAACGTGCTGTCACAGCCGGTTCTTGGCGGATCAACGATGACGACGTCCGGGCGGAAGCCTTCTTTCGTCCATTTCGGGAGCCAGTGCTCGGCTGTTCCTGTCACGTACGTGGCGTTTGTCATGCCGTGTTTTTTGGCGTTTTTCTTGGCATCATCAATTGATTCCTTGATGACGTCCATGCCGCGGACTTCCTTCGCTCCGTCCGCTACCCACATGCCGATGGTGCCGACGCCGCAATACGCGTCAACGACTCTTTCTTTTCCGGTCAGCTGCGCCGCTTTTTTCACTTCGTCATACAGCTTGACGGTTTGCTCCGGATTGAGCTGGAAGAAAGCGCGGGCGCTTAATTCAAATGATACGTCGCCAAGCACCTCTTGGATCACTGTTTTTCCGGCGAGCGGTTTTGTTTTCTCACCGAAAATCACTGAGGTTTTCGCTCCGTTTACATTTTGGATAATGGATTTGACCTCTGGCAGGCGTTTTTGGATCGCTTTGACGATTTCTTCCTTGTGCGGAAGCGTTTCTTTTGCTGTCACAAGCACGACCTGCACCTCTCCTGTTTCAAAGCCGACTCGCGTCACAATGGTGCGAACGTCGCCTTTTCGCTTCCGTTCATTATAAACAGACACATTAAAATCCTCTAAAATGCGGCGGACGATTCCTGTTGTTTTATTTGTTGCCGGATGCTGGACGACGCAGTCTTTAATCGGCACAATATCATGAGAATCAAGGCCGTATAAGCCGGCGATGATGCTGCCGCTTTGCGAGCGCCCGATTTGGAATTGGCTTTTGTTGCGGTAATTCCACGGGTTGTCCATGCCGATCGTTTCTTTGATTTCCATGTTCTCTATTTTAAACTTCGTGTGGCGCTCAAGCGACTGAATGACGATGTCACGTTTTTCCCGAAGCTGCTGGCTGTATGCAAGGTGCTGAAGCTGACAGCCGCCGCACTGTTCGTATACAGGACAAGGCGGTGTCACGCGGTGCTCTGACGCCTTGCGGATCTTCTTAATGCGGCCCTCCGAAAACTTAGGCTGAACCTTTGTCGCCTGCACGACAACCTCTTCGCCGGGAAGCGCGCCGGGCACAAAGACGACTTTTTTCTTAAAATAGCCGACACCTTCTCCGTTAATGCCGAGACGCTTAATTGTCAGGGGAAAGGTTTGTCCGACTTTCAGTTCGACGGGCGCCTGTTTTTTTTGTTGGTTCACGTTGTTCTCTCCGTTTCTATATGAAGCTTTCTGCAGATGGCAGAAAGTGAAATGTTTTTTTCACATCTTTCTAGTATAACACGCTTGCCTAGATTCCTTCATATTTTTCAAAAACATTTCCATTTTTACTCAACCATTTACGCAAGACAGCCGATACAGTTTATGACTATTACATAAAAGAGGGATAAAATGAAGAAATTTCTAACCGCTGCCTGCGCATTAGGATTATTATTCAGTGCGGCAGGATGCGGAAACAGCAGCAGCGCGAGCTCTGCGAAAACAGAAAAAACAGCAGAAGACGAAAGCAAAAATTTGGATTTGCTAAAAAAAGACTTTAACAGTATCACCAAAGAAGACTGGAAAAAAATCCATATTTCGAAAAAGGATTTAAACGGCGCGTTTGAAAAAATGACAGAAGCCAATTCCGATGGAGAAAAAGTAATTAAAAATGTGGAAGTGAAAAACAATACGGTTGTTGTCACCTTTAACAACTCAGACGGAAAATCGATGGAAAACGGTCTCTTGTCAATTGTCTTCGATCAGTTTCTTCGCGCATTGTATAAGCATTCGTCATACTATGACGGCAGCGAACCGACCATTCGATTTGCCGATCTTGACAATCAGCTGATTCAGGAAAGCGATAAGCCGCTGGATACCGACAATGAAACAGATGATTCAAGCCAAGACAGCGGGAAAAAAATTCTCTCTAAGCCCGGTGAAACATCCACCGAGGACAATGGAGAAATTGTTACATTAGACAAAATCGCTGATGTCCAGAAACAGACAGCAATGAAGCCCTTAACGATTACTGTCGATCAAGTCAAATTGCTGTCGCGTACAAATATCAGCCCCCTCCAGCTGAAGCTCTTTAAAAAAATGACAGATCAAAAAGTGTCTGAACCTCTTCGTTACATTCAAATCACTTATAAAGCCGAGAATACAGGAGACACACAAGTTGATTGGCAGGGTATCGAATCTGTAGAAACAGATGACGGACAAAAGCTGACCGTTGCTGATAATAATATCCTTAAAGACAATGATCACGTTTTCGCGCCGCACACAGAAAACGAAGGTGTGATAGGAGCTGTATACATTGGAAAAGCGGAAGATCTTCACCAATTAAAAATCACGTTTTCACCTGTTAAAAGTGGCGCTTCAGGCCAAAGCATGACAGTGAAGATTGATTAATCTCAGCGGCTGCCGAAAAGGCAGCTGCTTTTTCATTCTATACTCCTCCACAAATACAAAGACGCATAGCTTAAATAAGGCTCCCACTCCTTGCTCATCGCCAGCATGACGTCCTTTGCAGGTTTATCGTCCAGCTGAAAATGGCGTTTAATTGCATTCTGGAGTCCGATATCTGCAAGCGGGAATAAATTAGGGCGTCCAAGTCCGAACATGAGGACGTTTTGTACGGTCCACGGGCCGATGCCTCTGATTTTGATTAGTTTCTTCATAATGTCTTCATCCGTCATATTCGGAAGCTCTGACAAATTGAGTGTGCCTTCTGCGATCATCCTTGACGTATCAATGGCGTATTCCGCTTTTCTCATGCTGAATTGCAGATCGCGCAGATCCTGATAATCGAGTTCCGCAATCGTTTCCGGCTTTGGATAGCACCACACGCCGTCCTTCTGTTCGCCAAACGCATGGACAAACCGTTCTGTTAGCGTGTAAGCGAAGGAAAGATTGAGCTGCTGGTGGATGATGCATTTCATGATGCAGTTGTACACGCTGTAATCCAGTACAAGCGGCGTGCCTGCATGCGTTTCAAAAATAGCGGACAGACTCGTTTTCGAAAAATGATCGAGAACGTGCTGCAGATCATTTTCCCATTGAAAAATCCGCTTGATTTCCTTCATCATCTCATCCTGATCCGTTTCTCCGCTGACGAGAAACTCAGGCTCATCCGCATGGCCTAACGCCTGTACCTTCACAATGCACACATCTCCCGCTTGGTTTCTGACCGGCACGCGGATTTCCCGCGCTTCTTTATCAGCTGCATTAAGAGGGTCTAAAGACAGTCTGTCCAGCACGCGGTCAAAATGGTACGGAGGCGTGACAAATACTTTTTCTTTCCACATGAAATCCACCCTATTTCCGTTTTTTGTCCAGTATAACACGCCGCTGAAAATAGGCAGAACACCGTATACTTTTCTCATAAAGACCGCATGATATAATGGCAGGTGGAGGGTTGTTTATGATCAACATTACGGCAATTACAACAGAGCATCAGCTGCTGAAAAATATACCGATCGAACGAGTGGAACAGCCTGATATTGCGTGGTACTGGGTTGATTTATACGGCCCGGAGGATACGGAAACGGCATTATTGAGAGATTTTTTTCATTTTCATCCGCTTGCCATTGAGGATTGCTTCCAGCATATGCAGCGGCCGAAGCTTGACCATTATGACGGTTATCGCTTTTACGTGATTCATGCGCTGAATAAGGAAACACTTGAGACGGAAGAAGTTGATATTTTTCAAGGCGAACGTTTTGTCGTCACCTTTCATTTACACGAAACACCCGGAATCGCCAAAGTCCGAGAGCGTTTGTATGCTTCACCGGACATATTAAAAAAAGGGCCTGGGCATATCTCTTACATGATCATGGATCAGCTTGTTGATGAATATTTTCCTCTCGTGTACAAAATTGAAGACCGGCTGAACGAAATTGAAGAAAGCCGGACCCACAAAACGTACGGAACACTGATGAACGAGGTGTTTGATCTCAGGACAGACCTTTTGCATCTAAGACGGACCATTATTCCGATGCGTGATTTACTCTATCGGATTTTAAGCCTTGACAATGTGAAAGAGCAGCGGGAAACGAAAGCCTACTTCAGCGACATATACGATCATTTGTTAAAATTGTCTGAGATTGTCGAATCCAATCGTGACATGACGTCCGACTTGCGCGACAGCTACGTGACATTGAATTCAAACCGGATGAACGCGATTATGATGACACTGACGATCGTATCGACCATTTTTATCCCGCTCACCTTTATTGCCGGCGTATACGGCATGAACTTCGACAACATGCCGGAGCTGCATTGGAAATACGGATATTTTGCTGTACTCGGCCTGATGGCCGCGCTTGTGATCGGGATGCTGATATGGTTTTTACATAAAGGATGGTTCAAAATTTTTAAATAAGGACAGCGTGAAGCTGTTCTTTTTTATATTGGGAAGCAGATTTCCATGCATATGATGTTCATTTTGTTTATAATGGAAAAAATGTCAGGGAGTGATCAGATTGAAAGTTGCTGTTATCGGACTCGGCAATATGGGACAGCCCATTGCCCGAAACGTGCTTCAGGCAGGCTATGAATTGACTGTTTATAATCGAACGAAACAAAAGACCGAAGCATTTGTAACAGAAGGCGCACAGGCAGCTGACACGCCGCGACAGGCGGGAGAGTCAGCTGATATTATCATAACGATGCTTTCAGATGACGATTCTGTCAGCGCCGTGACATTCGGAGAAGACGGGCTGATTGAAGGATTAGCCAAGAACGGCATTCACATTTCGATGAGTACAATCAGTGTTGAGTTCTCAGAAAAGCTCGCAGCGGCTCATGCGGAGAAAGAACAATCCTTCCTCGCCGCTCCTGTACTCGGAAGACCGGATGCCGCCGCCAAAGCCGCGCTCCGCATCATAACAGCCGGACCGGCGGAAGCGAAGCAAACCGCCAAGCCACTGCTCGACAGCCTAAGCCAGCAGGTATTTGACGTCGGCGAAGAAAGCAAGACGGCAAATGCGGCCAAAATCAGCATCAATTTCTTGCTCGTGTCCATGCTGGAAGCGTTATCTGAATCATTCTTAATGATGGAGAAGTATGGCTTAGAACAAAAACAATTTTTAGAAATCGCCAGCGCGCTCTTTGGCTCTCCTGTCTACCAAAATTACGGAACCATCATGGCCGAGCAGAAATTTGAGCCGGCCGGTTTCAAAATGTCTTTAGGGCTGAAGGATACCAATCTGGCACTCGCCGCCGCAGAACAGGCCTCTGCAAACCTACCTCTTGCCGAGCTGGCCAAGGGCCATTTTGAAAGCGGAATTGAAAAAGGCTTCGGAGACTTGGATTGGGCCGCACTTATAAAATGTATAAAATAATTAGAGAGCCTCTCCGTTTAAGGAGAGGCTCTTCTCGTTACAAAGACGGCAGCTTCATTTCTTTCTCAAACATTAAATCATCAAGGCTTTTAAATGTGTAGCCTTGTTTTTTCAGATCTGTGATTGCATCATCCAATGCTTCGGCATTGTCCCTTGATACGGTGTGAAGCAGGTAAATGGCTCCTGGATGCGCCTGTTTGATCATATGATCATAGGCATATTTCTTCCCTTTTTGGTTGTTGATTTTCCAATCAACAAAAGCGACCGACCAGAAAACGGTTTGATAGCCTAAGCGTTTCGTTTCTTTCAGCACGTATTCACTGAACACGCCGCGGGGCGGGCGCAAATACAGGTTGTCCTGCTTTCCTGTAATTTTATATACCTCTTCGTTGACTGAATCAAGTTCGTCCTGAATTTGATCAGCCGTTTTTGTGGTTAAGTCCGGATGGTGAAAGGAATGGTTGCCGATAATATGGCCTTCATCTGACATACGTTTAATCAGCTCGGGTTGATCCTTTACGAAATGCCCTGTGACAAAAAATGTTCCTGTTACGCGATGTTTTTTTAAGACATCAAGCACTTTTGGCGTATAGCCATTTTCATAACCGTTATCAAACGTCAAGTAAATCGTTTTTTCCTTTGTATTGCCTAAATAAAACGCGTCATATTTTTCAATTAAACTGTTCAGCTGCTTCCCGGCATCAGGCGGCTGATGGTTGACACTTCGTTTAAAGCCCCAATTGATCGGCTCATTCGGCACCGCTTCCGCCTGTGCTGCGCCCCCGGCAAGCAAGACGGCAGCACAGCATATTGAACACATCCATTTCATGGCCAGCGCTCCTTCTGCATTTTTTCTTATTTTACAGAAAGGCGCTTCGTTTTATACTGACGCTTTATGCCAAACAAAAAACCGCGGCGTGCGCGCGGTTTTTATTCCCAGTCTTTTTTAAAGCGTTCGTATTTGGCTTCCAGGTCATCAAGCATGCTGATGAGCCTGTCTATATCTTCAACGTCGGTTGCTTCAGGGTCTAATGAATCGATGACGTTCATAAACATGTCAAGTCTGTTCTTTAAATAATCAATCTGCTGATCCTTATTGTTTACGGCGTTCCCCATTCTGTTCCTCCATTCATTTTTTACTATGGTAGCTCATTTTTTGCCGTTTTTCAATCACTGCGCTACTTGCGATCTTGACAAATCAGGTCTAAAATTAACTGTTGGCAGCGTTAGTATGCCCCATTTATAAAGGAGTTAGATAGTCATGACACAAAACACGAAGCTGCGTCCGATTACACCTGAGTTTGATCCTTGGGAAGCCTATATGGATGTTGACCAGTATGGAGACATGCAGCTGACAAACGTTGAATTCACAACGACGACACTGTGCAATATGAGATGCGAGCATTGTGCTGTAGGCTATACATTACAGCCTAAAGACCCCAATGCTCTGCCAATAGATCTTCTGTTAAAACGGTTGGAGGAAATCCCGCGCCTGAGATCCATCAGTATTACAGGCGGAGAGCCGATGCTTTCGTTAAAATCAGTAAAAGAATATGTTGTTCCGTTATTGAAATACGCCCACGAACGGGGTGTGCGGACGCAGATCAATTCCAACCTGACCCTTGATATTGATCGATACGAATGGATTATTCCGTATCTTGATGTGCTGCATATTTCTCATAACTGGGGTACAGTTGAGGATTTTGCTGAGATCGGTTTTGCCATGATGGACAGAAAACCGACCTTCGAACAGCGCGCGCGCTATTTTGAAAAAATGATCGAAAACAGCCGCACGTTAGTCGATGCCGGGGTGATGGTATCTGCGGAAACGATGCTAAATAAACGCACACTTCCGCATATCGAGCATATTCACCGCCAAATCACAGAAGATATGAAATGTCAGCGTCATGAAGTCCATCCGATGTATCCGAGCGATTTCGCAAGCGCTCTTGAATCTCTCAGCCTGAAAGAAATGAGACAGGCCATTCACCGCTTGCTGGATATTCGTGATGAAAATACGTGGATGCTGTTCGGGACACTGCCGTTTTATGCCTGCAGTCAGGACGAAGACGATCAAAAGCTGCTTCGCCGGCTTCACGGAGCGAAAAACGTCACGGTGAGAAATGATCCTGACGGCCGTTCCCGCCTGAATGTGAACATTTTTGACGGAAACATTATCGTGACCGATTTTGGCGATACACCGCCGCTAGGCAATATTCAGACGGACAGCCTCCCTTCCGCTTATGAAAAATGGAGAAAGACCAAGCTTGCGAAAGAACTGAATTGCCACTGTCCGAATGTCCGATGCCTCGGACCGAATGTTCTCGTCAAAAACAGTTATTATCAAGATACAGATTTCTCAAAACGTCAAGCCAGGAGTTAGATGCGGATGAAAGAAACACTCACGGAGATTTTTCATAATAAAATTGTCGATATTCTCCTCGTTGCTGTTATCCTTTGGATCGGCGTCTTTATCATCAACCGGCTGGTCCAGCTATTCTTTAAACGGACGGATTTTATTGAAGAAAGAAAAGAAAAAACAATTGAAAGCCTTATCCGTTCTGTCACCCAGTACACAGCGACGATTGGTTTTATCTTTTACGTTATATCTTTATTTGTGCATGATTTTGGCAAAATATTAGCCGGGGCTGGCGTAGCCGGTATCGTCATCGGTTTTGGCGCCCAATCGCTGATCAAGGACGTGCTGGCGGGTGTGTTCTTAATTTATGAACGACAGCTGCACAAAGGCGATTATGTCACCGTCAACAATTTGTTTAACGGGACTGTGGAGGAAATCGGCCTTCGCTCGCTGCAAATCCGGGAATGGAGCGGGAAGCTGCTCACCATCAGCAACGGCGAGGTCAGACAGATAGAGAACTATAATATCGATTTTATGAGGATTACCGAATCCTTTCTCATCAGCTTTAAAGAAGATCCGGACCGCGTGTACAACGTATTGGAAGAAGCATGTGACATGCTGAATGAAGAGCTTCAGGATTCATTGAAGCGGGATGAATTCGGCAATCCAACAGAACCGTTTCAAATCCACGGGATCACCGCTTTGAATAAAATCAATCGCGGCGTCGAATTTACGGTAAAAGGCATGGTAAAAGATGATGATTATTTCAGCGCCAGCCTTGCAGTAAGACGGGTTCTCGTTCGCCAGCTGTACCAAAACAATGTGCAAATGCTTGAGGAAGCGGTCAGAATTGAGAGAACGCAATAAATAAAAAAACTGATTCCAAGTTGGAATCAGTTTTTTGTTTATCTTGGCTGCGAGGAAAGCTGAAAGCTAAACGTGACGTGGTCTTGAACCGGAATCCAAGCGCCGATTCCCTGTGAGGTGACATTTTTCACGACAAGTTTTCGTTTATTCCCTTTCAACACTAAGTACACTTCTCCGTAAGTCACTTTTCCTTTTTCATTCACAGCCGGTGCATATGCATTTAGATAACCGAGTTTTTTAGGAGCAACTTTATAAATTTGATCCCGCTTTGTACCTGCTCCGACAACCGTATCAAATGCAAGCGGAAGGTTCGTTTTCTTCATCGCTTTCAGCATCATCATGCTTTTGACATCTTCAGCATTTGGAACCTTAGCTGTCAGGCCGCCTTTCACTTGGTATTGCTGTTCCTGGGCATAATGCATTTCAGCCGTTTCTTTTCCGCCGCGGTTATCTGCACGGTTTGTGTTGATTTTTTTATATTCCCAGTTCGCAACTGTTTCATTTGATTCATAGCCGAGCGCCCATTTCCCTAGAAATATTGTCGCCCGGTAGCCGACAGCAAGCGGTGTACCGGATATGTTGGACTCATTGAGCATTTTGATAAGGTGCGGGTTTTCAATCTTCACATCAGAATGATCGAGCAATTCCTTTGCCAGCTTGCTCGGCTGAAGCATCGGCTGATCCTGTGAAGCATTCGGATATGTGTTTTCCTTTGAAATGCTTGCGACAGAATTAGGAACCTTAAACTGCTTTTTCGCGTGGATGGGCTGACCGCCGAAAAAACTAAAGAATAACAACACAATAAGTGTGGAATGAAATAGCTTTTTCATCATATCACTCTTTCTATGGCA
The DNA here is from genome assembly GCF_958411575.1 of uncultured Bacillus sp. Classification (NCBI taxonomy): domain Bacteria; kingdom Bacillati; phylum Bacillota; class Bacilli; order Caryophanales; family Bacillaceae; genus Bacillus; species uncultured Bacillus sp. The sequence goes on from NZ_CATYRA010000010.1 coordinate 74,262, forward strand.
TTTTCCCTTAGTCTTTTCATCCCGGTTTGTTGTTATCCATCATTTTTTTAGATTATAGAAGGAAAAAGCCGATCGCCATAATGACATATGCGGCAAGCAGTGTCGCCCCTTCAAACCAGTTGGAATCCCCGTCATTCGAAATGGCGATCATCAAGAGAACCGAGGATACCATCGCAACGAGCTCCGGCAGTGTAAAGACTAGCGGCATGCTTACCGGGAAAAAGATAGAACAGATCACAAGAACGGGTGCGACAAACATAGCAATCTGCAGCGTCGAGCCGACTGCGATTTCAACTGCAATATCCATTTTATTTTTATAGGCCATAATGATGGCTGACGCGTGCTCCGCGGCATTACCGACAATCGCAACGATGATAACCCCGATAAACAGCTCGCTCCAGCCGAACTGTTCAGCCACCGAATGGAATGTGTGCACCAGGTTTTCGGATATGTATGCCACGGCAATCGTTGCCGCAAACAGGACAATCGTAGCAACCTTGCCTGACCATTCCGGCTCCTCTTCTTCCACATGCTGGGTGGCATTGTTCGGCTGATAAACACCGCGGTGTGTGACGAGTTTAAAGTACAGAGCAGCCACATACAACAGAATCAAAATAATGCTGATGCCGATGCTTAAATTAAGCTTGCTCACGTCACCCATACCAACGGAGAATACCTCCGGAATCACGAAAGCGACAATGATGGCAAAAATCAAAAGCCCGGAATTATGGCGCGCATCATGGATATTAAACTCCTGCCGTTTATATTTTAAACCGCCGACAAAAAACGATAAGCCCGCCACCAGCAGCAGATTCCCCAGCACTGAACCGGTTAAAGAAGCAAGCACGATTCCGGTTAATCCTTCCTTTAATGCAAAGATAGAAATGATCAGCTCAACCGCATTCCCGAAGGTGGCATTCAACAAACCGCCGATCCGTGGTCCTGCAATAATGGACAGCGATTCTGTCGCCCTTCCCATATAGCTTGCTAGTGCGATAATCGTTACACAATATACTGCAAAGAGAATGGCAGAAGGCCAATGCATGAAACTGCCGATCACAGAAAGCGGAATTCCCGCCGCTACTAAAATAAAAAAGATACGATTCATGGTGAAATGGCTCCTTTTATATGACTTGTTTTATTTTTATTCTTCACAAAAATCATCATGATTACACGAGTTCAATGTTTACTTGTGATATAGGCTTTTTTCATGTTGCCTGCTTTTGGAAATCATTGTACGATCAACATAGATTCTACATAAGGAGAAAAACACGATGTCACGATTTCATTTCTTTATCCTTGTTTTGCTCGTTTCCATTTCTGGGTTTTCACAAGGCATGCTGCTGCCTGTCATCTCGATTATTTTTGAAACAAATGGGGAATCGGCCGCCATCAATGGCCTGCACGCGACCGGATTGTATATCGGCGTGCTTTTGGCTTCGCCGTTTATGGAAGCGCCGCTCAGAAAGCTCGGGTTCAAGCCGCTGATCGTCATTGGCGGAAGCATTGTCATTTTAAGCTTGTTTGGATTTATTTGGCTTCATTCGGTTTGGATCTGGTTCCTGCTTCGCTTGTTTATCGGAATCGGCGACCACATGCTTCACTTTTCTACACAAACGTGGGTGACTTCCATGTCATCGAAACAAAATCGCGGAAGAAACCTGTCTATTTACGGGCTTTCCTTCGGCCTTGGCTTTGCCGCGGGCCCGTTCATGGTTCCGCTTGTCAAGCTGAGCCCGGCGCTGCCTTTTATCGTGTCCGGCTGCTTCAGTCTGTTTGCGTGGCTTTTTGTTTTCTTTCTACAAAATGCATACCCGGAAACCAGTCCTCACGAAACCAAATCAGACAATAGTTTCAGGCGGTTTTATCAAGCCATGCTATTTGGATGGGTTGCCTTTATGCCTACATTTGGCTACGGCTTTCTGGAGACGGCGCTGAACGGAAGCTTTCCGGTGTATGCGCTCCGTTTAGGGATATCTGTAGACGCAGTGGCACTGATCCTTCCCGCATTTGCGATTGGAAGCATAATCTTTCAGTTTCCGCTCGGCATCCTCAGCGATAAATACGGGCGGCGGAATGTGCTGCTTGTGATTTTGCTGACAGGGGCGCTCTGCTTTCTCATCGCCGGCGTGTTCCCGTTGCCTTACGTAATCGGCTGCTGTTTTTTTATTGCGGGAATGGCAGTCGGATCCACCTTTACCCTTGGCATCAGCTATATGACAGATCTGCTTCCGCCCCACCTGCTGCCTGCGGGTAACCTGCTTTGCGGCATTACATTCAGTCTCGGCAGTATCCTCGGTCCGATTGCCGGCGGCTGGTATATGCAGACATTTGAAAGCGCAAACTTGTTTTATTTCATTACCCTCACGCTAAGTGGTGTGTGGCTGGCACTTATGCTGGGCAAACCGAAAAGCTGGTCACCAGCCGAAACCTATTCTTCATCTACTTAATCAAAAAGCCTCCTGACATAACGTCAGGAGGCTTTTGTGCTAATGATAGCCGTTTTGTCCGTTGGCGCTTCCGCTTGTTTTATGGCTCGATTTGCTTTTTGAATTTTGTTTGTTATGGCTTCCGCCTTTTTTTGTATGCTTGGTCATCACGATAGCCCCCCGACTTCTTTTTGAACCGAAGTTCCTTTATAGGGTGCGCTAATGATAGGGATTTTCATCAGGAAGCTTTTTACGTTTATGTAAAAGAGCGTTGATTTCTCCACCTAGGATAATTAAAATGCCGCTCAAGTAAAACCAAATCATCAGGACGATGATTCCCCCTATGCTTCCATATGTGGCGCTATAGTTGGCAAACGTGCTGACGTAAAACGAAAACAGAGTGCTGACAACGATCCAGCCGATGGTCGCAAACACCGCACCCGGCATGACAAACCGAAGGGACAGTTTTTTGTTCGGCGCAATCACATACAGTGCGGAAAAAACGATCAGCAGCACAAGCGGGCTGACCCCCCAGCGAATTGCGGCCCATATAGATAAAAACAGATCCGATGCGCCGACAAAATCTGAAGCGAGCCTTCCAATCTCCCGGCCGAATACCGGCAGTAGCAAGGCCACTAAAATCGTAAATACCATGGCGATCGTCAGAAAAATTGAGGTTAGACGAACAATGATAAAAGAGCGGTTTTCCTCCACTTCATACGCGTGGTTTAATGATCGGACGATAGCGTTCATTCCATTAGACGCAGACCATAAAGCCGCGATAATCCCGAATGACAGCAAACCGCCATTTCGATTATTTAAGGTTTGCTGTGTAATGGATTCAACGAGGGACATCGCACTGGCGGGAGCATATTGTTTTACAACTCCCAGAACATCATTAGTAGAAATAGGCAGATACGCGGTGAGGGTCAGCATAAAAATCAAAAACGGAAACAACGACAATAGAAAAAAATACGCCAGCTCCGCTGATTTGCTTTGCCCTTCATGAAGGGTGTATCTGCTGAAAAGCTCTTTCAAAAAATTCATGTCGTCTCACCTCGCATGTTTGATCATTTTTTTGAAAAATGCTCTTTCGTTTCTTGTACAAGCTCCATCACTTGCGGAGTTGTTTTCTTCAGCTCTTTCACCTGCTGATTCACAAAACCGACTTCATCTGACAGCGTTTGGGCCAGCTTCTTGGCCTCATCCACTTTTGTGATGACGGTGTTTTTCAACAGCTCCGGATTGCTTTTGTACAGTGAAAGTTTATGCTTGCATGTCAGCCATCTCATGCCGCATGCCTGTCTTGTCGGCTTATGGAGCAGTGATAACGCCGCGCCTGCCGCAGCTCCGAGAAATATCCCTTTCAACATCAAACGTTCGTTGTTCATGCAAATTCTCCTTTCACTCACAATTGTTTTTCTTTTTGAATGGATGCAAGCAGATGCTCACAGCCCGATTTGATTAATTGGCAGACCTCTTCAAAATTCCCTGTGTAGTAAGGATCGGGAACGTCAGCCAAATCTGAATCTTCAACATAGTCCAACAGCCTTTTGATATGCGACGTGTTCTTAAAGCCCGCCATGCTTCTGAGGCTCCCGATATTTTCTGCATCCATCGCAATGATGTAATCAAAATCGGCCAGATCCTGTTCGCTGACTTGACGGGCCAGCATGCCCTCAAAGCTGATGCCTTCTCTGCGCAATATCTCCTGTGTTCCTTCATGCGGCGGATTGCCGATATGCCAGCCGCCGATACCGGCTGAGTCCGTCTTGATTTTCCCCTCTAATCCTTTTTTGGCTGCCAAGTCCCGAAAAATCGCTTCCGCCATCGGAGACCGGCAAATGTTTCCTAAACAAACAAATAACACGCTTATCATATTGTGTAACCTCCCTATTCTTTGCCCATATTTCTCTAAAAAGAAACCTTCATGAATATCTTAGTAGGATGTTCATTTCCTTTTCAACTGATGTCTCCACTTTTTTAAAATCAACAGCGAGCTCTTAGAATAGGGTTTTTTTCTGATCGAATTCTGTTAGAATAAAACATACCGAATATCGTGCAAAGAAAGGATGGAACCATTTGTCCAGCCCAAATACAGAAACGTTAACTCAAATGATTGAAGAGATTTCCCAAAAACTGAACATGCTGAATGTCGGCGTGATTAAGGCGGAGGATTTCAGTGATGAAAAGATCGAAGACCTCACATACCTTCACAGCATGGTGATGAAAAAACAATCATTCAGCCCAAGTGAAATGCAGGCGATTGCTCAAGAACTAGCCTCACTTCGTAAATAAATGAGACTGGCCGGAAACTCGGCGAGTCTTTTTTATCATTGCCCCAAAACCAGTTTTCCTTAAAACAGGCGTCATGAACCTTTATTTTTTGCAACCGGAAGAAACAGGCTGCCAAACATGATACTGTGGCAGGATGCCCTTGCTTTCCGCTATTTGACCGGTAAAGAAATGCCTGTTGATGACAATGTTTGAATAAGATTTGAAGGAGTACTAGCATGAAAACGACACCTATCAAAACAGCATCCGGAATGTATATCAACTACTTCTTTCTGGGGATGGTCAACATCATTCTGGCATCCAATATGTCCTCTTTAACGAAACAGTGGAATACCGATCCAACCGGCATCAGTTATGTCATTGCCGCTATCGGCTTCGGCAAGCTGCTGACATACGGAATTTCCGGTGTTTTATCAGATAAAATTGGCAGAAAACCGCTTGTTGTCGCTTCTGCGGGAATTATGGCCGTCTTCTTAGTCGGTATTCCTTTGTCACCGAGCTATGAACTGGCGTTTGTGTTCGCCTTATTAGCCGGAGTCGCAAATTCAGCGATGGACGCTGGAACATATCCGGCCCTAACCGAGCTCTTTCCGGCTGCTTCCGGATCGGCGAATGTCCTGGTCAAAGCCTTTATGTCTGTTGGGGCCGCTCTATTGCCGCTTTTGATCACATTTTTGTCAGACCACAGCCTGTTTTACGGATTTGCTTTTTATCTTCCCGCAGCAGTCTATGCGCTGAATATCGTTTATCTATCAACGCTTTCGTTTCCTAAGAAACAGAAACCAACTAACAGCGGCCGACAGGAATCTCCCGCTTTCTTGTCCGAGCCCGTTTTTCAGAAAGAAGGCACCGCACTGATCATTATCGGTTTTACATCCACGGCTTTATTTACGGTTTCTCAAATCTGGCTTCCGAGCTATGCGCAAAAGGCTGCCGGTTTAGCTGAATCAGCATCCGTGCAATTGCTGAGTTATTACAGCATAGGATCTCTGACATCTGTATTATTATTAGCCGTTTTGCTGAACAGATGGGTAAAGCCCGTCATGATTACGCTCTTATATCCTGTTATTACTTTATGTACGCTCGCAGTCATGCTGACGGTTCATGTCCCGGTTGTGCTGGACATCACCGCCTTTTTCTTAGGCTTTTCTACCGCGGGTGTATTTCAAATTACCATTACATTAATGACAGAGCTTTTCTGGAAGCGAAAAGGAACCGTTACCGGAATTGTAGCAACTGCTTCAAGCATCGCGTCGATTGTGCTGCCGATCGCCACCGGGCTTATCGCAAAAGCGGGAGGCATCGCCCATATCTTTATGTTCGACTTTTGCATTGCGGTTATCGGAACAGCTGCAGCCGCCTTCTTGTATTACAGGTACAAGAAACTGACGGGTGCTCCGGCAGATGCCAAGCTGTAATCAACAAAAAACGGACGCTCCTGGGCGTCCGTTTTTCTTATTTCTCAAGCAATGCCAACGATTCACGATTAAACGCCGGAATATCATCCGGTGTGCGGCTTGTGACCAATTGATCTTGGCAAACAACCACTTCCTTGTCCACAACGTCGGCACCCGCGTTTTCCATGTCAACACGAATAGACGTATAGCCTGTCGCTTTTCGGCCGTCGAGCGCTTTCGCATTGATTAAAAGCTGCGGGCCGTGGCAAATGGCGAATACCGGTTTTTTGTCAGTCATAAACGCTTTTGTAAATTGGACGAAACGGTCGTCAGCGCGAAGCTGGTCTGGTGAAAATCCTCCGGGAATCAAAAGCGCATCAAAGTCTGAAGGGTTTACGTCGTCAATGGACGCGTCAACCGTCACTTCCGCGTTCCCCTGCTTGCCTTTTACTGTTTTTCCTTTTTCATTTTCGATAACAGTCAGTTCATGTCCCGCTTCTTTAAAGGCTTTCGCAGGTTCAGTGTACTCGCTGTCCTCAAAATAATCTGTCAATACAACTGCAATTTTTTTCCCCATGATTCATTACCTCCCGCTTTAATATGTCTACATAAAACAATCTACCCCAGCCACACTAAAATAAACATTCCGCGAATCTGACAAACGATAAGCACAAATACCCAGCATTTGTCGTTTGATGCTGCTACATAATACTCATTTTTCTCCCTTTTACAATAATCATAAAGAAACACCTACAAATAGTTACAAAATATTCTTACAATAGGAGCTGTAACACAAATTTCGTTGAAAGGTGGAGAACTGGTGAGAATACAGAAAAGACGAACACGCGTCGGTAACATTCTCCGTATTCTTTTGCCCCCAATTATGATACTTAGCCTAATCCTCCCAACACCACCCATTCATGCAGAAGAAAGCGCGGCACCTCGGGTACAACTGAGTATTTTGGCCACGACTGATATTCATGCCAACATGATGGATTACGATTACTACAGCGATAAAGAAACGACGGATTTCGGGCTGGCAAGAACGGCACAGCTGATCAAAAAACACCGCGAGCAAAACCCAAATACCCTGCTCGTCGATAACGGCGACTTGATTCAAGGGAATCCGCTGGGCGAATACGCGGTGAAATATGAAAAAGACGACATTATCTCCGGCGTGAAAACCCACCCGATCATCAGTGTCATGAATGCGCTGAAATACGATGCCGGCACATTGGGGAATCATGAATTCAATTACGGGCTCGACTTTCTCGACGGCACGATCAAAGGAGCCGATTTCCCGATTGTAAATGCCAACGTCAAAACAACAAGCGGCGACAACCGTTATACGCCGTATGTCATTAAAGAAAAAACCGTCACTGACGAAAACGGCAATGAGCAGAAAGTGAAGGTTGGCTACATAGGCTTTGTCCCGCCGCAAATCATGACGTGGGACAAAAAGAATCTTGAGGGTCAGGTGCAGGTGCAGGATATCGTAGAATCCGCCAATGAAACGATCCCGAAAATGAAGGCGGAAGGCGCAGATATCATAATTGCCCTTGCCCACACCGGTATTGAAAAGCAAGCGCAATCGTCAGGCGCAGAAAACGTCGTGTTTGATCTTGCCACCAAAACGAAAGGCATTGACGCGATTATCTCGGGCCATCAGCACGGACTCTTCCCTTCCGCCGAGTATGCGGGTGTTTCTCAATTCGATGTTGGAAAAGGAACGATTAACGGCATTCCTGTCGTCATGCCAAGCAGCTGGGGCAAATACTTAGGCGTGATTGACCTCAAACTCGAAAAGACGGACGGCTTATGGAAGGTGGCAGATTCCAAAAGCAGTATTGAATCCATTGCCGGCAGTGTCACATCCAGAAATGAAACCGTCACAAACACCATTCAGCAAACACACCAAAATACTTTGGAATATGTCCGAAAACCGGTCGGCAAAACAGAAGCAGATATTAACAGCTTCTTTGCTCAGGTCAAAGATGACCCTTCCATTCAGATCGTGACTGACGCACAAAAATGGTACGCCGAAAAGGAAATGAAGGATACCGAGTACAAGGACCTCCCCATTTTATCCGCTGGAGCGCCGTTTAAAGCAGGCGGCAGAAATGGAGCCAATTACTATACGAACATTCCGGCCGGAGATCTTGCCATTAAAAACGTCGGTGACTTATATCTTTACGATAATACTGTTCAGATCGTCAAGCTGACAGGCAGTGAGGTCAAGGACTGGCTGGACATGTCAGCAGGCCAATTCAATCAAATTGACCCGTCAAAAGGCGGCGATCAAGCCTTGCTGAATGAGAATTTCCGCTCCTATAATTTTGACGTGATTGACGGTGTCACATATCAGGTCGATGTCACAAAACCGGCGAAGTACGATGAGAACGGAAAAGTGATCAACGCGGACTCATCCCGGATCATCAACCTTTCCTATGAAGGCAAGCCAATCAGCCTGAACCAGGAATTTCTCGTCGTCACCAATAATTATCGTGCATCCGGAGGCGGCGGTTTCCCTCACCTGACGAGCGATAAGATTGTCCACGGCTCCGCGGTTGAAAACAGACAGGTGCTGATGGATTACATTATTGAACAAAAAACAGTTAATCCAAAAGCGGACAACAACTGGTCAATCGCGCCTGTTTCCGGTACGAATTTGACGTTTGAATCCTCGCTTTTGGCCAAGCCCTTTGCCGATAAAGCAGACGATGTCGCTTTTGTAGGCGAGTCTACGAATGAAGGCTATGGATTGTACAAGCTGCAATTCGACGATGATTCAAATCCTGAGCCTCCTAAAGACGGACTGTGGGATCTGACTGTCATGCATACCAATGATACGCATGCTCACCTCGATGACGCAGCGAGACGAATGACGAAAATCAACGAAGTACGAAGCGAAACAGACCACAACATTCTCCTAGATGCGGGAGATGTGTTTTCCGGTGACCTGTATTTCACAAAATGGAACGGTTTAGCTGATTTGAAATTGATGAACATGATGGGCTATGACGCCATGACCTTCGGAAACCATGAATTTGATAAAGGCCCGACAGTACTTTCTGATTTTCTTAGCGGAAACAGCACAACTGTTGATCCGGCGAACCACTATCACTTTGAAGCACCTGAATTTCCGATCGTCAGCGCAAACGTAGATGTGTCAAATGAGCCTAAGCTGACATCATTTGTCAAAAAGCCGCAAACCTTTACTGCGGGAGAAAAGAAAGAGCCAGGCATCCACCCTTACATTCTGTTAGATGTTGACGGTGAGAAAGTCGCCGTATTCGGGCTGACAACGGAAGATACAGCGACCACATCAAGCCCGGGCAAAAGCATCGTATTTCATGACGCGTTTGAAACAGCGCAAAACACTGTCAAAACGATTCAGGAAGAAGAAAAAGTAAACAAAATTATCGCTTTAACCCATCTCGGGCATAACCGTGATCTTGAGCTGGCGAAAAAAGTAAAAGGCATTGACTTGATCATCGGCGGACACACCCACACCCTCGTTGACAAAATGGAGGTTGTGAACAACGAAGAGCCGACGATCGTGGCGCAGGCAAAAGAATACGGCCAATTCTTAGGGCGTGTCGATGTCGTGTTTGATGAAAACGGCGTTGTACAAACAGACAAATCAAATTTGAATGTGCTGCCAATTGATGAACATACAGAAGAAAACGCAGAAGCCAAAAAAGAGCTTGATCAGTTCAAAAATGAATTAGAGGACGTGAAAAATGAAAAAGTCGGCTACACGGATGTGGCGCTTGACGGCCAGCGTGAGCATGTGCGAACGAAGGAAACGAACCTCGGAAACTTCATCGCGGACGGCATGCTTGCAAAAGCGAAAGAAGCTGCTGGCGCCAGAATAGCGATAACAAATGGCGGCGGTATCAGAGCCGGCATAGACAAAGGCGATATCACACTCGGCGAAGTGCTGAATGTGATGCCGTTCGGCAACACGCTTTACGTGGCCGATTTGACCGGAAAACAAATCAAAGAAGCCCTTGAACAAGGCTTAAGCAATGTGGAAAACGGAGGCGGCGCCTTCCCTCAGGTGGCTGGAATCGAATATACCTTTACATTAAACAACGAACCTGGACACCGTGTTTTAGACGTGAAATTCGAATCGCCTAACGGAGACAAAGTTGATCTGAATACAGATGATACCTACCGCGTCGCAACAAATAATTTTGTCGGTGCCGGAGGAGACGGATACTCTGTCTTTACGGAGGCATCCCATGGTGAAGACCTTGGTTACGTAGATTATGAGATTTTCACTGAACAGCTGAAAAAACTAGGAAACAAGGTCTCTCCTAAAATCGAAGGACGTATTAAAGAAGTATTCTTGCCGACAAAGCAGAAGGACGGCAGCTGGACACTCGACGAAGACAAATTTGCGATTTATGCTAAAAATGCCAACACGCCGTATGTCTATTATGAAACAACTGAAGGATCTCAAGAGAAGCCTATCAATCTTAAAGTACAAGAAGATCAGGTCAAACTGTTAAAAGATAGAAAGTCAGATCCTTCATTGACGGTATTCAACTACTGGTACAGCATAAACCTGCCAATGGCGAACTTCAAAACCGCAGACACTGTCATTGGAATCAAATCTACCGGTGAATTGGACGTGTCTATCGGAGATGTATATGATTTTACAGTGAAGCAAAAAGGAAAAGAAGTGAAATCATTCAAGGAGCCCGTTCAGCTTTCGCTTCGCATGTTTGATATTGAAGAAGCTCATAACCCTGCCATTTACCACGTCGATCGGAAAAAGAAAGCTTTCACAAAGACAGAAAACGGATCAGTTGACGATGATATCGTGACAGGATATACAAACCACTTCAGCGAGTACACGATCTTAAATTCCGGTGAGAACAACAAACCGCCGGCATTCCCGTCCGATCAGCCGACCGGCGGTGATGACGGCAGCAATGGCGGAGGCTCCGATAAACCAGGCGGAAAACAGCCGACTGACGGGAACGGAGGAAATGATACACCTCCCGGCACTGAACCGACAAACGGCTCCGGAGGAAACGGATCAGGAACGGACAGTCCCGCTGGCGGCCTGCTTCCGGACACAGCCACGTCCATGTATTCGATCCTCTTGGCCGGATTTCTGATCAGCGCTCTCGGAACGGCATTGTACTTGCATCAGAGAAGAAAACAGAATAAAGCGAATCAGGCATAAAAAAAGAGCTGCTCGATAATCGAGCAGCTTTCTTACTTTAGACCCACTTCACAACATCTTCAACAGCAGATCTTGTTTTCGGACGAGGATCTCGTACACGGTAGCCGAATGCCACCATCACAGAAATGTCGAAGCTTCCGTTTTCCAGAAGGCCTTCTTCTTCAAGAATGCGGTGAATGTGATCATACTGGAAGCCTTCCACAGGGCAGGAATCAACGCCGATTTGCGCAGCGGCAGTCATCATATTGCCAAGCGCAATATACGTTTGTTTTGATGCCCAGTCAAACAATGTTCTGTCACTTTCAAGCAAATGCAAATCGTTTTTCTGGAACTCTTCCGTTTTGCTGAGATAGCCTTCGTACACGTCCTGCGGCATTTGTTTTACTTCTTTTAAATGACGTTTGATGTAGTCCGCATCGTATTTAATATCCTTTGCTGTACGTGCAAGAATCAGCACGAAGTGGCTTGCTGTTGGAAGCTGCTTTTGCGCGCCCCATGTGTATTCGCGAAGTTTCTCGCGGAATTCCGGATTTTGGACGACGACAAATTTCCAAGGCTCAAGGCCGAGGGAGCTCGGAGACAGTCTTCCTGTCTCTAAAATAAATTCAAAATCGCTGTCTGATACTTTTTTATTCGGGTCAAATTCCTTTGTCGCATGTCTGAAATTGTATGCATCGAGAATTTGTTTCTTTACATCTGCCATGTTAAACACCTCTCCTTATGGTACTCTCATCTCTATTGTAGCCATTATCATAAAAAGTAAAAGTACGCACATTTTTGTTGGATAGTATCAATTTTGATACCAATAAAAAAAGCGCACTGCCGCAGGCAGGCGCCTTTCTCATTTTCCCCGCCGCGCAAAATCAACAAACCGAAATTTGTCAAGACGGTGTCTGCTTTCCGTATATTGAAACAGACTCGTATCCTCCAAAAAGACGTAGTTTCTCACCACAACCATATGGTCATAGCCGTGTAAATCGAGCAACTCCCTGTCCCCATCCGTACATGGCTCGGCAACAATTTCTTTTTGGGCATAACTGATCGAAAGACCCAACTCTCCTTCAATATATTCATATATGGAGTTTTCACAAATTTCTTTTGTCAGGTGAGGCACATGCTTTCTGAAAAAGTAATCCTTGTCCAAAATCACATGCTCCCCGTCAATCTTTCTAGACCTGATGACTTCCCAAATGTCGTCATCCGGATTGGCCCGGAGCTGTTTTTGGATCAGCTCTGACGGAGGCCCCAGCCCAAATTTGTGTACAGTTGTTTTCGTTTTTTTGCCAATTGTTTGCGCGAGCTCCTTGAAGCTGACAAGACCTGAGACGGGAAACTGCATTTTTTCACGGTTGAGAACGACGGAGCCCTTCCCTCTGATTTTCTGAATATAGCCGTTTTGCGCAAGCATGTGAAGCGCCTTTCGGACCGTTTCTCTTGATGTATCATACTGTGCGGTCAGCTCATGTTCAGATGGAAGAATCTCTTCCGCTTTCCATCGGCCGCCTTCAATTTGCTGTGCGATGTCTTTATAGATTGTGATGAATTTATTCACCTTCATTATGGACCACCCAGCTTAGTTTAACACGGTTTCGTTAAACGATAAACAATGGACTCATACGGACGGAGCGTCATGTTCTGCAGCCCTTTCCTCACATCATCGTTCGTCAACAGCACCTCTGCCTTCCACTCGTCAGGCGCTAAAGAATCCGGCAGTGTAAAGGCTGCCTCTGTCCCATAAAAATTATTGATCACGAGCAGCTTTTCATTGCTGCCGTGTCTGAGATACGCAAAAACGTTCGGATCATCCTTTGCGATTAACTCATATGTCCCCTCTGTCACAATGTCATACGTTTTTCGAATCTGAACCAGTTTTTGATAATGATAAAACACCGAGTTCTGATCCTTCAACGCCGCTTCAGCATTGATTTCCCGATAGTTGCCGGCGACCGGTATCCATGGCGTGCCCGTTGTAAAACCGCCATTCTCCGTATCATCCCACTGGACAGGCGTTCTGGAGTTGTCGCGGGATTTCGCCTGTAAAATTGCTGTGATCTCTTGGTCGGGCATTCCTTTTTCCTTAAAAGCGTGATACATGTTCAATGATTCGACATCCCGATAGGAGCTGATGTCCGCAAACTTCGGATTCGTCATTCCCAGCTCCTCGCCCTGATAAATATAAGGCGTCCCCTGCATCATATGAATGGCGGTAGCGAGCATTTTCGCCGATTTCACCCTGTACGCGCCGTCATCTCCATATCTAGATACAATGCGCGGCTGGTCATGATTGCACCAGAACAGAGCGTTCCAACCCCCTCCAGCGTGCATCCCCGTCTGCCACTCGGATAAGATCTCCTTCAGCTTCAAAAAGTCAAAAGGCGCCAAAGCCCATTTTTCACCGTTTGGATAGTCAACCTTGAGATGATGGAAGCTGAACGTCATATCAAGTTCTTTATTTTTGGGATTTGTATATCGAATGCAATGATCTACAGTTGTTGAAGACATCTCACCGACCGTCATACTGTTATAATGTGAAAACACCTTTTCGTTCATTTCATGCAGAAATTCATGCACCCGCGGCCCGTCAGTGTAAAAGCTACGGCCATCATCGCCGTCTTCCACATTCGGAAAGCGCTGATCTTTAGAAATCAGGTTAATGACATCAAGCCTGAAGCCGTCTATTCCCTTTTCAAACCAAAAATGCATCATATCATAGACATGCTTTCTGACCTCTTCATTTTCCCAATTCAAATCAGCCTGCGTCACATCAAACAGATGCAAATAGTATTGGCCCGATGCTTCGTCAAACTCCCATGCCGAGCCGCCGAATTTCGATTCCCAGTTTGTCGGAACAGAGCCGTTTTCCTGCGGGTTTTTCCATATATAAAAATCACGGTATGGGCTGTCTTTAGACGAAATCGCCTCTTGAAACCATTTGTGCTCTGTTGATGTATGATTGACGACAAGATCCATGACGACTTTCAGGCCTCTTTTATGAGCTTCGGACAGTAACCGCTCAAAATCCTCCATCGTCCCGTATTCAGGATAAATCGAGTAATAATCACGAATGTCATACCCATTATCATGCTGCGGAGAATCATAAATCGGTGTCAGCCAAAGCACATCTACCTGAAGTGTTTTTAAGTAATCAAGCTTTTCAATAATGCCGTTCAGATCGCCGACACCGTTTCCCGTCGTATCGTTAAAGCTTTTCGGGTAAATTTGATAGACCACAGCTTTTTTCCACCATGGCGTTTGTTCTGTTTTCATCTGTCTCCACCACCGTTTTTTAGAATAAAACAGGAAAAGGGAACGTTAAAACACGTCCCGCTCTCCATTGGTTATTTATGTTTGAATCTTGCATACGCGTATGTTCCGGCAAACGGCATGATCAATACAATAGCCATCCCGATTGCAAACGCCCCCCAGTACTGGCTCATAATTGAGAAAATCCCCGGCACGCCGCCGACACCGACGGAGCTTGCCAGCACACCTTGAGAAGAAATATACATTCCGGCCAGCCCGGAGCTGACCATCGCAATGATAAACGGGAATCTGTATCGCAGATTCACTCCGAAGATGGCAGGTTCTGTAATGCCGAGATAAGCAGAAATCCCTGATGTGAGGGAAAGGCCTTTTTGTTTCTCATCTTTCACGATAAACATCATGGCCAGCGCAGCCGAACCTTGTGCGATATTAGAAAGCGCCAGCATCGGCCATAAAAATGTGCCGCCAAGCTTCGAGCCGATGAGCTGCAGGTCGACTGCAAGAAACGTGTGATGCATGCCGGTAATGACGAGCGCTGAGTAGAAACCGCCATATAACAAACCGCCCAGTGCGGCAAAAGAGCCGAACACTGAGATAAGGCCTGAAGTCAGCACGTTTCCGATCGCAAATGTAACCGGGCCGATAATGATAAAAGAGGCAAAGCCTGTTACGAGAAGCGTTATCGGTGCGACGACGAGCAGCTGTATGCCTTCAGGTGTACGCTTTGTTAAAAACAACTCAATCTTCGCCAGCACATAGGATGCCAGCAAAATCGGGAGTACCTGTCCCTGATAGCCGACTTTCTGCACCTCAAGGCCGAACAAATTCCATACCGGGATCTTTCCACTTTGTTCCGCTGCGCCATATCCCCACGCATTCAGCAAATCAGGATGCACGAGCATAACGCCGAGCACAATACCGAGCAGCGGATTGCCGCCGAACCGTTTGACCGCAGACCAGCCGATTAACGCAGGCAAAAACGTAAAGGCCGTGCCTGCAATCAGGTTAATCATATTAGCGAGATCCGCCCACTGCGGATAGACCTCCACAATCGACTTTGTACTGAAGAAAATGCCTTGCTCCGTTAAAATGTTATTGATCCCCATCAAGAGACCCGCCGTGACAATCGCAGGCAATATCGGAATAAAAATGTCTGCAAGCGTTTTCACAGCACGCTGCAAAGGATTCATATTTTTTTCTGAAGCCTTCTTCACTTCATCCTTTGATGACTCGCCAATCCCCGTTTCCTTGACCAGTTCAGCGTACACCTTGTTGACCGTTCCCTGGCCGATCACGACCTGAAACTGCCCGTTTGTCGAAAACGACCCCTTTACAACGTCAATTTGATCAAGCACCTCTTGGTCAACCTTGCTTTCATCTATTAATGCAAAACGCAAACGTGTAACACAATGAGTTGCCGCTGCAATATTTTCAGCACCGCCGACTGCTTCGACAATCTGCCGTGCCGATTTGTTCAGTTCCCCCATGCCAACCCCTCCGTATCCGTTTTTATAACTTGTATATACAACTTATGATTATATTGTATTCCTGTATATACATGTAGTCAACATTTTTTTATAGCGCTTTCATCCTAGATCAAGAATATCTAAAACAGACAAGGTTACCCTAAAAGTCACAAGCACTTATTGAATAAGACATAAAAAAAAGCAGGGTGAGCCTCTATGAACAAACGCGATGAAGCGCTTCAGCTCATCAAAGAGCTTGAAGACAATCAGGACAGACCGATCTCTCCCGATTTAAAGGAAAACCTCGATACTCTGACCTTATTAACAGAAGGCTGCTCAGACATCGTATTTAGACATTTTGACTTTGGAAACGGGCTGTGCGGATTTATTGTTTATATCGAAGGAATTGTAAAATCTGAACATATTCAGGATCACGCCCTCCTTCCTTTCTTGAGGCATCTGACGGATCAGATAGAGGAATATGAAGAGGCGCTGCAAAACACATTATCGATTTCAAGCGTTGCGTCAGAAACAAGTGTAAGCAAAGTGGCTGCATCCATCATTGAAGGGAACGCAGTTTTATTTGCCGACAGGCATTCAAAATGCCTGATCTTAAAAATAAAAGGCGGTCAAAGAAGAAGCATTGAAGAACCGATAACAGAATCGACCATCAGAGGATCGAGAGAGGGCTTCACTGAAAGCCTCAGGGTCAATACCGCTCTTGTGCGCTTTCGCATCAAAACGCTACAACTTAAAATGATCTCTTTTAAAATCGGCACGAAAACAAAAACAGACATAGTCTTGGCCTATATTGACGGGATTGCCGATCCAAAGGTTATTGACAAAGTGAAAAAAAGAATCAAAAAGATCAAGATTGATGCCGTCTTAGAAAGCGGGTATATTGAAGAGTTTATCGAAGATGACACGTACTCGCCCTTCCCCCAGCTGCAATACACAGAAAGGCCCGATACCGTCGCCGCCCAACTTCTCGAAGGCCGATTTGCCATTTTCACAGATAATACGCCTTTTGTCTTAACAGGCCCGATTACGTTTTGGCAGCTGATGCAGGCAAGTGAAGATTACTATGAGCGCTATTTGATGTCTAACTTAATCCGCTGGCTGCGCTATATGTTTTTATTCTTTGCTCTTTATTTGCCGGCAATATATGTTGCTGTTATTACATACCATCAGGATTTAATGCCGACAAACTTAATGTTCAGCGTGGCATCTGCCCGTGAACCGATTCCTTTCCCAGCCATCGTGGAAGCATTAATTATGGAAATTTCCTTTGAGGCCCTTCGTGAAGCAGGCGTTCGGCTGCCTAAAACGATCGGCCAGACCGTCAGTATTCTCGGCGCCCTTGTCATCGGGACGGCCGCCGTTGAAGCGGGAATTGTGTCAGCCCCCATGGTGATCATCGTATCGTTAACAGGGATCGCGTCATTTACAATTCCGCGGTTTAATTTAGCCATTTCCATCAGGATGCTTCGTTTCCCGCTTATGATTTTGGCAAGCATTTTCGGGATATTCGGTATTATGCTCGGGACGATTATCTTAGTGCTTCATTTGTGCAAGCTGCAATCTTTCGGCGTTCCTTATTTATCAGGGATTTCTCCGTTTAAACGTGATGAAGTAAAAGACATTTTTGTCAGAGCGCCTTGGTGGACGATGACCAGAAGGCCGGGCACGTATTCACGTAGCAACGGACAGAAGGGCGCGAAAAGAGAGGACCCTCAAGATGAAGAAAACAATATATAAATGTGCTGCGCCGCTTCTCGTTTGTATACTTCTAGCGGGATGCTGGGACCGGACAGAAATCAATGACATCGCATTTGTCGTCAGCTCTGCAATTGATAAGAAAAAAGATCAGTATCGAGTGGCCATGCAGATTCCCTTGGTTGGCCAATTAGGCGGACAAACAGGAGGAGGTGGCGGAACTGCCAGTTCAAAAACATGGTATGTCGATTCAGCTTCCGGCACTACGATAAAAGAAGCGAACAACAAACTGCAAACCTCCTTATCCCGGACGATCAATACATCCCACAGGCGTACGGTCGTGATTGGAGAGGATATGGCGAGAGACGGCGTCGCCCCAGTCTTTGATATTTTAACCCGAAATCCGCAGAACAGATTAACGGCGCTCATTTTAATCAGCCGGGGAGAAGCGCGGGACATTTTAAACACCGACGTTCAGCTTGAACAGTTTCCTGCGGAAATGATTCGGGAGCTGGCTATTTTGGCGACGAACCGCCCCGTTTTTTTAAGCAGGTTCATGTCAGACCTATTAGAAAAAGGCAGCGATGCGTATGCGCCAGTCATCACCGCATCTAAAACAAAGCCCGGCGGGAAAGGGAAAGCAAATTTAAAAATTGACGGGCTGGCGATCTTTAAAAAGGACAGATTGGTGGATATTTTAAAAAAGGAACACATGACAGCTGCCCTGATTTTATTGAATCAAGCCCGTCAGCCAGAATTCATATTAGACCTGCCGAATCAAATGGGGAAAGCGACCATTCAGCTTCAAAAGTCCAATGCATCCTTCCATGCGGCTGAAAAAAACGGAAAGCTGTCGATGACAATCGAGATCAGAGCCAAAGGAATTATAATGGAGAATCAATCCACTTATGAAACGAGAGAAAATGACCAATTTTACATCATACAAAAAGCATTAAACAGGGCTGTAAGGGAAGAAGTAATCAGCACCGTTCATCGCCTTCAAAAGCGAAAGGCGGACCCGGCAGGTTTCCAAAACCGAACGATCAGAAGCATGGACATCACAAACAATCTGCTTAGAAAGGATTGGGATGAGGTCTACAAGGACATGGAGATTCACGTCAACCCAATTGTGACGATTGAGCAAGGCGGAGTCTTGTATAAAACGATCAGCCATTAATGGAGGTGCACCGGCATGATCAGCTATATTGTACAGGCATTGATTGTGTGCATTGCCATTTACGCATATGAATGGAAGAATTTTCGTTCCGCTAACACCGCAACAAAATGGGCTTTCAGCCTGCTGATTGCAGGAAGTATTTTTCTGTGGATTTATATGAGAGTGAATCCCCTGCTTCCGCGGCTGGGACACCTATTTAAATATATTCCGTTTTGAACATGACAGAAAGGATGTGCTTTATGGATAAGACTTCTGCATATCAAGGATTATTTTTCGGAGCGCTGTATACGTTAGCGGTCGGACTGAAGCATGCCCCGATCCTCATGATCGAATCGGCAAAACAAAACGCCTGGCACAGCTACATCCTCGGCGTTATCCTCGTGATTCCAGCACTCTGGCTGATGCACAGGCTGATGAAAAAGCATCAGGATCAAAATATCTATGAGCTGCTGAGCGATTCCTCTCCAATCGCCGGCAGGTTTATTATTTTGCTGTTCACTTTATATTTCCTATTAATTAACGCTCATGACATACGTTTCTTTATCAATTTAATTAACATTTTATTTCTCCCGAGAACACCGATGGCCGTTCTTGGCGGCGTTATTATCTTTGTAGCGATCTGTATTGCCAGAGAGGGCAAAGAAACGTTGACCAGAATGGCGCAAATTTTTTTATTTCCATTCGGCACCCTGGTCTTGTTCCTTCCATTTACGCTGGCCACACAAATTGAGCTGCAAAATATAACACCGGTCTTTGAAGGGCCGATCCAATACCTTCAATCAGGCTTTTATGCGTTCGGAACAATGGGGGAATTGATCATCTTGCCGCTTCTCTTCTCAAGCCGGAGCGTTCCGCTGAAACATACCATTATCGCGATCCTGCTGGGAGCTTTATTGCTAGCCGTGATGTTATTTTCTTCAATTTCTGTCTTTGGTCCTAACCTGACATCTACTTTCTTTGATCCGGCCTATATGGTGATCAGACAGATCCGCATTACGGATTTCCTGGATCGTTCAGACCTGATCATCGCGGCCTTATGGATTCCGGTCATTATGGTGAAGATAGCCGGTTCGCTTTATATTGTGGTATACGGGCTTTCCTTTTTACACTCAAAAATCGATCTGAAAGCCATGTATACACCAACCGGCATGTTTTCGCTTGTATGCAGCTTTTGGTTCTTCCTAAATACAAATCAGCTGATCGACTTTAACAGAATTAAGCCGGTCATTAATGTGGTGATTTCTCTTTTACTGCCTTTATTCATCTATTTGATCATCAAAAGCAAAGCGATGTTTGGCGCTAAAACAAAACACTAAGAATTTTTGGCTTCTTTTGTCTGGTAAACAGGGTTCTGTTTCGTTTTCCCTCTATCTTTCAGGTAATACTGTTCAGATGTAAAAAATTCGGTATATAGCGCTTTTACCTTTCTGCTCAATAACAGCAGCGCAATTACATTCGGGACAACAATAAAAACTAATGCTAAGTCCAATATGCCCCAGATGGCTTTTGCTCCGCCTGCGGCACCTATGATAATAGCCGCTAAATAAACGAACTTGATCACATGTCCTGCCAGCCGCCCGAACAGAAATTCAGCTTGCTTTACGCCGTAAAAAATGACAACCATGATGGTCGATACAACAAAGAAAACGAGAGAAACCGAGACGAAATACCCTCCGCCAGAACCAAAATAGTGCTGAAATGCAGCAGTCGTCAGTGCGGCCGGATCATTTGATGCATTCTTTCCTGTCCAGACACCGGATGAAAGGACGATAAAAGCGGTGGTGGTGCAGATGATCAAAGTGTCAATGACAATGCCGATCACAGACCAGAATCCTTGCCTTACAGGGTGATCCGTTTTTGCCGCCGCATGTGCAATCGGGGCGGTTCCCATTCCGGCTTCATTAGAATACAGCCCGCGGGCAAATCCCCAGCGAACGGTTTCAGCCAGGGCAGCGCCAGCGAATCCTCCAACAGCTGAAGAAGAGGTAAACGCATTCGAAAAGATAAGAGAGAAAAACGCCGGCACTGATGAAAGGTTCATCAGAACAATGAGGAGACCGGCTCCCACGTATGCCCCTGCCATAAGAGGCACGACAAACTCTGTTACTTTTCCAATCCGCTTTACCCCTCCTATTACCACTAACCCGATCAAAAACGCAATGCCGATTCCCGCGTATATTTTATTGAAGGAAAACGTTTCGGCAAGAGAGACTGAAACCGAATTCCCCTGAACCATAATGCTCGGTATCAGCTCCACGATCAGTGCAACAGAGAAAAATACGCCGAGCCATTTCATGCGCAGCCCTTTTGTTATGTAATACATCGGTCCCCCAACAAATTCCCCCTGCTCATTTTTTTCTCTGTAATGAACAGCAAGCACACTTTCAGAAAACTTAATCGCCATGGCAAATAAGGCAATAAGCCACATCCAAAAAACCGCTCCGGGTCCGCCAAACATAATAGCGGCAGGCACCCCGACAATGTTCGCGGCACCGATTGTTGAGCTGAGCGCTGACGTCAATGCCTGAAGCGGAGTGACTGTGCCCTCTCCCTTCGGCTTTTTTCCTACACTGCCGATCGTCTGTTTCAAAATGTATAAAGGATAGCGAAATTGAAAACATTTCAGCAAAATGGTGAAGTACAATCCCGTCCCCGTCAGCAAGATGATTAGCGGCGGACCCCACAGCCAGTCAGAAATACGCTCTATCCATTCCAATAGTTGTTCCATCCCATCACCCTTTTTTCGTTTATGAGTCATTTCCCCACAGACGGTTAAACATAAACCTTTTAGACAGAGACCACTGGAACATAAAGAGGATGGCTTCTATCAATCGCCATCCTTCAGACAAGGCAAATCAGCTGGAAGAAGGTCTGTTTCGTCCAAGCCGGTCATATACTTTATTCTTATAAAAGGCGGACGCTGGCTTTGAAAACATGCCTTTTTTGTCGACAAGCTTATCAAGCAGCACCTGCTTTTCGGTTTTTTTTCTGATTAATAGCTCACGTTCTTTTTCGTCATAGCATTTTGCGATTAAATGGTCGATGGTCATGAGCTCTTTTTTGAGCGCGCCCTCGTCCTCTGCCATTCCCGCATTTTTTAACATACGGTAGCTCATGCGGAGCGATTCCGGCAAATGTGCCGCGTCATCCTTTGGCAGCGGTTTTCCCATTCCCGGAAGGTTTTCAAATTCTCCGTCTTTGATGGCACGCTTAATTTTATCTTCAGACACAATATGGGAAAAATCCATCATTCCACCTCTTTTCATTTATACCTATATTTTATCATACATCTCCCATAGTACCATTTTATTCCTTTATTTCTAGAAAGAAACCTTATTTTACATTTGGCAATATGTCAAGCGAAACGTTGATTCGACGGCGTTTTTCGCCACTTTCTCCACCCGACGATTTTCACTTTTCTAATCTGCTGATTCGTGTTATATTGGATACGTTCGTTTTTTCTATCGTTTCGCTCGAACTGTGATCGGAAAAAAGGAGTGTAACAATGAAAACATTTATAAAAGAAAGAGGACTGGCCTTCTTCTTAATTGCGGTCGTCCTGTTATGGATCAAAACGTATGTCGGTTATGTCCTGAATTTCAACTTAGGAATAGACAACACGATACAAAAAATATTGCTTTTTGTGAATCCTTTAAGCTCAAGCTTGTTCTTTCTTGGCTTTGGACTCTTGTTCAAGAAAAAATTACAGCAGACAGCCATTATAGTGATTCATTTTTTAATGTCTTTTTTACTGTACGCAAACATTGTGTACTACAGATTTTTCAATGATTTTATTACAATTCCGGTCATTATGCAGGCTAAAACAAACGGCGGCCAACTCGGTGACAGCGCATTTTCGCTGATGAGACCGACTGACGCCTTTTACTTTATCGACACGATCATTCTGATCATCTTGGCGATCAAAGTGAACAAGCCCGCCGAAACGTCCAGCAAAAAATCGTTCCGAATCGTTCTTGCGTCTTCGATTCTTGTGTTCTTAATCAACTTGGCAGTTGCGGAATCAGACCGACCTGAATTGCTGACAAGATCATTCGACCGAAACTATCTTGTGAAATACTTGGGAACGTACAATTTTACGATTTATGACGCGGTGCAGAATATCAAATCCAACAGCCAGCGTGCGCTTGCCGATTCCAGCGACGTGACGGAAGTGGAAAACTACATGAAAGCCAACTACGACGTGCCGAATAACGTGTATTTCGGCAAAGCGGAAGGCAAAAACGTCATTTACGTTTCACTTGAATCTCTGCAGACCTTTGCCATCGACTATAAAATTGACGGCAAAGAAGTCACACCGTTCTTAAATAAACTGGCACACGATAACGAAACGTTCTACTTTGATAACTTTTTCCACCAAACGGGACAAGGTAAAACATCTGATGCGGAATTTATGATGGAAAACTCTCTGTACCCGCTGGCTCAAGGTTCAGTTTTCGTAAACAAAGCACAAAACACGCTTCAATCCGTTCCGGCGATTTTGAAGTCTAAGGATTACACATCTGCTGCGTTCCACGGAAACACGCAGACGTTCTGGAACCGTAACGAAATGTACAAAGCAGAAGGCATCGATAAGTTCTTTGATTCTGCCTACTATGACATGAACGAAGAAAACACGAAAAACTACGGCATGAAGGATAAACCGTTCTTCAAAGAATCAATGCCGCTGTTAGAAAGCCTGCCGCAGCCGTTCTATACGAAGTTCATTACCTTATCTAACCACTTCCCATTCGGAATGGATGAGGGGGATACAGACTTCCCGGCTGGAGACTTTGGTGACTCTGTCGTCAACAACTACTTCCAGTCAGCCCATTACCTTGATCAGTCCATTGAACAATTCTTCAATGACCTGAAAAAAGACGGGTTATATGATAAATCGGTTATCGTGATGTACGGAGACCACTACGGCATCTCTGAAAACCACAATAAAGCGATGGCCAAAGTTCTTGGCAAAGATGAAATCACTGATTATGACAACGCCCAGCTTCAACGGGTGCCGCTCTTTATCCACGCTGCCGGCGTGAAGGGCGAGAAAGTTCATAAATATGCCGGTGACGTCGATGTGGCTCCTACCATTCTGCATTTGCTCGGAGTGGATACGAAAGACTATCTGATGTCCGGTTCTGATATTTTATCTAAAGAACACCGTGAAGTGATTCCGTTCCGTAATGGAGACTTTATTTCACCGAAGTACACGAAAGTATCCGGCAAGTATTACGATACGAAAACCGGAAAAGAGCTTGATGAATCCGAAATCGACAAGTCAGAAGACTCACTCGTCAAGAAGGAACTTGAAATGTCCGATAAAATCATAAACGGAGACCTGTTGCGTTTCTATGAGCCGAAAGGTTTTACGAAGGTGAACCCTTCCGATTATGATTACACAAAACACGACGAAGATTCTTCCGAAACGTCAACGGATGATGAAGATAAATAAGAAAAAGCAGAGAGGCTAGCCTCTCTGCTTTTTTTATTTCACCGCAGCTCTCAATTCCTCCGCAGCAAATTCGACATTCGGGCCAATGATCACTTGAACCGATTGCCCGCCTGATTTGACGACCCCTTTTGCGCCTGCTTTCTTTAGCAGCGTTTCATCCACTAAAGCGGTATCCTTCACAGTCAGCCGCAGTCTTGTGGCGCAATGATCAATGGTTTGAAGGTTTTCTTTTCCGCCGAGCCCTTTCAGCATAAGGTTTTCATTGACATCCTGAACAGTATTTTCATCCAGCACTTCATCCACATCATCATCTTCGCGTCCCGGCGTTTTTAAATTCAATGCCTTAATCAGTACATAAAACACAATAAAATAGACTGCCGCATAGCATATACCTACCAGAAGCAACAGCAGCGGTTTTTCTGCAATTCCGTAGCTCAGCACATAATCAATGGCTCCGGCAGAAAAAGAGAAGCCTGAGCGGATGCCGAGCCAGTTGACGATAAATAAAGACAGCCCGGTTAAAACCGCGTGAACAGCGTATAATAGCGGAGATAAAAACATAAATGCAAACTCAATCGGCTCCGTAATCCCTGTGATAAACGCAGTCAAGGCAAACCCAATCATCATTCCCGCCGTTGCTTTCCGTTTTGACGGCTTTGCAGTCACAACCATAGCCAGACACGCCGCCGGAAGACCAAACATCATGATTGGGAAGAAGCCGGTCATATATGTCCCTGCTGTCGGATCTTTCGCGAAAAAGCGAGCCAGATCTCCGGTCACTCCGTTATATTCTCCGAATTGGAACCAGAAAATATTATTCAGCACGTGGTGAAGGCCAAGCGGAATTAACAGCCTGTTGAACAGGCCGAATATGCCAGCCCCGATGCCGCCGAGCCCAAGCATCCATTCTCCAAACTCGTTAATGCCCGATTGAATCGGCGGCCAGACAACTCCGAATATGCCTGCTAAAATGATCGTAATAATGGCTGTTACAATCGGCACAAGCCGTCTGCCGCTGAAGAATCCAAGATATTCAGGCAGCTTTGTATCCTTAAAGCGATTATAGGTGTAGCCGGCAATTAAACCGGCAATGATTCCCCCAAACACCGCCATGTTGTTTGTTTTATCAATTGTCTTTGTCGCCGCGTCAAGCATCAGATATGATATTGCTCCTGACAGCCCCGCGGCCCCATTGCTGTCCTTTGAAATGCCAATGGCAATTCCGATCGCGAAAATAAGCGGCAGATGATCAAAAACCGCCGTCCCCGCTTGATAGACAAACGGGATATTAAATAAATCCTCTCTGCCAAGCGCAAGGATAATCCCGACTGCAGGCAGAACCGCAATCGGGAGCATAAATGACTTCCCGAGTTTTTGTAAAAATGAAAGCATACCCATCCCCCTCTTACCCTTTTTTTTCAAATATACCATATAGGATATCTAGTGATCTATACCAATTTTCCCGGGATATTTCTTTTTTCCCAGGTCCGTGTGTTTCCTATTTTTAAGACAGATGTGGTAAGCTTAAACTAGATTATTTAAAAAGAAAGCGGGAATGACAGATGATTGTAACAAACGATCAAGAATTAGAAGGCCTGAAAAAAATCGGAAGAATCGTTGCGCTGGCGCGTGAAGAAATGAAACGGAAAGCAGAGCCCGGCATGAGCACAAAAGACCTTGACCTTATCGGAAAAGCAGTGCTTGATGAGCATGGCGCCGTTTCAGCTCCTGAGAAAGAATACGACTTTCCGGGTGTGACATGCATCAGCGTAAATGATGAAGTGGCCCACGGCATACCAAGCACTTCCAAAATTTTAAAAGCGGGAGATCTTGTGAACATTGACATCTCAGCTGAATTTGGTGGCTTCTATTCCGACACAGGCATCTCATTTGTGCTCGGTGAAGGAGAAGAACGCCTTCATAAGCTTTGCCAATGCGCGGAAGACGCTTTTCAAAAAGGGCTGCAGCAGGCAAAAGCAGGCAAGCGCCAAAACCAAATCGGAAGAGCCGTTTATCATGAAGCACGATCTCAAGGATTTACCGTCATCAAAACCCTGACCGGCCATGGAATTGGCAGAAGCCTTCATGAAGCGCCGAACCACATCATGAACTATTATGATCCGTTTGATAACGCGCTTTTCAAAAACGGCACAGTCATCGCGCTTGAACCGTTTATTTCAACGAAAGCGGAAACGATTGTTGAAGCTGGAGACGGCTGGACGTTCAAGACACCGGATAAAAGCATGGTTGCCCAAGTTGAACACACCATCGTCATCACAAAAGATGAACCGATTATCCTGACAAAACTGTAAAACACATTCCGGGCTGCCGGATGGTTTAACCTCCTCCAATTGCAGGTAAAACATCACTATTCGCAGGAGGAGGTATTGCAATGAACAGAGATCAAGAAAAAATCCAAATTGAAAACGAAATGAATGCAATGCATGGCACAACAAAAGAAGAAATTTTAAAAGACTTTGAGGAATTTAAAGACTATCTGAGTAAACAAGTGAACCGAGGCAAAAAGCTGGGATTGGATGACGGCAAGCTTGTGAAAAGCGCCGCGATCCTGGGAGACTACCTCGCGAAGCATGAAGAGCCGCACAACAGTGAAGAAATGCTGCTGCAAGAACTTTGGAGCGTTGCGGACGAAGATGAGAAAAAACATTTGGCACAGCTGCTGGTCAAATTGGTTGATAAGCAATAAAAACACGAGCCGGGCGCATATGCTGCCCGGCTTTCTTGATATTGTCACAGCCCGGCTCTTCCAGATATGCTACACTACTATTATGTCTGTGAAAGGAGCCTTTATCTGCATGTGGTTTATTATTTTCGGCATCATTTTTTTCATTGAAGGCATCATTATGACCGTTTACGGCGTGAAGAAAAAAAACGGGATGCTCACATATATCGGCATTGTTTTCAGCATTATGACATTCGGCGTTGTCATGATCAAACTAACCGGCCATTAATTCATATTCAGCTTTTACTCGGCATATACATACAGAAGGACATTCGCACAACTAGTGCGAAAGGCTCAGTTTTTCCCGCATCTCTTTTCAGCATCATTCCATGGATGTTACAATGCCAATCGTTTGGTAAAATCCTCTCCATTGGGAGAGATAGGGAAAGGAGTTTTCTGACATGCATTACGGCAGTAAAGGCTGGTATGTGGCAGAATTAAAAAAGCAGGGGATCACGCACCATGAAGGAAGAAAGCTTCAAAGCTATAAAACCTATTTTCTTGCCAACCTGCTTGAAACAAAGAAAAAATAATTATAAGAATGGTAAAGCCGCGCATGTTGATATGCGCGGCTTTTTTTCTACTCAACCGGCAGCAGCCTGTCCCTTTTTTTCATAAAGGACGCTCTCCAGCTTTCCGATAGTGCGTCTTCACTTAAAATCCGTTCAATGGCGGCGAGATTTTTTGCATCATGGTAGTTGATACGGTTGGCAAATTGGACTGATATGGCTTTCTCGCCTCTGGACAGCAATTCCAGTTTGGCGCCGGGAGACACCCTGCCCTCTTCCAGCACACGAAAATAAAAGCCGGTATAGCCGGTTTTCTGAACCTTCAGCACCATTTCCTTAACGCCAAACTTTTTCGCAAGCTTTACACACGGCTGGCGCGGCTGGCTGACCTGAACAACAGCTTCATCAAGCTTGAACACATCCCCGATGCAAACGTTCTCCTCGGTCAGACCCGCGACCGTCAGATTTTCACCAAATGCGGCGCTAGGCAGCGTTCTTGAGAGAAACTCTTCCCAAAACGGATAATGCTCGGCCGGGTAGACACAGACAGCCTTATCAGGTCCGCCGTGATTGACGAGATCCGCCTGTCCGTCACCTTCAAAATTCTCCCGATGCAGCATAACAGCGGAATCAGCGGGCTGCTTCATAATGCCGGTTTTAATTTTTTTGCCGTCATACTCAAGCGTCTGTGGCTTTCCGAGATTAAGAGAAAGAACTGGATAGTGCAGTGACTTCATAAACACATCCCCTTTACAGGTTGTAAAATGATTGATTATCATAAAAAGAAAAGGTGGTTTTTACATGCTTCAATACCGAATCGTTGCAGGCGGCCGGGTTCAAGGTGTGGGCTTTCGCTATTTTGTTCAAATGGAAGCCGATAAGCGAAAACTGGCCGGCTGGGTCAAAAACCGTGATGACGGCCGTGTCGAGATTTTGGCAGAAGGCCCGGAAAACGCCTTACAATCATTTCTTGAGGCTGTAAAGAAAGGCAGCCCTTTCTCTAAGGTTACCGACGTCTCTGTCACAGAATCCCGCAGCCTTGAAGGCCATCACCGATTTTCCGTTGTTTACTCGTAAGGCTTATCCTGATAAAAGTAATTCGGCTTAACGATTGAGTTGTCATAGGAACGGTGGAAGATATGAGTGGCAGCGGGTGAAATCGGCGGAATCAGCCACGTCCAGTCCCCCGTCAGCTTTCTGCCCGCTTCTTCCTCCTGTTCTTCAAACCGTTTAAACTGGCTTGCGGCCGTATGATGGTCCACGATGCTGACACCTTGCTTTTTATACGAATACAGCACAGCTTTATTCAATTCAACAAGCGCTTGATCCTTCCATAAATCTGTATTGTAATTAGTAGAAATGCCGATAACGGACGCCACTTTTTTGAGCTTGTCGTACCGCTTTTCATCTGCCAGATTTCTCGCTCCGATCTCCGTGCCCATATACCAGCCGTTAAATGGCGCGGCATTATAATGGATACCCCCGACCTCAAGCTTCATATCAGAAATAATTGGCACGCCGTACCATTTCAGCTCCAGATCTGAAAACGCTTCGATTTCAGGATGTGTAATTGGAACCTCGATCACAAGTGAACGCGGCAGCTCATACCAGACCGGCTGTTCGTCACCTCTCATGCGAAAAATGAGCGGCAGCAGATCAAAATCCGTTCGCTCTCCACGCCAGCCAAGCTGCTCGCAGGCTGCCGTCAGGGAACGGGAAGCCGGGTCACCGATTCTTTCCCCGTCTGATTCATATCCAGCGTATCGGATCAGCTGATGATTCCAGATTTCGACTTGCTTTTCACCCTTCTCTTCCGGAGGGAAAATCGTAATGCTCGGCCTGATTTTCCCGTTATTGGTGGCGGTTTCAATGTGATGAAAGAGGGCATCCCGCACATCCTCCTTCGTCCGGACGTCACGTCTGTCGATGACATTCAGCGAATTCCAAAACAATCTGCCGATGCAGCGGTTGCTGTTTCTCCAAGCCATTTTCGCCCCGTGCTCGATTTCTTCCTTCGTATGTACATAGCTTCCGGTCCGGTCAATTTCACTTTTAATGCTATCGAGACGGTCTTTCACCTCCTCCTCCTTTCCCAATTCCTGATAGCATTCGGCAATAAACGCTTTCGCTTCGTTCCAGAGTATTTCTTTTTCTTCCAACAAACTCTCCCCTTCAAATCGCATTCATGCTTTTCATTGTAACGTTTTTAAGCCGGAAGACAAATGATTTTTCTGTATCTTCTTGGAAAACGATAAAAAAACACCCGCGTTTCCGGGTGTCAAAGAGACGATAAACGATTTGACAATTCAATTAAGTCACTGCGAAAGTTTTTGCCGGTCATCGGTATGCCATGTCCCGTCAGCAGTGCTTCCGGTTCAAGGCCGGCAAGCTTCTGTATGGATTCGGCTGCAGCCCCTGTGTCAGGCGTGAAATAAGCCGGCGGCCCATGAAGCTCCTGTTTTTGAATCAAGACGTCTGCCATTTTCTCCTGTTCTACTGTAATGACAGCATCACCTGCCACAAGCACGCGCCCGTCCTCGCGGAATAACGAAATATGGCCAGGGGTGTGTCCGGGAGTCGCAATCCACATCCACTCGTCAAGAAACGGTACAGAGCCATCTTCCGGCAGTGCCTGTACATGTGAGGAAATATCGATGGAGTGCCGCGGAAACAGCGGCGACAGTTTGGCGACCAGCCCGCTATTACTGTCAGGACGAGCCGGAGGATAATCCTCTTTACCTGTTACATAAGGCATTTCCCGAGAATGGACATAAACAGGGACATCCCAATGTTCAAGGATCTCTTCTATCGCACCGATATGATCAAAGTGCCCGTGTGTGAGGATAATCGCCTTCAGCTGAAAATCATCGCCGAATCTTTGTTTGGCTTCATTTACAATCATGCCGGCTGATTGAGGCATGCCGGCATCAATTAAAACAAATGAGCGAGGTTCAGAAGGCAGCTGAATAAAATAGACATTCGCAATTTGCACGGTCAGGCCGTGCACCCCTTTTGCCGCTTCGAACCCCGTTCCGCTTCTGACTGAAGTCATCGGCATATAAGGATCACTCATGATGACACCTCCGGTATGTTGTATGCCGTTAGTGTGTGTCATTACGCCTGAATTATCATACGGAAATAGAGATCGAACCGATCAATAGAGCGATAGCCGTCATGACGATCACTGCGAGAACCGCCCATTTCAAGGCGAATTTTTGATGGTCGTCAATAGAAACTCCGACAAGTCCGACAAGCAAATGAGTGGATGGCACAAGCGGACTCAGCATATGAATCGGCTGGCCGATAATAGAGGCTCTGGCAATTTCCACTTTATCGACACCGTATGCGACAGCCGTTTCTGATAAAATCGGCAGCACCCCGTAGAAATACGCGTCATTCGGCATCAGGAATGTGAAAATGCCGCTTGTTAAGGCCACTATCGCCGGGATCAACCCGCCCATTTGTTCAGGAATCATAGACACAAGCGAAATCGCCATTTCATCAACCATTTTGGT
The DNA here is from genome assembly GCF_958411575.1 of uncultured Bacillus sp. Lineage (NCBI taxonomy): Bacteria > Bacillati > Bacillota > Bacilli > Caryophanales > Bacillaceae > Bacillus > uncultured Bacillus sp. Next base: position 105,428 of record NZ_CATYRA010000010.1, read on the forward strand.
GCCTGTCAAAATCCCCGTAAAAACCCCCGCAGCAAAAATCATGGAGCCGATAGCCAGCACGTTGCTGGAGTGCGCTGCGATGCGCTGTCTCTGATGCTCAAGGTTTGGATAATTCACAATCAGCGCAATACAGAACGCAATGACGAACAGTACGGTTAAACTGACTTTACCCGATACTAAACATCCTATTAAAGAAAGCGTTAACAATAAATTGAACCACCAAAGCTTCGGCCGCTTCCATTCATCTTCAACCGCAGCCGCCGGTTCATTGGCATTTACCGGCTGTTTCAGTTCAATCACGCCTAGGCGCTTTCGTTCCGCTTTTCCAAGCACATACGCAACAGCCACCATACAAAGCATTCCGCTTGCGATGACAGGAATCATCGGCCCTGTAAGCTCAGCCGGATCAACCCCCAGCGCGCTCGCCGCCCGCGGTGTTGCGCCACCCCATGGAATCGTGTTCATGATCCCCATGCCGACTCCCGCGATTCCCGCCAAAATAATTGGCCGGATGCCAAGCAGCAAATAGAGCGGAAGCATTGCGCTTGTCGTAATCATATAAGTAGTCGAGCCATCTCCGTCCAAGGCGACGAGCATCGTAAGAACCGCTGTCCCGACAACAATTTTTAACGGGTCGCCTTTGACCATGCTTAAAATTTTGCCAACCATCGGATCAAACAGCCCTGTATCAATCATAATTCCAAAATATAAGATCGCGAACATAATCATGACCGCAGTCGGCGCGACTTGCTGAATCCCCGAAATCATCATGTCCCCAACTTCAGTAAATCCAAATCCGGCGATAAGTGCAAACACAATCGGCGTCAAAACTAAAGCTGTCAAAACAGAAAGCCGTTTTGTCATGATCAATGCCATAAACACGAGCATCATGAGAAAGCCTAAAATTGCTAACACGTCCATTCCCCCTCAAATGAATCCGCTTACATTTTTTCTCCCTTACTCCCCTTCTTGCCTTTTTGCCATCGTATGGGAAAACCAATCGCAAGTAAATAATTTGGTTTTTTTGTATTTTTAATTTTTTAAAACCGTTTTGTTCTTTTTGATCATTTCCGGGCGCATCAAAAAGATCCCAGAATCCCGGGATCTTAATTCCCTGTCATAATGCTTTGATAAAAAGCGGATTGTTGGTCAAGAAACCGTTTCGTTTCCCTGCTGTTCAAATAAAAGCTTTCCCAGTCCTGTTCATTTATTTTCCGCTTCCACTCTCGCGAGGATGTGACCTTCTTTAGCGCTTGATCCCAGAAAGAAATCTCTTCCTCCGACATGTTTTTCGGACCCAAAACCCCTCTCCAATGTGAAAAAACAAACGGGATCCCCTGCTCCTTCCACGTTGGTACATCAGGAAAACCGGGAAGTCTTTTATCAGACGTTACAGCAGCTAACGTGATATCGCCGTGCCGCTCATATGGTTTCGCTTCAGAAAGTGTCATGGAAGCCGCTTCTATCTCATGTCTGATCAGCGCCTGAATAAGCTGTTCACTGCTGTCATACTGCAAAAATTGAATGTCAAAAGAGTCAATGCCGTACATATCTGCTGCTCTGACGAACGAGAGCTGATCATCATTGCCAAGGCCCGGGGCAAAGCCGATTTTCACCTTGCCGGGATGCATCTTAATCTCATTCAGCAAATCCTTGCCGTTTGTTAACGCCGATCCTTTTGGCAATGCAACCGTCTGCCATTCCTTGGAGAGAATGGCGAGCGGAGTAAAATCGCCAATTTTTAATTTGCTTTGCCCAAGAAGATCATTGCTCAGTATTAAACTGGACGTCATGCTGATGGTCTGTTTGCTGCTTTCGTTGACATATTTCCAGCCTTTATCTCCCCCGCCGCCGGGTTTATAGACGATATGAACCTCATCCTTCACGACCTGCTTCTGTCTCAAAACGGCTTGGATCGCCTGCGCCGTGACGTCCCATCCGCCAGAAGGTTCAGCGGGGACGACAATTTCAATCGGCCCGTCAGGCAGGCGCGGCGCAGCCGCCTGCCTGATGTCCCCCTGCATAAAGATCAATAAAGCAATCAATAGAATCATACATTTTTTCATATTTATTCCGCCGCCAAATAATATTTTCTCTCCGGCCTGCCGATAATCCCGTATTCAAGCTCAGCTCTTGCTTCATCTTTTGCTACAAGGTACTCGGCATAGCGGCGGGCAGTCGTTCGTGACGCCCCCATTTTTTCTCCAAGCTCTTCCGCTGTCAATCCTTCTGACGCAGTTCGAAGCGCTTCCTTAATTTTTCGCAGTGTAATCGAATTAATGCCTGTCGGCAAATCCTCCGCCGGCAAAGATGTCTTCACACTGTTCCCGAAAATATGATCAATCATGGATTGGCTGACCTCTGCCTGAGATAAAAGCAACTTTCTTTTTTCTTTATACTGAAGCAGCACCTGTCTGAACTTGTCAGCCGTTACGGGTTTGATCAAATAGTGGGCAATCCCTGCCCTCAGCGCTTCCTGCAAATGACGGGTTTCTGTTGCCGCTGTGATGATCATAATATCCACTTCAGGAAATCGGTTTCGTATCTCCGGAATCAACGTGGTCCCAAGTTCGTCCGGCATATAAATATCCAGCAAAAGCAAATCAGCCTTTTGTTTCTCCAAAAGCGCCATTGTTTCTTTGGCATTGGCCGCCTTGCCGATAATCTTGAATCCATCAAGCTGTTCAATCAATCTCTCATGGATTTGCGCAACCCGAAAATCATCCTCCGCAATCGCGATGTGAATCAAATGGATTCCCCCTTTATTTCTTCTTCGGTATAAACACAGTGAATACCGCACCGCCAGTTTTTGGATTCGCCAGTTCGATCCAGCCACCCAGTTCACGCACTGAGTCTTTCACATTGGCCAGACCGTAGCCTCTCTTCCTCCCCTTTGAAGAATAGCCTCTTTCAAACACAGCTTCCGTCTTATCGGGCGGCACACCGGGCCCTGTGTCTGATACTTCGATGACAATGTCACGGCCCATATCCGTGATAAAAAACAATACCTCCCTCACGCTTTGATCCGCTACAGCTTCGAAAGCGTTATCAATTAAGTTGCCGATAATCGTAATGAGGTGAGATAAGCCAATATGTGCAGGAAGAGGCGCGAGCGAGCTGTTCTCATCAATAACCAGCTTGACCTTCTTTTCCGATGCTTTGCTTATTTTTCCTAACAAAATCGCCTGCACCTGCTGCGAATGGATGTTATGGAATAAAATATCATGCTGTTCATTTTGTATCGCGTATTCCTCTTTAATCAGATCAATGGCTTCATCATACTCACCAAGCTCAAGCAGCCCTAAGATCGCGTAAAGCTTATTTGAAAATTCATGGGTCTGCGCCCTGAGATCCTCTGAATATTTGCGAACCTCTGTCAGTTTATCGATCAGATTTTTTAGCTCTGTTTTCTCCCGGAAGCTCACGACAATCCCATACGCCTGACCGCCTTGAGTCATCATTTTCGTATTGATAATAAAAACTTGATCGTTCACGTTTACCTCTTGGTTTGGCAGCATTTCTCCTTGATCAAGCACACTCTTCAGGCCGGCTCCCGGCATAACGTCATCAATAGGGAGATTGATCACAGGCTCGGGAAGCTTTAGCATCTCGGCCGCCGATACATTCATCATGGTGACGACGCCTTCACGATTGGTGGCAATGATTCCTTCTCGAATCGCGAAAAGCATTGCATTCCTTTCCCGATAAAGAGACGCGATCTCATGCGGCTCAAGGCCAAGCGTATCCTTCCTGATACTTTTCGCCAGTGCGGCGGCACCGGCAAATCCGAGCAGCAGCACAAGCACAGCGATCACACTCAAGTTTCTCAGATGCTTTTTGATGCTTTGCTCTGTCTCGGTTTTCAGAAAATCAACAGACACGCTGCCGATTACTTGGCTGTATCCCTTCTGCTCTTTAATAATCGGCGCACTCCCCCTGATGACTCTTTGTCCATCCGCTTTTGTTTCAGAAACATGCGAGCCTCCAAACAAAATTTCTCTGCTGCGCTCCAGTTTCTTTTGGCCGCTTTTGATCGAGGCGCTCCGAATGTCTCCTTTTTCATCCAACACATAAATGGCATACGCGCCAGTCTGTTCTTTCATTTGTTCAATGACCTCTTGCGTCTCATCCGCATGTCCGCCTTTTCTCTCAATGAGCTCTTTAGCCGGCGGCATGTAGGATATGGTTCTCGCCGTCTGAACCGCCAGCTGTTCAGCCTGTCTTCGTTCTTCGTGTGTATGCTGAACGGCTAACGTAATGGTCAGCAGACCAATGACAAAAACCAGCAGAGCCGCAATCAGTCCCATTATTTTTGTTTGCAGGGAAAAATGGAACCGCTTTTTCACCACAGCACCAGCCGTCCTTTCTACCTAGATCATACCATTTTTCACAGGGAATTTTCTCATTTTTCAAAATCCATTTCTTTTGAAGGGTAAACAATAGGAGGAAATATGTTTTGCAGATTAGTTGAATGAAGATAAAGGAATTGCTTTAAAATAAAAAAAGGCAGACCGCGTCTGCCTTTTTCTCTCTACCATATCCCCAGTACTTTCCACCATAATCCGCCGATCACAAGCCATACGACAATATGAACGATCGACAGGATAAATCCGATAGACCACCATTTACCTTGTGAAATGTAGCCTGCTCCGAAGAAGACTGGAGCCGCTCCAGAACCGTAGTGAGTCGTTGACCCGAACAGGTTGCTGAAGAATGCGAGGCTCAGCGCTGCTAAAAGCGGCGGTGCACCCGCAGCCACGACCACAGCCAAAAATGCAGAATACATCGCACTGATGTGGGCTGTCGCACTTGCAAAGAAGTAGTGAGAATAGAAATACACAACAATTAAAATTAAGAATGCAATAATCCATGAGAATCCTGATACGGAAGATTTCATAGCATTACTGAACCAAGACACCATGCCTAACTCATTCAGGAAGTTGGCCAGCATGACAAGCGCCGCAAACCAAGTGAGCGTATCCCAAGCGCCCTGTTCTTTCTTGATATCATCCCAAGTCAGAACCTGTGATAATAAAAGAACCGACAATCCGATCAGTGCGGTTGTGGTTGCGTCGATGTTAAAGCTGCCGCCAAAAATCCACAGTACAAGCACCAAAAGAAACACGATAACCATGGAAAGCTCTGACTTTTTGAACGGTCCCATTTCTTTCAGTTTTTCTGTTGCGATTTTCGCCGCATCCGGTGTTTCTTTGATTTCCGGCGGATACAGCTTGTAAATCACAAGCGGTGTGATGATTAAGCTTACAAGTCCCGGTACAATCGCGGCAATTGCCCAGCTTGTCCATGTTAAGTCCACCCCTGCGACATCATGGGCCAGCTTGGCAATCAGCGGGTTCGCCGCCATCGCCGTTAAGAACATAGCAGATGTAATCAGATTCCCCTGAAAACCGGTTTTTAATAAGAATGCGCCGATTTTTCTCTCTGTTCCATTTGCCGGGCTTGATCCGAATGTTTCGGATAATGATCTGATGATAGGAAATATAATGCCTCCTGCACGCGCCGTATTACTTGGAATGGCAGGTGATAATATTAAGTCACTGAACAGCAGTGAATAAGAAAGTCCAAGGGTTTTTTTCCCGAATTTCTGAACGAATACATACGAAATTCTCGCACCTAGCCCGGTTTTGATAAATCCCCGGGAAATAAAGAATGCGATGACGATAAGCCAGATGGTCTTATTCCCGAATCCGCTTAATGTATCCTCAATTGATAGTGTTCCAGTTAGTGCAGTAACCGCCAATGCAAAAATTGCAATTGCACCCATTGGCAAGGGCTTGGAGATAAAGCCGATAATTGTCGCGACAAAAATCGCAAACAAATGCCAAGCTTTAGGTTCAAGTCCGGACGGAGCGGGAATAAACCAAATGATTAGTCCCACAGCGACAGTAAGCAATGGAACAAGCTTTACTGCTGACTGTTTTCCTGCGTCTTTTTCTGAAGCCATAAATAGGTCTCCTCCTATATACTTGTTTTCCGATCCCCTTTCCCATTCTACTCCTTAACTAAGTTAATAAACATTTTAATTAATTAAAAAACACAAAGGTGAGCAGCCCTTTGTGTTTTTTCATTTCTTAATTTAGTTTACCCGCACCCGCTTGAGATATAACATTCGATTTTACATGCGCGGAAGCATCGATTGTGCCGTGCAGAGACGGTGTCCAGCCGACAGAAGAACTCAGCCCGTTTGCAGCCGATGCGTTGATCTGCGTGCCATTCAGCAATGTGCCTGAGTCATATAAAGCCGTTCCCCCGCTGAATACGCTGATCGTTTTAGCGGCTGACAGTCCAGGCACGTCAATGACATTGTTTTGAGCGTAGATTTTAGATGATTTTCCGATTCCCCACGCATAGCTGAAGGCATAATCCGAGGAGCTTGTGCTGCCTTCATAATAGTTGTTGTAAACGTGCACCTGCCCGAAGCGGACTCTCGGTGCGCGCTGGACGATATTTTTATAGCGGTTATGATGGAGCGTGATTTTTAATTTGCCGTCATCAGATGTTTTGCTGTCGCTTGATCCGAAAATGGAGCTTTTATCATGATCGTGATAATAGTTGTAAGACATCGTGATATAGTTAGCGCCGTTAGAAGCATCGGTTTGGCCGTCATGGTGCTGATATTTTCTGCCGAAATACTTTGGCGATGTGCTGTCCGGACGGGAACCGTCATTAAATGTACAATGATCAATCCATATATGCGTGCCGCCGTTTATTGTGATGTTGTCGTATTGTGAGTTCCAGTTTCCTGAGCTGCCGTCAGTCGGATCCCATTGCGGAAAATAATCATAAGCATCCTGGAATTCGATGTTGCGGATGATGACATTATCACTCTTGATCTGGAAATTTCCGCCCACGATTTTGGCATTTGTCCCTGAACCGACGATCGTCGTGTTTGCCGGAATATCCACCATGACTCGTGCTTTTTGATTTTTCTGAGATCGTGCTCTCGCCTCTTCTAGTGTCCCCGACGGCTCCTTTTTGCCCCATGTGCTAGGGTCATAGGCTTTCAAATATTTGTCCAAATCGTACTCTGGATCTTTATAATCATTTAGACCAAGCGGCTTCAGATTGTCATCGACGTTCATGTCAATCGTTCCCTTAATATAAATGATTTTTGGCGTTGTGTTGGTGTCCTTGCCTAATGCCGAGACAAGCTGGTTTCTGTTGCTGACGGTATACACGTGGGATGACGAAGCTTTTGATCCGCCTGTTGTGCCGGTCGAGTACGCGCCCCAGCCATCATTTGATCCTAATGTTTGATGGCCTAAATCCGCCGCGTTCGCGCCAGCTGGAGTCAACCCTAAAAGCAGAGCCGTGGCTAACATCACTTTTTTCATTCACTATGAACCCCCATTTTCTATTTTGTGAGATTATATTCCAATTTCTCACAAAGATATGATAGCAAATTGAGGGACATCCAGAACCGAAAATGTTCCGCTATCTTATTGCGGCATTCTGCAACACATACACCGCAAAGACCGCAAAAAAAACCCAAAAAGCCGAAGTTGGCCTTTTGGGTTATATCCCTGCATTATGCCCAGGATTTCACTTTTTCATTATCGGTCACAAAGAGAAGCACTTTCCCTTCATCTAAACGTTTTTCGAATTGAGCGGCTTCATCCTCAGAAAAACCGATTTCATGAATTTTATTGCGGAGCTCGTCTCCTTTTTTATTAAACACGTTTCCTACCGCATGCTTGATACCCGTTTCTTTGGCTCCGATCGTGTTGGCGTTCGTGTTGTCTGCCAGCCGTTCCGTTCTGTCATCGTCGTGAGCTAAGACGTATACATCTTCTTTCGCAACACCCATTTGCTGTAATTCTTCTACATCCTTCATGAGCTGTTCGTCGTTTGTATACTCTTTTACAACTGGTTTCATTTCGACATTCCTCCTTCATGATTACTATATTTCTTTCATACCCGGTCACATATGGATGAAACAGATTCCAGAACATTGAAAAGAAAAACAGGAAGAATGGTAGTAGCCATTTATTTTCGGCCCATGGTAAAGTGGTAGGAACGGAAACTATTTTCAGAAAAGTCAAAATCAAAGAGAAACCGCTGCGCGGAGCAAACGATCATGAATTGCAGCCTTTATCCGTACAAGCAGGAGGTATGTCTAATGCAATACTTTTCACCAGAACAGCAATATAATGCGTGGGTTGTGAGTGATTTAGTCAAACAGATTTTTCATCAGCGATCCGGCTGTTCACCAGGAATTCACGAGCTTGCGGTCTTTGCTGAGGAACATTTTCATATCGATATCGACTTTGTTTTCTCGATTATTATGAATATCGGTGACATTGAATTCGCACTCGCAGAAGAAATAGAAAAGAAATTGTCTGGCTATCTCGGGACTCTCCTTCCATATGTTAACGCTGAAATGCTCGAAACCTCTAAAGCCAATGCCAATGCGTTTTTATCCCGCAGACACGGCAATGCTGTATATCATTTATTTGTGTCTGATGATGCTTTCATGAGAAAGCAGTAAATCCGCAGCTTTCTTTACTAAAAAAATATTGACATGATGAGTCATGCTATTATAGTGTTTACATGTGATAATGATTCTCATTACTAAATCTGAAAAAAGGAAGAATGACATGCGCACCTATTCTAACAAGTTGATTGCTATCATGAGTGTTTTATTAATCGCCTGTTTCATTGTATCCGGCTGTTCATCCAGCCAGAATAACAGCGGAAGCAGCGAAAGCAAGTCTAAGGATTCTAGAGTGATCCAGCACGAAGAAGGAAAAACGACAGTAAGCGGCACACCTAAACGAGTGGTTGTCCTTGAGCTTTCATTCTTGGATGCTGTATACAATCTCGGCATTACGCCGGTGGGAATCGCCGATGACAACAAAAAAGATATGATTAAAAAGCTTGTCGGCAGCTCAATTGATTATACATCTGTAGGCACACGAAGCGAACCAAATCTTGAGGTCATCAGTTCCTTGAAGCCTGATTTAATTATCGCTGACGCTGAGCGCCATAAAAACATTTATAAACAGCTGAAACAAATCGCCCCGACGATAGAATTAAAGAGCCGGGAAGCGACATATGACGAAACGATCGACAGCTTTACAACCATTGCTAAAGCATTAAATAAAGAAGATGAAGGAAAAGAAAAGCTTGCCGAGCACAAAAAAGTCATCAACGATCTAAAAGCGGAGCTTCCAAAAGATGAAAACCGCAACATTGTTCTCGGGGTTGCAAGAGCAGATTCCTTCCAGCTTCATACGTCATCATCTTATGACGGAGAAATCTTTAAAATGCTCGGCTTTACACACGCTGTGCAGTCAAATGAAGCCTATCAAGAGGTCAGCCTCGAGCAATTGAGCAAAATCGATCCGGATATTTTATTCATCTCAGCCAACGAAGGCAAGACAATTGTAGACGAGTGGAAAACGAACCCGCTCTGGAAAAATCTCAAAGCGGTGAAAAACGGACAAGTCTATGATGCGGACCGTGACACTTGGACAAGATTCAGAGGCATCAAGTCTAGTGAAACAAGCGCCAAGGACGTGCTTAAAAAAGTGTATAATAAGTAGGACAAATGAGAAGCGAGGGGAAATCCTTGCTTCTTCGTTTTTGCAACCAGACGCAGTAAGGAAGTGAGACTGTTGTATCATTCGGCCAAACGGCGCTCATCATCAAGACTGATGATGTTCATCATCGCACTGATCATTTTGATATTCGGGCTTGGGCTGAATCTTTCAGTAGGAGCCTCAGACATCGGCATTATAGATTCATTGAAATATCTTTTTGTATGGGATGGTTCAAAGGAACAGCTCATCATCTCTACTCTTCGCCTTCCCCGCACATTAATCGGCGTTTTCGTCGGCGCCAGCCTGGCCGTAGCAGGAGCGCTGATGCAGGCCATGACTAGAAACCCTCTGGCTTCACCTCAAATTTTCGGTGTAAATGCGGGTGCATCGCTTTTTGTCGTTGCTTCTCTCGTCATCCTGCCGGCATCGCCCTATTCTTCCGTTGTATTCGCTTTTGCGGGTGCGGCAGCAGGCGGCGCGATTGTGTACATGATTGCCTCATCCGGCGGAATGACACCTGTCAAGCTGGCGTTGTCGGGAATGGCGGTGCATCTGTTCCTCTCCTCCATGACACAGGCCATCATTATTTTAAATGAGTCGGGAGAGGATGTTCTGTACTGGATGACAGGCGCGATTGACGGAAGCAATTGGCAGGACGTCATGACCATCGCTCCGTTTTCTGTCATCGGCATCGGTCTTGCCCTCGTGTTTTCCGGTTCTGTTTCTGTACTTGGTCTCGGAGACGAAACAGCAAAAGGGCTTGGACAAAATATGAACGGCATCCGGATTCTGATCAGCTTTATCATTTTAATTCTATCCGGTGCTTCCGTAGCTGTCGCCGGGCCGATCGGCTTTGTCGGACTGCTCGTTCCACATATTGTCCGCAAGCTGATCGGAGAACATTATCAATACGTGCTTCCGTTTTCGGCGCTGTTCGGTGCCATATTGCTGGTGTACGCAGATGTTCTGGCCAGATGGATTGCATTTCCATATGAGTCACCGGTCGGCATCGTCACCGCGATTATCGGAACACCGTTCTTCTTATATTTGGCAAGGAAAGGGCGAAATCTGAAATGAAGAAAACAACCAGAAAACAAAAACGCCCCTTGCTGGCGATACTCATATTGGCCGTGATTCTGATCGTTCTGTCCGTCATCAGCATCGGCTTCGGTGCATTATACATTTCACCGGATACAGTAGTGACGAACTTGTTGGGACTGGATCATTCCTTTGAATTCATCATCCAGCAATACCGCCTTCCACGAATTATATTAGCGATTTTGGCCGGTGCCGGGCTTGCCGCAGCCGGAGCGATTTTGCAAGGTGTCATCCGCAACCCGCTCGCTTCCCCGGACGTTGTCGGCATTTCAAAAGGGTCCGGACTTGCGGCGATGGCTGTCATTCTGATCTTTCCTGAATCGCCGGTGTACGTGCTTCCGTTCTCTGCATTTGCCGGAGCAGCCATTATTGCTGTACTATTATTAATGATAGCCCGCAAAAAAAGTATTCAGCCCTCTTCATTGGCTTTATCAGGCATTGCCTTAGGCGCGGTTTGCCACGCCGGGATGCAATATATGATGGTCAAGTTTCCGGGTGACGTGAATGCTGCACTCATTTGGCTGACAGGAAGCCTATGGGGAAGAAACTGGGAAGAAGTCAAGCTGCTTGCACCATGGCTTTTGGTTCTGTTGCCGATCGTCTGCATTCTCATACCGAAGCTGGATATTATGTCGCTCGGTGATGAGCTTGCGCAGGGTCTCGGCGAAAACGCAAACCGGCTGAGATTCATCCTGATTTTCACCGCGGTTGCGCTGGCAGGAAGCTGTGTAGCCGTCGTCGGCTCAATCGGTTTTATTGGCTTGCTTGCTCCGCATATCGCCAGACGGCTTACCGGAGAAAAAGCTAAATATTTACTGCCTGCATCGGCATTGATTGGTGCTATTATATTATTAATTGCAGATACGTTAGGGCGCGGCATCATGCCTCCGGTTGAAATACCGGCCGGAATACTGACAGCCGTGATCGGCGCGCCTTATTTTTTATATTTATTGAAATTCGAAGCGAGGAAACAGTAGGGAGAGGATACCATGGGAAAACTGGCTGCAGACCAGCTCACTCTTTCATATGACAGCACAGTGATTATTGACGGAGTCGATTTAAAGATAGAAGAAGGAAAAATCACTGCGCTCATCGGCGCCAATGGCTGCGGGAAATCAACAATCCTCAAATCGCTTGCCAGGCTGATGGCTCCAAAAAGCGGTACGGTCCTATTGGAAGGAAAAGATATACACCGCCAGCCGTCAAAAGAAGTCGCAAAAAAACTGGCCATTCTTCCTCAATCTCCTCAGGCGCCTGAGGGATTGACAGTAGAGGAATTATGCTATTTCGGCAGACATCCTCACAAAAAGCTGTTATCCAAGCATACCCAAGAGGATCACGACATGGTAGAGTGGGCGCTGGACGCAACGGGCATGATTGAGCTGAAAGAACGGACACTGGATGCCCTGTCAGGCGGCCAAAGACAAAGAGCATGGATTTCCATGGCACTTGCGCAAGGCACTGATTTGCTTTTGCTTGACGAACCGACCACGTATTTAGACATTTCACACCAGATTGAAGTTCTTGAGCTGCTGAAAAAGCTAAACCGCGATCATGGCCGCACCGTAGTCATGGTACTCCATGACTTAAACCAAGCCGCTCAATATGCTGACTATCTGATCAGTGTGCTGGACGGAAAAATATACAATGCCGGAACACCGGAAGATGTGTTTACCCAGCCGTTTTTCCGTGAAGTCTTCGGCTTGGAATGCTGTATCATGAGAAGCCCGATCGACCAGAAGCCCATGTGCCTGCCGACGGGACTGTGCCCGAAATTACGAGCGTAATGAAAAGGAGAGGTACCCCCTCTCCTTTTTTGTATGCCAGCTTACCTTTTGTATTTCTTCTCCTGTCCGTGTTACATTGGTGTCAATCAAGTAATAGGAGGATGAATATGACAAAAACTCAACAGCAGATTCAATTAGCCAGACGTCCGCAAGGGGTTCCCGTTCATGAAGACTTCCGCTTTGAAACGATCTCCGTCCCTGAACCCCAGCAGGGTGAAGTGCTTGTCAAAACGCTTTATGTATCAGTTGACCCTTATATGCGCGGCCGTATGCAGGATACGAAGTCGTATGTTGAACCGTTCGACTTGGATGAAGCGCTCTCTGGCGGGGTTATCGCTGAAGTCATGTCAGATGGTGAGCATCTGAAAAAAGGCGATATCGTCATCGGAAATCTCAGCTGGCAGGAATATTCCGCTGTCAGCGAGTCTGCCTTGCGAAAAATTGATACAAGCCTCGCTCCCGCTTCAGCCTATCTCGGCATTTTGGGAATGACCGGCTTGACGGCATATTTCGGACTGCTGGACATCGGGCGCCCGAAAGAAGGTGAAACCGTGGTCGTCTCCGGAGCTGCGGGAGCCGTCGGTTCAACAGTCGGGCAGATTGCCAAAATCAAAGGCGCGCGAGTCGTCGGCATTGCGGGCTCTGATGAAAAAATCGAGTATTTAAAACAGGAGCTGCAGTTTGACGAAGCCATCAATTACAAAACAGCAGAAGATATCCAGAAAGCGCTTGAAGACGCTTGTCCTGACGGTATCGATGTGTATTTTGACAATGTCGGCGGGCCGATTTCAGATGCGGTCATGAACCTTCTCAATGAATTTGCCCGCATTCCGGTGTGCGGCGCCATTTCTTCCTACAACGCTGAAAGTGAAGCAGATGACATGGGCCCTCGCGTCCAATCGAAGCTAATCAAAACGAAGTCGCTGATGCAAGGGTTTATTGTAGGCGACTACTCCGATCGCTTTTCTGAAGGAGCAAAACAGCTGGCCGAATGGCTGAAGGACGGAAAGCTCCATTACGAGGAAACCATCACAGAAGGCTTCGAAAACATTCCTGACGCGTTTCTCGGCTTATTTAAAGGCGAAAATAAAGGAAAACAGCTGATCAAAGTCAGTGATCCGAGCTGACATGATAATGAAAACAAGGAGGGCTTTTTGCCCTCCTTGTTTTTGTGTATGGTCAGATCCGAACAATCAAAGTGATAAAGCCATCTTCATCAGGTTCCGTGTCTTCCAAAGTAAATCCGGCTGCTTGAAAGCAAGCCAAACTGATTCGATTGTCTTCTTCAATGCATGCAACCCATTCCCGCACACCATTAAAATCAGGGTCACCCAGCAGTTTTTTTAATATCTGTTTTCCGTACCCTTGAAACCGGCACAAAGGATTGACGATCAATCCAATATACGCCCGCTCCTCCACGAACTCCATAACGACCATCCCTGCCGGCAGCTGCCCGTCATATGCCATGATGACAGTATTGTCTTCATCTTGATTCACTCGTTCATACCACACATCTAATGGGAGCATGCCATCCATTCTCCGCCTGGTATCCTCATCTTCAAACCAGTGTTCAATAACTTTCAGCTCAGGCTCCTTCACTATTTGAAACCTGTCTATTGAAGCCATCCCCTCACCCCCACACGAACCTTTTTCTATTATTTTACAACAAAAAAGAAGGGCTTTCCGCCCTCCTTTTTATTTCGTCTTCAGTTTTCCGCCTGCATAAACAGCTTCACTCAGCTCCACACCAAGCTTCTTCGCCATTTTTTTCAGCTTTGATTCTTCCAGTTTCGTCACGAGGCTCAGTACGTTGCCTTCTTTTCCAGCCCGGCCTGTTCGGCCTGATCTGTGAACGTAGCCGTCTTCGTCAGGAATATCAGCATGGATCACATATGGCAGGTTTTCAATGTCTAAGCCGCGTGCGGCAATGTCAGTCGCTAATAAGAGCGGGAATTCCCCGTCTTCGAACGCGGCAATGATTTTCGCCCGCTCCATTTTTTTTGCTTCACTGTGCAGAACGCCGAGATCGACATGGTGATACGCCAGCTTTTCCGCATACACACTCAGGTTGCCGATGTCTCTCACAAATACGAGTGCCTGCATGCCTTGAAGTCTTGACAGCTTTTGCAGCAGCCTCACTTTGTCGCGCTGGTCGCAAATCAGATATTGATGCTTCACTTTCCCAGCTTCCGCCTTGCTTCGCTGCACCTTCAACACCTCAGGCTCTTGCGCCAATTCGCGGAGCACGTCCTCCGTTTCCTTTTTGAGTGTGGCAGAAAAACAAAGAAGCTGTCGGTCTCTTAATGTCGTTTTAATAATTTGCTTGATCGTTTCGCGATGCTCCGGCAGGATAAGTTGATCCGTTTCATCCAGTACGATTGTTTTCACTTCATGCATTTTGAGTTTCTTCGCTTTAATCAGTTCAAACACCCTGCCTGGCGTGCCGACAATGATATGCGGATGTTTTTTCAGCTTTTCGATCTGCTTCTTTACATTCGCCCCGCCGATTAAGGAAGCCGCACGCAGCTCAGAGCCCGCTTTCCAATCCTGAATCACCTGAAAGATCTGCATCACCAGCTCACGGGATGGCGCTAAAATCACCGTCTGCGGATGCTTCTGTTCTGGTTTGATCCGGTCCATGACCGGAAGTGCGTACGCCAGCGTCTTGCCTGTGCCTGTCGGCGATTCCGCGATAACATCCCTTCCGTCCATAATCAGCTGGGCCGCCTGTTCCTGAACAGGAGTCGGCTTTTGAAAACCGGAAGCATTCCAATTCTCTTGAATAAATGATTGTGCATTATGTAAAAATGGCCAAGTTTGCGTCATTTTTGTTCTCCTCAATTCGTGAAATCTATTCCATAGTATCTCAAAACCTCGCCCGGAACGCAATTTTTCTTTTTCTTTCCTATACCTTTCAACATTCCGATTCCTCCTTTATAATCAAAAGGGTGAATAATACACGCCGATTGTGCGTGTTTGATAAACGATAGAGGTGTAAATATGAGTATTTTATCTGTAAAGGATTTAAGCCACGGCTTTGGTGACCGGGCCATTTTTAATAACGTCTCCTTCCGCCTGCTAAAAGGCGAGCACGTCGGGCTGATCGGCGCAAACGGTGAAGGAAAATCAACCTTCATGAATATTATTACCGGAAAGCTTGAACCTGATGAGGGAAAAGTCGAATGGTCAAAAAATGTCCGTGTCGGCTATCTGGATCAGCATACCGTGCTGGAAAAAGGAAAATCCATCCGTGACGTTCTGAAAGACGCATTCCATTATTTATTTGCGATGGAAGAAGAAATGAACGAGATTTACAACAAAATGGGCGAAGCTGATCCCGACGAGCTCGAAAAGCTGCTTGAAGAAGTTGGCGTGATTCAAGACGCGCTGACGAACAATGATTTTTATGTCATTGATTCCAAGGTGGAAGAAATCGCCCGCGGCCTCGGCTTGAGCGATATCGGATTAGAGCGCGATGTCACTGATCTGAGCGGCGGACAGCGCACCAAGGTTCTTCTCGCCAAGCTTCTCCTTGAAAAGCCGGAAATTCTGCTTCTCGATGAGCCGACCAACTATCTTGATGAGCAGCATATCGAATGGCTGAAACGCTACCTGCAGGAATACGAGAACGCGTTCATCCTGATTTCCCATGATATTCCGTTCTTAAACAGCGTCATCAACCTGATTTATCATGTTGAAAATCAGGAGCTGACACGCTATGTCGGCGACTACCATCAGTTTATGGAAGTTTACGAGGTGAAGAAACAACAGCTTGAAGCGGCCTACAAAAAGCAGCAGCAGGAAGTCGCGGAGCTGAAGGATTTCGTTGCCCGCAACAAAGCCCGCGTCAGCACGAGAAACATGGCGATGTCCCGCCAAAAGAAACTCGATAAGATGGATATGATCGAGCTTGCGGCAGAAAAGCCAAAGCCGGAATTCCACTTCAAGCCGGCGAGAACGTCAGGCAAGCTGATTTTTGAAACGAAGGATCTGGTGATCGGTTACGATTCCCCATTGTCACGTCCGCTGAACCTCCGCATGGAGCGCGGCCAAAAAATTGCCCTTTACGGCGCAAACGGGATCGGAAAAACGACATTGCTGAAAAGCCTGTTGGGCGAAATCCAGCCGCTTGAAGGCTCGGTTGAACGCGGCGAGCATCTCTTTACCGGCTATTTCGAGCAAGAGGTCAAGGAGTCAAACAACAATACGTGCATCGAAGAGGTATGGAGTGAATTCCCTTCTTATACGCAGTATGAAATCCGTGCCGCTCTGGCAAAATGCGGACTGACAACAAAGCATATCGAAAGCCGCGTTTCCGTATTAAGCGGAGGCGAAAAAGCGAAAGTCAGATTGTGCAAGCTGATCAATTCAGAAACAAACCTGCTGGTGCTCGATGAGCCGACAAACCACTTGGATGTCGATGCCAAGGAAGAGCTCAAGCGCGCCCTCAAAGAATACAAAGGCTCCATTCTGCTCATCTCCCACGAGCCAGAGTTTTATATGGATATCGCGACAGAAACGTGGAACTGCGAGTCTTGGACGACGAAAGTGCTTTAATTTATAAAAAAACCCGCTTGCTGAAGGGCGGGTTTTTTACTGCCATTTTTTTGAACGATTCTCAAAAGCTCTCTGTCTTTTAAAATGAGCTGCAACGGCGAGGTGAATTCATCAAGGGGGTCAGCTCTCTTTTGGCAGACAATTCAAAGTCTTCCTCATCAGCCCAAGCGGTGAACCACTCTACAGAAAAGCTGTTTTTCATGACGCTGTGTATGTATTGATAGAGCGTTTCTAAACACTTCTGATCATATTCGTCTGGCTTTGTCTTATCCATGGCAAACGTCCCCTCTACAGCATGAACCATCACTTGATATAGCAATCGTAAATGACGGATACATTCTCGGCCTCTTCTAGATAAATACCCGCCGCATCAATGCCAGACCGAAGCGGATGCCCTTTCCGTGAACGCCGTTTTTGTTGCCTGAAAGAACCGTTTCTAAAGGAGTTTTAGCCGTTAAATAGTAAAATTGTGTCATAAGGCTGTCCTTTCCTGCACTAATTTTATGATGATGCCATTATAACTGATCGTGAATACTGACAATACAGGGTATAACTTGATCAAATGAAAAAAGACACTGCATTTGTGCAGTGTCTTTCATTATTAATGTCCCGCCTTAACTCCGGCAAGATGTTTGCGTCCCATGAGAAGGACGAGCATGCCGACAAAAACGACGATTCCGCCTACCGTATATGGTGTGCTTGCGGTGAAGTGTTCTGACAGCATTCCCGCAATCCACGGAGCGAGCGCGCCGCCGATGAAGCGGACTGAGCTGTAGGCTGAAGACGCGATTGATCGTTCAACCGGCGCAGAACCCATGACAGCTGTTGTCATGATCGTATTGACCATACCAAGGACAGCACCGGCCACAACGATACATGTAATAATCAACGCCTGATGCTCTGTCCAGATGCCCATGATGATCAAAATCACCGCAAAGGCGATAAAGAGAACGACCAAGGAACGCACTGTGCCCATCGCTTTGTGCACGAGCGGCGCCGTAAAGACTGACGTAATCGCCAGTAAAAGGCCCCAGCCGAAGAAGACATATCCAAGACCATGTTCATCTAAATCCAGAACGAACGGAGAATAAGCAAGCAGAATAAAAAATCCAAAGTTGTATAAGAATGCAGATACCGCCATTGTCAAAAGGCCTTTATATTTGAGTGCCTTCATCGCATCAAACACTCCGACGCGTTTCGCCGGTTTCTGCAGCTTCGGAAGCATGAAAGAAATCGCGATTAACGCAATAAACATCAGGACAGATACTCCGAAGAACGGTGCGCGCCATGAAATGCTTCCAAGCTCTCCGCCTGCAAGCGGCCCGACAGAAATCCCGAGACCGAGCGCAGCCTCATACAAAATAATTGCTTGGGCGCTGCCCCCGACTGACACGCCGACGATAACCGCAAGCGCTGTTGAAATAAACAAAGCATTACCTAATCCCCAGCCGCCGCGATAGCCGACTAGCTGAGCAATTGAACTTGAGCTGCCGCCAAGCGCCGCAAACACAATAATAAAAATAAGTCCGAGAATTAATGTCCATTTCGCGCCGATGCGGCTGGAAATGGCTCCTGAGAAAAACATCATAAATCCGGTAACAAGCAAATAACTTGTAAACAAGAGTGATACTTCACTAGGTGAAGCATGTAATTGTGCGGCAATTGCCGGAAGAATTGGATCGACCAGCCCGATTCCCATAAAGGAAATCACACAGGCAAACGCGACAGCCCACACAGCTTTCGGCTGGCTGAGCAAGCCCGTTTTCTGATTCACTTGTTTTGTCTTATCCATTTGACCTGACCTCCATCTTTATTCCATTAAAAGAAACGCTACAAAAATAGCGTTTGGCAAACTTTCATTCGATTGATTGAATAGCACGTTCCGCCTTACCTTTCATGCCTTGCAGGCGTTCTTTAAAGCTTTCGAATGTGCGGATTTTCTCATCAATCAAATCCAACTGGTGATTCAGGGTTTCCTGAATTTCCTCCAGTTTTTCTTTCCGTTCCTTAGGATCCAGTGACAACAAATACCCCTCTTTGTTTAACTCTAGCTGGCGGCTGGTTTCCATGAAATGCTGAAGCTCCTGAAGGGAAAAACCGAGCACCTCTTTTGTGCTGATGACTTTCTCAAGCTCCTCCATATCATCCTCTGAATAAAGCCTTACGCCGCCGTCTGTCCGTTTCGGCGCCGGAATCAAGCCGATCTCTTCATAAAACCGGATGGTCCGCTTAGTCAGCCCGCTTCTTTTGGCTACTTGATCAATCTTCATCCATTCCAAGGTAAATCCCCCTTCGCCGTTTCTGTTACCATTATACACCTTTTGAACCTTAACGTAAACGTCAAGTTTTAAAAATCAATAAAAAAGACGAGTGCATCAATCACCCGTCTTTCACTGTCCTGTTTAAGCCAAACTTCCTGTCACTGAGAGGGGCTGCTTTTGAAGGCTGTCAGAAAGCAATTGATACGCAATGACTTTCTTCTTGTACTGCTTTACGACGTCGATATGGTCGTCATAGCTGTATACAAACAGCTTCACATCTTTATTGCCTTTTTTCGTATCTATAACCAGTGGCGTGCCGCCGTTTTCTGGATGTAAATAACGCTCTTCATCACCTGGATAGATATAATATTTCTCCAGGAAGACAGCTTCGTTAAATTGGTCAATTACTTTCTGTTTCTCTTCACCTTCGAGACGTTTTCCATCCAGGGAGAGAACAGCATTTTCGTCACTCAGCTTGGCGTGCACCGCGAATTTGCTGAGCAGCCATTCCATAACGCCTGTTGGAAGACAGGTTAATACGATTTTTACCAAACTCATGAGGATTAACAGCACGATCGTCCATGTCATACTTCATCATCTCCGTTAGTTTTGCATGTGCCGCTGACACACAACTCCATCCTATCATAGGATGGCTGGTTCGTTTTTGTACATTATGTGAAAAAAGCGCGGCCTGCTGCAGGCCGCGCTTTTTTAGCTTTCCAGCTCTTCTATCATGAGGGACAATTCTGTCCACCGATCCATAGCAGCCTCAAGCTCTTCCGCTGTTTTGGCCTGCTCGGCCATCAGCTCTTGGATTTTTCCGAAATCGCTGCCTGCTGCGGCGATGTCAGCTTCGAGCTGCTCATGCTTCTCTTCTAGCTGGGCAATTTTATCTTCGATGCCGTCCCATTCAAGCTGATCTTTGTAAGAAAGCTTTTTCCGTTTTTTCTTCGGCTCGGCTTCAGCCGGCTTTACTTCAGCCGCCGGTTTTTCAGCGGTTTTCTTCGCTTTTGACTCCTCCATATACTCGCTGTAAGAGCCTTGGAAGCGGGAAATGACGCCATTTCCTTCAAACACAATCAAACGGTCGACGACACGGTCAAGGAAGTAGCGGTCATGGGATACGGTGATGACGACGCCAGGGAACTGGTCAATATAATCCTCCAGGACGCTTAATGTTTCAGTATCCAAATCGTTCGTCGGCTCATCGAGAAACAGGACATTCGGCTCCTGCATGAGAACCTGAAGTAAGTATAAACGGCGTTTTTCCCCTCCGGACAGCTTGCGGATATACGTCTGCTGCATCGAACGCGGGAAGAGGAAACGCTCCAGCATTTGTTCAGCTGTAATGATATCGCCATCCGCTGTTTTGACGACCTCCGCCGTTTCTTTTATATATTCAATGACCTTTAACTCGCCATTCATTTCACTGTGATCCTGGGTATAGTAGCCGATTCTGACCGTCTGTCCGATTGTAATATGGCCGCCGTCTGGAGTATGACGGCCGGCAAGGGTGTTTAACAGCGTTGTTTTTCCGATGCCGTTCGGTCCAATAATCCCGATCCGTTCACCCGGTATGACCAATTCATTAAAGCGGTCGACGAGCATGCGACCGTCATAAGCGATCATCACGTTCTCCGCTTCAATGACCTGTTTGCCAAGACGGTGGGAGCCAATTGCAAAGTCGAGTGAACCCGACGACTGAGGCCCTTTCTGCTCCTTAAGCGTCTCCATTCGGTCAATTCTCGCCTTTTGTTTTGTGGAACGGGCTTTCGCTCCCCGTCTGAGCCAAGCCAGTTCGCGGCGCAGCAGGTTTTGCCGCTTCGTTTCCTTTTGCTCAGCCTGTGCTTCCCGTTCCGCTCGTTTTTCTAAAAACACTTCATAGTTGCCTTTATACGTGTAGAGGCTGCCTCGTTCTAACTCATAAATTCGGTTCGTGACACGGTTTAAGAAATACCTGTCGTGCGTCACCAGTATGACGGAGCCGGGATATTGACTTAAATATCCTTCAAGCCACTCAATCGTTTCATTATCCAAATGGTTGGTCGGCTCGTCTAAAATGAGCAGATCAGCTGGCTGAATTAAGTTTTTGGCAATGGCCACCCGTTTTTTCTGGCCGCCTGAGAGCTCGTTGACTGGCTTTGTTACATCGTTGACGCCCAGCTTAGACAATACGGTTTTCGCCAA
This sequence comes from uncultured Bacillus sp., assembly GCF_958411575.1. NCBI lineage: Bacteria > Bacillati > Bacillota > Bacilli > Caryophanales > Bacillaceae > Bacillus > uncultured Bacillus sp. The sequence continues at coordinate 126,881 of NZ_CATYRA010000010.1, forward strand.
GGTATTCGCATCCCACGCGTTATTCGCATCCATTTTTGCCTGCGCCGCCAGCAGGTGCTTCTGGCGCTGTTCATTTTCGGGATCTTCCCCCAGTTCATACAGCGCTTTTTCATATTCACGCAAGGTTTTCATCACAGCCGATTCACCGGAATAGATATGCTCCAGCACAGTTTGCCCCGCAGGCAGCTCCGGGTCTTGATGAAGAAATTCGACGTGCACGCTGCCGGATTTCGTGATTTCTCCCTCTTCAATAGATTCCAAGCCGGCGATCACTTTTAGCAGCGTTGATTTTCCTGTTCCATTCGGTCCGATTAATCCGATTCTCTCATTCTCTTCAATATGAAAGGAGATGTGGTCAAATAATGTTTTATCTCCGTATGTTTTATACAGATTTTCCGCTTTTAATATACTCATGATTCCAATCAATCCTCACGTAAGTTCATGTGTACATTTTAAATCAGCCGCTGGAATAAAACTAGTAAAACGTCGGACAAGTTTCATGGAAATACAAGATAGAAAAAAAACCGGGGACATTTGTCCCGGTCTCTTATTCTTCCTCTAGCGCTTTTTCTGCCATTTTTGCGAGATGCTGTGCACTTCCTGAAATCTCCTGCATCGTGGAGGAAATTTGTTCAACGGCAGCGGCTTGTCCGTCTGTATGCTGATTAATCGACTCAATTGATTCCTCCAGCCCTTTCAGCAGGCTGTGGATTTTTTTCGTGATCTGGTCAATCTGGCCGACATTTTCTTTCGAATGCGTCGCTAGCTTTCTGATCTCATCTGCGACGACAGAGAAGCCTTTTCCGGACTCTCCTGCTCTCGCTGCTTCGATTGCGGCGTTCAAGCCGAGCAGGTTGCTTTGGTCTGAGATGCCTTTCACGGTTACTGAAATATCGGCAATTTCACCGGCGCTTTCACTCACCTTTTTCGCCTGAGAGGAAATGCCTGACATTTGAGTTGAAAACCCGTTGATTGATTCAGAAATATCGGAAATGGCTGCGGCCGTTTGTTCAACGATAGCTGATAAGCTTTCCGCCACATCATGCAGCTTTGATGACTCCTCAAGGCTCGTCCCGAGGCCGACGCCTCCTATCACTCTTCCATTCTCGTCGTGGAGCGGGATGGCACGTGCAATCAATGGGAAGCCGAACAATTCTTTCGGAACCATGCTCGTCTTCTTCTGATTGGTGCGGATAGCATCTGTGATAATATCCCCTTCCTGCAGCGGATCACCGGCTTTTACGTTCAGAGAAAAGGTTTTGGCCGGTATATTCACAAGTAATTTTTCCGTATCGTAAATGCCGATTGTAATATCATCTTGGACCAGGCTGTTTAAATAAGGGGCTACTTTGACAAACGCGTCCAGAAGATCTGCGGTTTCTTTTTCCGTTCTTATGCTCAATTCGATTCACTCCTATTCATTAATAAGGGAAGCTGCGTTTTTGGTGCTGGACCGAAATCCATTTCAGTGTCGTAAATTCTTCAAGGCTCCACTCGCCGTTCAATCGGCCGAGACCGGATTGCTTTTCACCGCCGAAGGCCACATTCGGTTCATCATTGATTGTCGTGTCATTGACATGAATCATGCCTGTTTCAATGCGCTTCGCAAAAGCCACGCCGCGTTCAAGATTTGACGTATGTACGGCACCGCTCAAACCAAACGGCGTTTCGTTTGCGATATCAACCGCTTCGTCTTCTGAATCAAACTTCATAAAGGAGACGACAGGTCCGAATAGCTCTTCCTTGGCAATGCTCATGAACGGTTTCACGTCTTTTAAGATCGTCGGTTCCACAATTGTCCCGTTAAACCCGCCAAGCTTCACTGGAACAGCCCCTTCTTCAATCGCTTTCTCAACAGATTTCATCAGCCCGTCCGTCTGTCTGCTGTTGATTAATGGCCCGATAATCGTGTCAGGGTCCATCGGGTCGCCAACCTTCAGCGATTCCACTTTTGCCTGATACATTTCAAGGAACTTATCATAAATTGATGAGTGAACAAGTACGCGGTTGGCTGACATACAGATCTGCCCTTGATGGGTAAATCTGCTAAACACTGCCGCATTGACCGCATATTCGATATCCGCATCTTCAAGCACGATAAAGGCGCTGTTTCCGCCGAGCTCAAGAAGCGGCTTTTTAAAATGCTTCATCGCAAGCTGGCCGATATAGCTGCCGACTTTCGTAGAACCTGTAAATGAGATGATCCGCGGTACCGGGTGTTCCACAAAGCTGTCTCCGATTTCTGCAATGTCTGTGACAACGACATTCAGCAGCCCCTCTGGGATTCCCGCGTTCTCAAAAATTTTCGCAATCAGTGTACCGCCGCAAATCGGTGTTTCTTCATGCGGCTTTAAAACGACGCCATTGCCTGCTCCGAGCGCGGGCGCCACTGATTTCATAGATAAAAAGAATGGGAAGTTAAATGGGCTGATGACACCGACAACGCCTGCCGGCACGCGATATAATCTGTTTTCCTTGCCATCTATTGTTGACGGAAGAATTTTTCCTTCCATGCGGACAGGGAACGTCGCCGCTTCTTTCATAATGTTTTTGACAAGCCCGATTTCAAAGGCTGCTTTGAGCCTTGTTCCGCCAAGCTCCTCCATAATCAAATAAATGATGGCTTCTTCGTTCTCTTCAATATACGTGACGGCTTTTTCTAAAATGGTTCTTTTTTCAAACGGATTGACCGCATCCCATTTTTTCTTCGCCAGCGCCGCTGCCCGGTACGCTTCATCTACATCGTCAGCAGTCGCTTTTTGGAAGGTTGTGAATGTTTTTTGAGTATAAGGATTTTTGTTTTCTAATACATTTGGGCTGCTGCCCTCCTGCCATTTCCCGCCGATAAATTGTTTATTCAACTCTTCATATTGAAACATGGTCAGCATCTCCTTTTTAACCGCTAGTCAAAATTGGGCGAATCTATTTTTTCTATCGGTTCGCCTTGCATAAAATTGAATATGTTATTAGTAATAAATTACTATCCTGTCATACGACAACGCTGTTTCACTTCTATCATTTAAAGCGGAAAAATATATGATTGACTGCGCCAAATTTCGACAATATAATACAACAAGAACTGTATATAATGATTAGAATATTTTGAATTTTTCAGGAGGAACTTTTGATGAGTTCATTATTCAGAAAAAAACCGCTTGAAACATTGAGTGCGCAGAGCAAGTCAAAAAGCCTTGCTCGCACGTTAAGCGCATTTGATTTAACCTTGCTTGGTATCGGTTGTGTGATCGGTACAGGAATTTTTGTCATCACAGGAACAGTGGCCGCAACCGGTGCAGGTCCCGCCCTCATCATATCGTTTATTTTAGCCGGGCTCGCCTGTGCGCTCGCTGCCTTCTGCTATGCTGAGTTTTCGTCATCGATTCCGATTTCGGGAAGCGTGTACTCATACTCCTATGTGACACTCGGAGAGCTGCTCGCCTTTTTGATCGGATGGGATCTCATGCTTGAATATGTCATTGCACTATCAGCGGTTGCCACCGGCTGGTCTTCATACTTTCAATCACTGCTTGCCGGCTTCAACCTTCATATTCCGGCCGCACTGACAGGAGCGCCGGGAAGCACGCCGGGCGCCGTGTTTAATCTTCCGGCTGCAGTGATCATTCTCATCATCACTGCGATTGTCAGCAGAGGCGTCAAGGAAAGCACACGTTTTAACAACGTCATCGTACTGATGAAAATCGGGATCATTTTATTGTTCATTATTGTCGGCATCGGTTATGTCAAACCGGATAACTGGTCTCCTTTTATGCCGTTCGGGATGAAAGGCGTCATTGTCAGCGCGGCAACTGTGTTCTTCGCGTACCTAGGGTTTGACGCGGTTTCTAACGCTTCAGAGGAAGTGAAAAATCCGCAAAAAAACATGCCCGTCGGCATTATTTCGGCTCTTGCCGTTTGTACTGTTCTGTACATCACGGTTTCGCTTGTTTTGACAGGCATGATGCCTTATACGAAATTGAATGTCGGAGATCCGGTGTCCTTTGCGCTAAAATTCGTCGGCCAAGACGCTGTTGCCGGTATTATTTCTGTCGGTGCGATTATCGGGATTACGACGGTTATGCTCGCTTTGCTGTACGCTCAGGTCCGTTTGACATTTGCTATGAGCAGAGACGGCCTTCTGCCTGGGTTGTTCGCAAAGGTTCATCCGTCATTTAAAACCCCGTTCCGCAATACATGGCTGACTGGTATCGTTGCGGCCGGAATCGCCGGCTTTATTAACCTCGGAACGCTTGCCCATCTGGTGAATATGGGAACGCTGGCGGCGTTTACGGTCATTTCAATCGCTGTTATCGTGTTAAGAAAGAAATACCCGGAAATCAAAGCGTCCTTCAGAGTGCCGTTCGTTCCGGTTGTGCCGATTATCAGCGCAGGCATCTGCCTTTGGTTTATGTACAGCCTTCCCGGCGTCACATGGCTTTCCTTTGTGATCTGGATCGCCGTCGGGGCGCTGGTTTATTTCCTGTATTCTAGAAAACACAGCCTATTAAACAAATAACTCTTGTAAGCCGGCGGTGCCTCACCCGCCGGCTTTTACCTTTTTTTATATGCTATACTTTTGAGTACATATGAGAAAGGGAGACAAACCGATGAAACAATACCGCACTTTATTATTTGATGTAGATGATACCATCCTTGATTTTAAAGCGGCAGAAGCATTAGCACTGCGTTTGCTGTTTGAAGATCAGAACATTCCTTTAACAGATGAAATGAAGACGCAGTATAAAACAATCAATCAAGGTTTGTGGAGAGCCTTTGAAGAAGGAAACATGACACGGGATGAAGTCGTGAACACCCGTTTTTCCGCTTTGTTCAAAGAATACGGTTATGAGGCGGATGGTGCCTTGCTTGAACAAAAATATCGCAGCTTTCTTGAAGAAGGGCACCAGCTTATTGACGGCGCCTTCGATCTCATCTCAAGTCTGCAGCATCAGTTTGATCTGTATATCGTGACAAACGGCGTGTCTAAGACACAGTACAAGCGCCTCCGTGATTCAGGATTATTTCCGTTCTTCAAGGATATTTTCGTTTCTGAAGATACAGGCTTTCAAAAACCGATGAAGGAATACTTCGATTATATCTTTGAACGGATTCCCCAATTTTCAGCAGAGCACACATTACTCATCGGCGATTCACTCACTGCCGATATCAAAGGCGGACAGCTCGCCGGGCTTGATACTTGCTGGATTAACCCTGACATGAAGCCAAATGAGTCAGAGATCATGCCAACTTATGAGATTCACAAGCTTGAAGAGCTGTATCACATTTTGAATATCGAACATACCGTCAGCTGCTAATCATGCTGGCGGCTTTTCTTTTAGAAGAGTCTTTTTTCCTCTTGATAAATTCTTCACCTTATGAATAATATGGTGGTATGCTTTGGCTATATATGTAAGGAGGAGACTCACTTGGCTATCGCCACCCCGCTAAAAGAAAAAACCGTTCAAAAACCCGGCACCACGGTGTATCCGATTTTGATGATCATCGGAATCTGCCACATGCTCAACGATTCGCTGCAAGCCGTGATTCCGGCCATGTTCCCTATTTTAGAACGCTCCATGAGCCTGACGTTTACACAGCTCGGCATCATCGCTTTCACATTAAACATGGTGTCATCTGTGATGCAGCCTGTCGTCGGCTGGTATACCGATAAACGGCCGCGACCGTACGCGTTGCCAATCGGTTTGACCGCCAGCATGCTCGGCATTTTCGGCCTTGCATTCGCCCCTTCATTCATAACGATCTTGTGCTGTGTGTTTTTTATCGGATTAGGCTCCGCCATTTTCCATCCGGAAGGCTCCCGTGTAGCGTATATGGCCGCCGGCACAAAACGCGGGCTCGCCCAGTCGATCTATCAGGTGGGCGGAAACTCAGGCCAGGCGATGGCGCCTCTGATTACCGCGCTGATTCTTGTGCCGCTCGGACAATTCGGCGCCGTTTGGTTCACGCTTGTCGCCGCGCTCGCTGTTATGTTTCTGCTGTATATTGCGAAATGGTACGCCGCACGTCTCGGAAGCCTTGCCCAGAAGTCAGGCAAACAAAAGAAAACAGCTGAAAATACGGCCATCACCAAGTCTGTTGTATCTGCTCTTATCATTATTATATTTCTCATTTTTGCACGTTCTTGGTATACGAGTGCGATCGGCAACTTTTACACGTTTTACGCGATGGATACATATCACGTAAGCATTCAGCAGGCACAAAGCTATATTTTTGTCTTTTTGCTGTTCGGCGCTGTCGGCACGTTTCTCGGCGGCCCGCTTGCAGACCGTTTCGGAAAACGCTTCGTGATCCTCGGTTCGCTGCTCTGCTCGGCGCCGCTGGCAATTTTGCTTCCATTTGCCGGCCCGGTGCTCGCCTATGGCGTGCTTGCATTGATCGGCTTGGTTCTGATGTCGAGCTTTTCCGTAACGGTTGTCTACGCACAGGAGCTTGTTCCTGGAAAAATCGGCACAATGTCCGGTTTGACCGTCGGACTCGCCTTCGGGATGGGCGCGATCGGCGCTGTGGCGCTGGGCGCTCTGATTGACGCCGCGGGACTGACCCCGACGATGATTGCCATTGCCTTTCTCCCTGTACTCGGCATCCTAGCCTTCCTATTGCCGAGCGATCAGAAGCTGAGAGAATGGCATAGCTGAAGAAAAACCCCTGCCATCCGGCAGGGGTTTCTTAATCCAGCTGTATAAAATGAGTGTCAGGCACTGCGTGCTTTGGGATAAAGCCGTCCGCAAAGTCCGGAAACGCTGACTGAATTTCGTCAATCCATTTTTTCAGGTTTAATACATACGGCATATAAATCATTTCAACTGTCGCTTCATCTTCAATTCGGTAATACCAGCAAAGATTAAACTCTTTTTCCGTAACGAGTGTAAATCCGGAGAAATGATAGAATATCAGCGGCGTTTCATTTACATACACGCGGCCGTCCTTTTGCCCGACCTTATAATTTTCGATATTCCAAAGCGCTGTATTGGCTCCGATTGATTTGACCACATGCACACCCTTATACTGCGCCGGCCATTTCTCCACATATCTTTGATCGCCGTACGTCTTTCGTTCCGTATCCATTTCTACCGTACAAAATGCAATGCACTCCTGTCTCCACTGCCACACCGCTTCATATGCTTCCTTCGTATTCCCCGCACCGACAAAACCTGTGTTATAGCGGCCGGTCCGCTCATAGTAGGGCATGAACCGCGGCGAGTTGCGGTGATCGGTCAAATACAGAGAAGCTGTTGGGTTTTCCGCAAAAATACGTGCCGGATCTGAAAAGAAAAACAGATCGGTATCCATATGAGCAAAGTATTCAGCGTTATCCCATTTGCTCATGACATGGAACAGAAAGGCCGGCTTCAATGTCCAGCAATATTCATGAAACGTTCGATTGCTTTTCGCTTGCAGCAGCTCCGGGTCTTCCATTTCATGCAGCTGCACAAAGGTCACATGTTCCCATGGCACATGCTGAAGCAATTCATACGCTTTCTGATCGACACACAGCACATACAAGTGAAAATCATCGCAATGCTCATGGAGAGAATGAATCATGGGCATCAGCTTAAAGATATGCGTCCTTGACACTATCGTTGAAAAATGAAATGTACTCACTATACCACATCCAATTATCTAAGATCCACGTGCAGCAAATCGTTGACAAGCGCATACAGTGCGTTGGCAAAATCGTTCACGCCAAGCTTTTTCTTCGCTTTTGGCAGAAGCTTACGGACAGTTTGTAAATCAAAGCTTTTCGCCGTCACCCTTTGGGGTTTCTTTTGCCAATCCGGGTCAATATTGCGCTCTTTGACAACATGGAGCAGCTCAAGAAACAGATTCAGCAGCATGTCGTATTTCTGAGATTCTAAAAGCTTATGAATATCAGCCATGATGCCGTTCGTCATGTCAGGAGGGAACGGCCCGTTAAAAGCGAGATGAACGTCTAAGGAGCGAATGTTGTTGTATTTATCGCACATATAGGCAATGTTTGCCCGAATATCGTCTACAGACTTACAATTGCTCGGGTGCTCCTGATGAACACTGACAATGTCGCGATGCAGCCTGAACGTCAGTCCGGCCTGATGAAGCCTGATCCCGAGATCATAATCCTCAAACCCGTACCGCACAATGCCTTCATCAAATAAACCGAGGTCGACCACATGCTTGCGTTTAACAGAGGAATTATTCGTGATAAAAAAGCGCCATGGCATATGATAGCCTATCAGGTCATCGCCGTACTCCTCTAAAATCTGCTTGAGCACGTCAATAAAATCGGTATCGAGGTCAAAGCTTTTATCCAGAAAGCTTCCGTTTTTGATGTCCGCTTCCTGCAGCAGCTTTTGTTTGTCTTTTTTCGGCATTTCGTCAACGAGCTTTGCGAGCTGTTGCTTATGTTCATCTTCAAAGCGTTCATAATAAAAACTGTAGATCCGTTTCCAAAACAACCCGCACACGACGAGATTCTCTTCATTCTCATGCGCTTTAATATGCTTTGCCACATGATCCTTTGCCGCAAGCATATCGCTGTCGTGAAAAATGAGGATCTCTCCTCTGGCATTACGAAGAGCCTGATTGCGTCCGTACGCAATGCCCCTGTTTTCTTTAATCCGTGTAAAGATCAGCGGAAAATCCGCTTGAAATGACTCAAGCATTGAGAGCGTCCCGTCCTCAGAGCCATTGTCCGCTACAATGACTTCAAATTCTTCATCGCACTCCTGCTGGTTTAATGACAGAAGGCTGTTATACAGGCGCTCCTTTGAATTATATGCAGGAATAATAACGCTTGCTTTCACTTCATTTCACTTCCTGTATTAAATCATTTATTTGTTGTCATCTTTTGAAGCAAAACCGTTAAATTCAGGGTCTAACGTTTTGATATGCTGAATGATATGCGGCAGCGTCTCTTGGTATAGTTCATGCATAAACGGCAGGTCTGTGCGGGTTGTTTCATGAATCTGTTTGATTTGATTGATGCTGACGATTCGGTATCCGCTGAAATGGTAAAAGATCAGCGGGCTGCCATCCTCCAGCACAATCCGGTCATCCTCCCAGGAAAACGTATGCTGTCCGTAGTTCCAGTGGCCAATGTTCACACCGGGTGTCGTAATGTCACACACATTCGGAAACAGCTCAGACATATAATCCAAATAGCCCTGATCACCGAATTTCCCTTCACCCGGGGCATTTTTGCATTCCTCAAGACAGCGTTCCTTCCACCACTCCAAGCAGTCCGTGCCGGCATCGTCATGCTTAAAGCTGATAAAGCCGGAGTTATACCTGCCTAAAAGACGCTGGAGCATGTCAATCTGCTCTTTCTCAAACGAAGGGATTACGATATCACCTCGTGAAAGCAGCACCGAACAGTCCGGCTGGTTTTCAAAAATCGGCGACGGATCAGCGTAGAAAAAAAGATCCCCGTCAATATACGTTACACGCTCCAGCTCGGGATTGCTGTTCAGCACAGCTTGCAGAAAGATCGGCTTCATCGTCCAGCAGTACTCGCTTTGATCTCTCGTTTCCTTCAGCTTCAGAAGCATTTCATTTTCGAGTGCGGCCACCGGCACAAGATTTAGCTGCTTCATCTTCAGTTTCTGTAAGACGCGGTGCGTATCTTCATCCATGCATAGCGTAAAAATGGGACTGTCTTGGTCAACTTGCTCTAAAGACTTAAATAAGGCGACTGCCTGATATAATCTCCCTTTTGATAAAACGGTGCAATACGCGCTGGTCACAGTCATGTTCACCTCGTTTCACATTACTTTTTGAAGAATTCCGTATACCACTCAATCGTTTTTTCAAGTCCTTCATCAATGGTGTAGGCCGGTGTCCAATTCAGCAGCCTTCTTGCTTTTTCCGCTGATAAATATTGATGTTTGATTTCATTGCTTCCCTGGTTCAGCACTTTCGGCTTCAGATCACTGTTCATTTTCTTCAAGATTTTTTCTACCAGTTCAAGTACAGTCAGCTGGATCTCATTGCTGAAGTTAAAGGCCTCCCCTGCAAGATTGTTTTCTTCCATTTTTTCTGCCAGAAGCAAATAAGCCTGAACGGCATCTTCAATATAGAAGTAGTCGCGGACAAACGTCCCGTCGCTGCGGATTTCCGGCGCTTCCCCGTTCAGCACAAGCTGAATCGTCTGCGGAATGATGCGGTTGAAGTTCAAATCCCCACCGCCGTACAGATTCCCGCAGCGTGTGATGCAGACTGGGAGCCCGTACGTGTGAAAATATGTGTGGCTGATGAGATCTGCGCAGCTTTTTGAGACGTCGTACGGATGCTTGCCTTGCAGCGGCATATTTTCATCGTACGGAAGGTTTTCTTGATCGCCGTAAGCTTTATCACTTGAAGCGACAATCACCCGCTTGATTAACGGATGCTTCCGGCAGGCTTCGAGAATATTCCATGTGCCGAGGATATTCGCTTCAAAGGTAGATATCGGGTTGCGGTTCGCCACGCCAACAATCGCTTGAGCGGCGAGGTGAAAGACTGTGTCAATTTCATACTCGCCAAGCGCTCGTTCTATCACAGGCAAGTCTTCAAGAGAGCCCCGCACGATGTTCATTTTCTTGATATGTTCTCCCTGGTAAAGGCTGGATTGAGGCACATGATCCCTGACAAGCCCCGTTACGTTTGCGCCCTGTTCGATCAGCTCTTTCACCAAATAGCTTCCTAAAAGACCTGTACACCCCGTGACAAATACGTTTTTACTTTTCCAGAAACTCAAATCAGTTCACCATACCTTCCATACTTGTTGTCCTTGATCCCACATTTTGTTGACTTCTAAGAGATTTTTATACGTATCGATGGCCGTCCAAAATCCGTAATGGCGGTACACGGCAAGCTCCCCGTCTTTGGCAAGGTTCTTCAGCGGTTCATCTTCGAACATCATGTTCCCGTCCTTCGGCAAATAATCGAAAACCTTGGGACTGAGAACAAAGAATCCGCCGTTGATGATTCCGTCACTTGATGTCTTCTCAGAAAATGTTTTCGCCATGCCGTCCTCAACCGTCAAGGTGCCGAACTGCGAAACTTTGTCAATGCCGGTGACAGTCGCGGCAACCCCTTTTGTCTGATGATAGCTGATGAGATGGAAAAGATTGATATTGGCCAGCCCGTCCCCATAGGTGAGCAGAAACGTTTCATCGCCGATATAGTCTTTTGCCTGCAAGATTCTTCCGGCTGTCAGTGTGTCTTCCCCTGTCTCCAAAAACGTAATTTTCCACGTTTCAGGCTGCCCCAGCATCTGCACCTCTCCCGTAGAGCCGTCGAGAGTCAGGCTGTTGTGCTTCCACTCATAGTCGAGAAAGTATTCTTTGATTTTTTCTCCTTTATAGCCCAAAAGCAGAATAAACTCGTTTACTCCGTAGTACTGATAGATTTTCATAATATGCCATAGAATCGGTTTGCCGCCTATCATGGCGAGCGGTTTAGGAATGTCATTCGTGACTTCACTCATCCTTGTTCCTTTTCCGCCGCAGAGAATGACCGCTTTCATCTCTACCCCTCATCTCTATGAATATTGAGTTCGAAACCTGGTACATCTTTACAATCTATCAAGGCGTTTCCCCGATAATTTGTCCACTTCAATACCGGTTTCAAAATCTACTGTAATGATATGAGAGAAAGGCGGCCTTGGTGACCAAATGGAATCTATTTTTTCAAGTTGGTTATGTAACCAAAAAAAAGAGCCTTGAGCGAAGGCAATGCGCCCGCTCAAGGCTCTTTCTCGTCTTATTTGATTTCTTTTTCCTTGCCGTAATGATAGTCAGACGGATCAACGGCTGTAAAATCGCTGAGTTTGTGGAATCTTAGCAAGTCTTTGTACAGAACACTGTCTGACAGGCTCAGCTGCTGGTTCACTCTTGTTTTCAGATTCTTCGTTTCTTCATTCGCTTTCAGTTTTTCACCAGTCTTCGTATCGTAAATGACATTGTCGACTGATGTGTACTTCGGCGTCACGAAGTCTCCGTTTCTGAACGCCACTGTATCATCGTGGTCTTTAGAGAATAAATCAGTACCAAAGTTGATATATTTCTGCGAATCAATTCCTTGTAAGTGCAGAAGTGTCGGCATGACGTCAATTTCGCCGCCATACGTATGGTTCACTCCGCCTTTTTTGCCAGGAACACGGATCATCAGCGGCACACGCTGGTTTTGCGCGTTTTGATAATCTGTGATCTCTTTTCCAAGAATTTCTTTCATCGCACGGTTATGATTTTCAGAAATACCGTTATGGTCCCCGTAAATCACGATGACTGAGTCGTCATACAGACCGGCTTCCTTCAGCTCCTTGAAGAATTGCTCAAGCGCCTCGTCAAGATAACGGGCTGTCTGGAAGTAATTATCAACTGTTTTATCACCGGTTGTCGCTTTCTTAATGGACGCATCTTCTTCATCCAGGTTAAATGGATAGTGGTTTGTCAACGTAATTAAATGGGCGTAAAACGGCTGTTTAAGAGATTCAAGTTTTGGAATCGATTCAGTAAAGAACGGCTTATCCTTGAGTCCCATATTCACGATGTTTTCATCTGACATATCATAACTGCTTGCGTCGAAGAACTTGTCATATCCAATATGTTTGTAAATCTGGTCACGGTTCCAGAACGATTTGTAGTCACCATGCAGGACGGCGCTTGTGTAGCCTTCCTTCTGATCCAAAATTGCAGGAAGTGACTGATATGTGTTTTCGCCTTTTGTCACAAATGCGGAGCCTTCAGGAAGGCCGAAGATGGAGTTATCCATTGTCAGCTCGGCATCAGATGTTTTTCCCTGGCCTGTCTGATGGAAAAAGTTATCAAAATACGTCACATCTTCCCCACCGTGTGCAAGTTTATTCAAGAACGGCGTCACCTCTTCACCGTTCAGCTTGTAATCAATCAGGAATGACTGGAAGCTTTCCAGGTGAATCTTAATAATGTTTTTGCCTTTGGCAGAGCCGAAGTACTCGGCATTCGGTTTCGCATAATGAGACGTCGTATAATTCTCGACGCTTGTTAAATCATCGCTGCTCGCGTAGGCTCTTTGCGTTTCCGTTTGAGCCGTCTGAACACCGTCATAAATGGTGTAATTGTAAAGACCTAAATATTTCACGATATAATTGCGGTCAAACGTTCTTGTCAGCAGCTGCGGACGGTCTTTTTCCGCATAGTGCAGGTTGATGAAAAACAGTGCGACCCCGGAAAGGATCACTAAAGATGCAAAGCGTTTTTTCATTTTGTATTGTTTTAATTCAGGTCTCCAGATCAATACCGCAATTAAAATAATGATATCTAAGAAATAGAAAATATCATGAGCGGCCATGATACTGAAAATCCCGTCTCCCATGTTTCCGACATTTCCGGATTGTTTAATGTTCGGGAATGTCAAGAAATCATCAAAGAAACGATAGAATAAAATATTTGCGTATAACACAAATGTCATTACGAAATCAATAATCAGCATGATTATGGCTGATTTACGCCCTTTCGCAAGCAAAGCCAGTCCTAAAAAGAAAACCGCGCTTGAGAACGGGTTAAATACCAGGAGGATCTCCTGGGTTGTGCCTTTTACCCCAAGATTAAACTCAGTCTTGTAGGATAAATACGTTTTTGCCCAAAACAGTATAACAGCCAGCACAAAAAAGCTAAGTTTGTAAGAAAAAAGTTTCTTCATGGCAACCTCTACTTTCTTAAACACTTTAAGTCTTCATTCATATTTACCTGCTCTTTATCCTGCCTTCCAATTCCTTTTTTAAAACAAAATCAAGGCATCACACAACAAATAAATACACCGCGAAAGCCGGAATATTTATGCTTCGCACCATACCAATTTTATTGCAACCATTTCGACCAAACACTGGACGAAAGAAGCCTTCATTTCGTTTCACATTTTTTCTCGGAAATAGAAAAAGGAGTTCTTTTGTCATGTGTGCCTTTGAAAAAAGAAATAGATACCGAGTATAAGAATAACATAAACTAGCAAAAACGAAAAATAGGTTTTGCAGAAAGCCCGCCCTCTGGCGGACTGTGGCTATTGTATGCACTCATGTTTAGCACGATCACAATTTTTTTGAAAGGGCAAAAAAAGACTGGATGTCTCCAGTCTTTAAACCCCCGACCAAACATCTTTTGCATATATACCGGTATCCTGCAGATGTTTTAGCCAGTTTTGTGCTTCTTCTTCACCAGTTCCATGAACAGACTGATACGCTTTTTGCAGTCCGGCCTCCACATCTGGGGCCATTTTGCTGCCATCACCGCATACATAGAGCCTGCCTCCGCGATCAAGAATCGAAATCAATGTTTCTGCATGGTCAGCCATGAGATGCTGGACATACGTTTTCGGCATGCCTTCTTTTCGGGAAAAGGCTGTGTGGACAGTGACGATTCCATCTTTTTCAAACTGCTCAAGCTCGTCACGGTAAATAAAATCATGATCGTTCCTGCATCCAAAATAGAGATGAGCTTCGCCGAGCGCTTTTCCCTCCCGCTTTAAAGCTGCGCGTGCTTGGAGGAAACCGCGGAATGGCGCTACTCCTGTGCCCGGCCCGACCATAATGATTGGGGTTTCAGGGTCTTCCGGAAGCTGAAACCGGGATTCCGGTGTGCGGACAAACATCACGACATCATCACCCGCTTGGCGCTCAGCTAAGTAACTTGAAGAAACACCCCTGTATTCGCCGCGGCCGCTCCACGCAGGGCCGCGCACGACACCAACTGTAATGGATGCCTGCTCAGGATTTACCCTTGGAGAGCTTGAAATCGAATAATATCTCGGTTTTAACGGCCGTAAAAGCTCTAAAAACCGTTCAAACGGCATTTCACATGATTCATATTGCTCGAGCAGATCCAGCATAGAAATCCGTTTTTTCAAAATTTGTTCCTGATAAACGCCCTCTTCCGTCATATCTTCCAATTCACGTTTATGAGGCGGACAGACGGTAAATGCGGCCAGCTCGCGTATTTGCGCCCTAGTTGCCGCTTCCTGCACCTCGACGCTGTAGCTGAGAAGATCATGAAGGCTCACAGGACGCCCTAATGGCAGATGCCCCGCACTGCGCCCGCTTGCTGACAATGTCACTTGATCGGTTCCCTTCAGGCCGAAGCGGTGAAGTATCCGGCTGACATTGGTTTGGCTGTTCCTCGGCAATACGCCAAGGTGGTCGCCCTCCCGATATTCAACATCCGGCGGCAATGCGATTTCGATATGGCGGGTACTGCGATCACTGTCTGCGGACTGGAGTTCACGATTTTCGGCGATGGATGCGTGAGCAGCTTCGTACGATCGGGCCAGCGGTGACTCTCCAAGCCCTCTGACAAACTGAAGGCTCAGCGTGCTTCGTTCCTTATCGGCGTTTTCATTAAGCTCAAGTCCGAATGCTTTGATGGCGTCTGTCCACATGCTTTTTTTCCACTCGTCAAGCTGCCCTTCAAAATCACCGCTTACATCACCCTCTCCGCGCTCAGAAAACCGAGTCGCGCCTTTCTCTGCAAGCTGCTCATCAATGAATCTCGGCACGTACTGATACGTGCTCGCCCAGTTGTGGTCGCCGCAGCCAAATACCGCGTAATGGACGCCCTCAAGCTCACCCGGTTTGATTTCTTGAAGCCACTGCACGAACTGTCCGGCATTGCTTGGCGGTTTTCCGTTATAGGACGCGGTCACAATGACAACCGCTCCCTCTTTCGGCAGCTTTCCAATCCGGTCGTTCAGAGGTGCGACTTCAGTCCTTACGCCATGAAGACTGGCTGTATCGGCAAGCTCGCGGGCTACGCCTTCTGCGGTGCCGGTATCTGATCCGTACAGCACAAGAAGCGGCCGGTTGTTGAGGCCGATGACCGATGCACCCTTTGTTTCCGTTTCCTCTTTTTGCTCAACAGGCGCCTCTTTTTCAGCTGCCGGAACGTCCGTATGAATGGCTTCCTGATGCCGTGTTTGAACCCTGATACGAAAATCGCCAGGCTTGAGTGTTAAGGTTTGTTTGATATCAAGCTCATAATTCTCATGATCAATTAACGTGAAATATTTTAAGACCATGCCCAGCACAAGTGTGGCTTCATGAAGGGCAAACTGCATGCCGATACAGGCCCGCTGTCCATTTCCGAACGGTTTGTACGCATGATGAGGCACTTGGTCCTGATGTTCAAACCGTTCTGGACGGAATTCTTCAGCGTCCTCTCCCCAAGCGTCCTGATCACGATGAAGCTGCGGAATCAGCACAGAAATTCTATCTTGGGTTGTAATCATGTACTTTCCGCCAATGACTGTGTCTTCTTTTGGATAAAGGCTGAAAGCCGGAGCCGTCGGCCATAAGCGCAGTGATTCATTTAAAATCATCCGTATGTATTTCAGCTCGAGCACTTGTTTATAGGTTGGCGCTGCACCTGTCAGCACCCGGTCGACCTCTTCATACGCCTTTTTCAGTTTGTCAGGATGCTTCAATAAAAAGTAGATCGCAAAGGAAAGGAGTCCGCTCGTGGTTTCATGCCCGGCAATCAAAAACGTAATGATTTGAAAGCGGATATTTTCATCGTCGAGCTTTTCACCTGTTTCCGGATCTTCCACATTCAGCATGCGGGCAAGCAAATCTTTTTCATCCTGATCTCCATTTGATCTCCGCTCGGCAATAATGCTGTCGACTAATGAAAACATTGTTTGAATATCATGATGGAATTGGCGCTTTGTTCTGACCATAAGCTTATCTTGAAAATCAAGCCGCTGCATCTGGTGCATCGCTTCATCCAGCGCCCGTACCATGCTGTTGATAAATGGGTGTGGCGTTTCTCTGTAGTAGCTGTTAAAACGATAGTTAAACCCGCACAGCCCAATTGTGTCGAGCGTCAGTCTCGTCATATCCCCTGGGACATCGACTGCTTCATTCGGATTGAGTCTGGCCCATTTTTGAATGAGCTGAACGGCGATATCGACCATTTTCTCATGGTAGTCTTTCATGGCCCGCTGGCTGAACGTCGGCATCAGAATGTTATGCGCTTTTCTCCAATTAGGCTCATGTGTCCAGCTTGTAAACAATCCGTCACCGGAAAACGCGCGAACCTTCTCCAAGGCGCCTTCAATGCTTTTGTCGAATCGCTCTTCATCACAAACTTCTTTCACCAATTCGTGTCCGGACACTACAATCGTCGTGCCCGCAGGTGTATGGATTTGAAAAATCGGGCCCTGCTCTTCTGCCAATTTGATCAGCGACAGTGTCGGTTTGTCTTTATCAATTAAAGGTAGATTGCCGAGCGGACCATAAGTCTTCGGCTGAGGAATCGGGCTTGTTTCCTTCATCGAACCATTCCTTTCCGTATGAAATGCCTTCTATCTGACTACATTTCCCTTTCATGGCCATGATTATTCCATTCTCCCAATTGACGCATGATCGCTGTTTTTTCTATACTTGAGAAGCTGTACAATACGCGAATAAGGTGAGTTCATATATGGATTTTGAAATTCGATTTTTATCCTTTTATGTCATACAAGTGGAAGGCAAGGATGAGCAGGCGAACAAGCAGTTCAAGCACTTCCAAACCCTTGATACGGGTGAGTTTGAAGAAAGCGAGCTGAAGGACTTTCTCGACGGAGAGCTGAAAAAAATCGTCAAACGGAAAGCCGACCGCCATCCGCAGTCCGAGCAGGTGCCGACGAAGATCGGCCATTTTATCGTCGAGCCCGGCCACGAGCTCGATTCCAACCCGAATTACAACATGTTCAACCGGGCGCGCCTGGCAGAAACAAAAGAAGACTTTAACGAGCTGAGCGAGCAGTTCGTCCGCACGTACCTCGACACGAGCGCAGTCCGCGGCGGCGTGTTCCTCGTCGCTTCAGCTGTGCCGAGAAAATACTTTGACGAGTCATTTGTCTTTATTATGAAATGTGATTTTGAGCCGAAGGTCGCCCGCATCGCAGACACATCTTCTCTCATTAAAAAAGTTGAAATGGCGATCACGACAAAAAACATGAAAAGTATCCAATACCCGTACATGCCCGAGGAAGGAATGGTCGAGGAAGGCGAGCTGAAAATCCACCAGGCCTCTCACGCCCGCTATTTCGAGGACTTTCTGAAATTCGTCGAATACGGCGAATCGATGCCGGAAATCATGAAAAACCAGGTCATGAATATGGTGCAGGAGCACGTCTACGAGACATTTGAAGACAACAGTGAAGAGCTCAAGCAATTTGAACAAGACATCGAAATTTGGGAAGCGAGCGAAAAACGTGAAATCCAAGAGCGTCTCGACACCCATCAAGTGATCGAAGCTTCCGCCCAAATCATCGAGCACACACCGGAGGCCCAGCTGAAAATGAAAGTCGGAGATACCGAGATTAAGGGATTGCTAGCGGATTTTGGCGATTCGATTCATCTCGCAAAAGTGAACGGGCGCTATGTCGCGCTGATTGAAGCCGAGACGATTTCTTTTGAGAAGGGCAGTTCTCCGGTGGAGTTTTATAAGCCTGAGGGGCTGCATGAGGTGATTGAGCGGATACGCCACAAAACAGAGCAAGAATAAAAAAGTCCAGAAATTACTTTCTGGACTTTTCCTATTAGTATCCTTCCCTCAACACCGCATAGCACTCCCCGATCAGCTCTTCCGCTCCAGGCTCTCCTTTTAGCCCGCGGCGGACGATTTCTGAAGAGAGGTTCTGGACTTTGAGCGCTCTTGGGGCTCTTCTTTTGTAATACGCATGAAATGCGGTTTTGATGTCGCCGTGATTTTTGAGTTCTTCGGCGAGGACGATAGCATCCTCGATGGCCATTGCCGCTCCTTGTGCCAAGGTCGGCGCTCCAGCATGGGCGGCGTCTCCTCCGATGACGACGCGGCCTTTGTACCATGGCTCCTGCACTGCGACCTGCTCCAGTTTGTTAAACATGACAGGGTGCTCTTTCGACATATGCTTTGTGACAAAATCCAGCCCCGAAAAGCGAGAGAGAATCTCTTTTACTCTTTCAAACCGGGTATCTTCCTCATCCCAGTAATCGCTCGTGCAAGGCTGGAGGACGAAAACATAGCCGGCGTGTTCCGCCAATGGCACGACGCCAATTTGTGTGTCTCCGCTTCTATACATCAATGTTGCGTCCTCAAATGTATAATCAGAGAGCTCGATATAAAAGCGCCACGCCCCCATGCCGAGGTGCTCTTTTTCTGTTTCCTTTTGCAGCATCTTATCGCGAATAGCGGAGTGAATGCCGTCAAAGCCCGCCAGAATGTCAGCCTGCATCTTTTCTCCGTCTTCACAAAGGGCAGTGACTGATTCAGCCGTTTCTTCATAGGCGACAACCTTTTTCCCCCACTTGATGTTTACACCCGCAGCCTCGGCATGCTTCATGAGAATGTCATTTAACGTTTTTCGCAGAATATTATTGCGTCCCGGAAGTGTGTCATCTAAAAAGGATTCACTGACTTGAAACTGCAAATTCCCCTGTTCATCAAACGTTTTAAACCACTCTGTTTGAAAGCCATGCTTACAGCACTCTTCGAATACGCCCAATTCTTTCAAGACAGCCAGTGCGTTTTGCGGCTGAAGAATTCCTGCACCTGTTTTGCGGTTTTCTGAAGCCGCTTCACACAAGGTGACAGAAAACCCTGGCTTACTGAGAGAAATGGCCGCTGACAAACCGCCGATTCCGCCTCCTGCTATTAAAATATGTTTCATATAATAACCACCTTTTCAGTTCTGTATGTAGTTAGGCACCTAACTATGTTACCTTACTATGTTTCGCAAAAAGCTGTCAATCATCTCCAAGCCAAGTTGCGTTATGGTTTTCGCTCCTTTATAATCGTGTCACAACGAACGTACGGGAGCTTATTATCATGGAATTAAAACATTTACCGAAATATAAGCATATAACAGAGCACGCCGAGACGTATGCCAATATAGACGCCGACTCTCTTGAATTGTTTTTATCTCTTTTTGATATCTCTAAAAAAATGAATCATGTGATGGAGCACTATTTCACAGGCAGCGGGCTGTCGGAAGGAAAATTCAAAATCTTGATGCTGCTCTTTGATGCCAAGGATCAGACGTTAAGTCCGACAGAGCTTGCCAAGCAATCAAACGTCACGAAAGCAACAATTACAGGACTGCTTGACGGGCTGGCGAGGGACGGTTTTGTCAGCCGCAGGCATCACACAAAGGATAAACGAAGAATCAGCATCGAACTGACAAAGGAGGGCAAAGAACGGCTTGAGCAATTTCTGCCCGGCCATTTCAGCAAAATCTCCGCGGTAATGGAAAACTACAGCGATGAGGAAAAAGAGATGTTCGTGAAGATGCTTGGTGATCTCTTTGAAAAGCTAAGCGTGTTTAAAGACTAAAAAACCCATCTGATCAAATGCGCAGGCTCCACACCTGACAAAATGACAGCCGCACAACTCCACCTGCCTTTTTAGTGTATGGCAAAAAAGCGCCTATCCAATGACAGGCGCTTTTTCATTAATCATCACTGCTCAAAATGCCGAAGAAGCGAAGCAGATTGATGAACAAGTTGATAAAGTCAAGGTACAGCGATAATGCCATAACCGGAATTAAGTCTTCCGTAATATGACGGTGTTTGATTTGGTTTAGATCATACAAAATGTAAAGGGAAAAGACGATGGTTCCGATAACGGAATACGCCATCATTGCCGCTGAGTTTAACGGGCTGAAAATGTTGAAAATGCCAACCACCGCCAGCGCGAGAACCGCTACCAGCAGAAATGACCATAGGAAGGATAAATCCTTCTTCATTTTTGCGCCGATTGTGCCTAGAACGGCAAAAATGACAAATGTAGAGCCAAAGGCTTCAAGCACGACATAGGCGCCGGCGATGGAAGCGTAGTGGCTGACGATCGGAAATAAGGTAATGCCGGAAACAAACGCGAATGTATATACAAACGCATATCCAACTGCTTTTCTTCTGCGCATCCAGAAGGCGAGAATAATCATCCCCACTTCTAGAATAGAAAGCGGCAGCATCAAAGCGACAGGAACAAATTGGCCGATAAATAGACCGACAGTAGCGATTAGCAGTGTGAAGACAAAGACTGTCAAAATGCGCTGCATGATCGATTGCTTACTCTCGTGAACCGTAGCTTGCATGTCAAAAATCCTCCTAAAAAATGATCTTAAAGGTCTATTATATAAAAATTGGATGAAATATGTATATGTTTTAAGGAGAATTTAATGAAAACAACGTCCTTATGCGATCACTTTGATTCTTTCCTTTTCAGCGAAAACCGGTGCTTTTCTATTTTCTCAATTTGGGTAACCTGAGAATCATGAACCGTAATCTGAATGGTGCCGAAATCGAGCGTTTCTAGCGAGCTGATTATTTTTTCAATCACTTCCGGATCAATCGTTGATTTTGAAACCAAAAGACCTTCCCCCCTGTTGAATTCGATTTAATTCACAGTATTCTTATAAGAATTATAATATTATGTTTTTTTTGATAAATCAATGGTGTTTTCTGATCAATTCAAAAAGGCATATGATCACCCGATGGCGGACAATCATATGCCTGGTCAAACTTCCTATTGGTTTTCTTCCAATTCCTCAACAATGCAGCGAACGCCCATGTTTTCTAATGCCTGCTTCAGCGTGCCGTACGTTTCATATTCACTAAAATCAAGCCCCAATTGAATCGATGTCTGGGCCACATCTGGGCGAATTCCTGAAAATACAGCTTTGACGCCTAATAAGAAAAGCGTTTTTGACAGGTTATACAGTTGCTGCGCCACCATGGTATCCACAATCGGGACACCCGAAAGGTCAACGACAAGACTTGTGATTTTTCTCTCGATACAGCGGACCGGCACTGTTTCTAAAATGACCTGTGCCCGTTTCGTATCAATGGAGCCGATAAGCGGCAATATCCCGATTCCATCCGCAATAGAAATCACCGGGCAGCCCAGCTCTGAGATCAGTTCCTGTTGGGATGTGAGCCTCATCAGCATAAATTTTTGGTACTGCTCGGAAAACTCAATGATCAGCTTATCGAACGCCTGATTCACTATGCGGTTCCATCGGTTAGCATCCTCATCTGTGACGATATCCCGATTCTCTTTAATAAACGCAACGACAGCATCCCAGAATGAGATTCTTGAGTTTGATATGGCTTCTACAACCTCATGCACCTGAACATCTTGCTCAACCCTGTTTTTTGCCACGGTTTGCGCCCATTGTGTCATATGTTCTTGAAACTCAGTTTGATCCTCAAGGAATGCGCTTGCGATCGTTATATTGGTAAACGTATGCTGCTTGGTTAAGAGCTGTTTCGTTTCTTCACTTAAATTGTCGGCGGAATATAGCTCTCCTTTCAGCTGACATCGCAAACTGAACCATTTCTCCGTAATATCCGCCGTGTGGTCTATGATATATTGATATAATAATTGATCGATATTCACGGTCTGTCTCCTTTTTTATAATAGAAGCTCTTTCATTATAAAATGATACATCGGAATTGTGAATGGGACTAGGAAAAAATCGAATAATTCTGCATTCTGAGCGCATACCAATTTCATCCATAGGCGAATGCACCAATAAACATCCGCTCGCATAAACTGCAAATGTACAGTTTACAATGAGAAAGGGCGTTATCACATGTATTATGTTGATCCTTATATGTTTGCCGGGCATTTTTATGAGCCATGGCCTGCTTTTGAATACGAATATCGTTATCCAGATGGTTACCCATGGTCTGGCATTGGCGGCGGCGCTGTGCCTGGCTTCGGCGGCGGCTCCGGCCCTGGCATTGGCGGCGGCGCTGTGCCTGGCTTCGGCGGCGGC
>NZ_CATYRA010000011.1:0-137190 GCF_958411575.1 uncultured Bacillus sp.
TATTCAAACGAAACTAAACAACCAATCACCGATAAACTATCGGCAATTGGCTGTTAAAAATGTGTTTTGATCCCTGTCTCGAAAACGGGGGTCAGTCCCTCAAGCCGCATGCTTTTTATTTATTGAATCGCTTTTTGTTCTTTAATGACCCGGATCATGTTTAAAGTTGAGTCTTCGGGTCCTTGAACAGGGAGACCTGCGTCAAGGTTCTTGAAAATGTAGCTGATGTTGTCTTCTGTAATAATTTCACCTGGAATAAAGATTGGAATACCAGGTGGATATACCATTACAAATTCAGCGATAATCCGTCCGGATGCTTCTTTTAATGGGATGACTTCCGTATTTGCGTAGAAAGCATCACGCGGAGTCATTGCCAATAAAGGAATTTCCGGGAGAAGAACTTCAGTTTGCTGATGTGTTACATCTTTTTCTGACATATGATGTGCAATCTCTGTTAAAGCCTCTACAAGCCGGTCTGCATCATTTTGGCTGTCACCAGGTGTGAAAATACACAAAATATTGTACAGATCAGAAAGCTCAACTTCAATATTAAAGGATTCACGAAGCCATTTTTCAACGTCATGACCTGTGAGTCCAAGACTTTTAACAGAGATAATCAATTTTGTCGGGTCATAGCTGTAAGCTGCTTTTGAAACAAGAATCTCAGAACCGACACAATAAATGCCTTCAATCTGATTGAGGCGATCTCTCGTCTGGTTGGCAAGCTTCAGTGTCTCCTCAGCAAGCTGATGGCCTTCTGTCGCAAGGCGTTTTCTGGCAACATCGAGAGAGGCCAGAAGCAAATAAGAAGTCGATGTTGTTGTGAGCATGCTCAGAATGGATTGCACTCTGTCTTTGGATACAAGGCCCTCTCTCATGTTTAAAATGGAGCTTTGCGTCAGTGATCCGCCCAGCTTGTGTACACTAGTCGCTGCTATATCTGCTCCTGCCTGCATGGCTGAAAGCGGCAATTCATCGTGAAAATGAATGTGAACGCCGTGTGCCTCATCAACAAGCACCGGCACATCAAACGAATGAGCGAGTTCTACGATGCTTTTTAAGTCGGCTGCAACACCGAAATATGTCGGGTTGATGACGAGAAGCCCTTTTGCATCTGGATGCTCGGTAAGCGCCCGTTTGGCAGATTCAAGTGTAATGCCATGGGAGATGCCCAACTCATTGTCAATTTCAGGATGAATAAAGATTGGGATTGCTCCGGAAAATACAATAGCTGTCATAATTGATTTGTGCACATTTCTTGGAATAATAATTTTATCTCCAGGTCCGCAAACAGCCATCACCATTGTCATAATGGCGCCGCTTGTTCCTTGAACAGAAAAAAATGTGTGGTCTGCGCCAAAAGCTTCAGCCGCCAGATCCTGGGCCTGTTTAATGATGCCTTTTGGCGCGTGCAGGTCGTCTAATGGTTCAATATTGATTAAATCTATGCTTAACGCGTTTTCACCGATAAATTGTCTGAACTCTGGGTCCATTCCTGCCCCTTTTTTATGGCCGGGAATGTGGAATTGAACAGGCTGTCTGCTTGCATGCTTTTTCAGTCCTGTGTATAAGGGTGTTTCATGTTGCGACAATTGTTTTCCCACCTTTGTAATCATACCTATGCATAATAGTGTGTATTAAAATCAGTTTCTCAACCGTTTTTTAGACGTAAAACAAATGAATTATATTATGAACTTGAAAGAATGTAAAGAACAATTTATGATCAAATGAAGATGCTTTCTCTTAAGAGAAGCAAATCTATAAGGAGTGAAGAAAATGGAATACCAATATCCGATGAATGAAGATTGGACAACCGAAGAAGCAGTTGATGTGATCGCGTTTTTCCAGCAGGTTGAGCTTGCATACGAAAAAGGTGCAGATCGTGAAGAACTGCTTAAAGCTTACCGCCGTTTCAAGGAAATTGTACCGGGAAAGGCTGAGGAAAAAAAGATATGCGGCGAGTTTGAAGAACAAAGTACATACTCTCCTTATCGCACGGTCAAACAGGCGAGGGAATCTGATCAGGCGAAGATTAAGATGTAAGAAAAAGAGCCGGGGATTACTCCGGCTCTTTTTTATGCTTGTGATACTTTTTGGGTGAAGCGGTACAGAAAAGCCAGTTGCTTAAAGGCATCATCGATACGCTGAAGGAATTCCTGGTTATTCATATTCAGGACTTCTTCTTTTTGAAGCTGGATGCCGCATAACAGCTCAGCTTTTTTTACAGTCTGCAAACGCTCAAACAGCGTCTTCAGCTGTTCCTTGTCCATTTCAGACTGCTTATGTACTCCCGGCTTTGTGTGATCTGCGGACCAAACGAAGCTGTCAGGGATATTCTTAGTGATGGTTTCCTGATTTGCTTCAAGCAATTTGCCATATTCTTCTTTGATAGGGGATTCATAAATAATCGCGAACCACACAAATACGTGGGTTTCCCATAAACCAATCTGAAAATGCGGCAGTTTTTTATAGCCTCTTTTGCTGTTTGCGAATGCGACCCAGCTGTCAGCAGGGGGATTGACGGATCTTCTTGCGTGCTTGGCTACATGAGGAAACATTTCGTCTCCGGTTAAAGCTGATAAAGTTGGGGCAAAATGTTCGCCTAGAGCTGTAAGTTTTGGACGGACCGTCTCTTTTAATACCTCCATGCGCGCGTCTAAGCCTTCTATTGTAAATGTGTTAAAGTCTTCTTCCGTAAAACGCATTTGTGTCATGGTTTTCCTCCTTCATTCTAAGTAAACATATTTTATCACAGTTCATACGAGCGTCAAAAAGATTGAGCGCGTTTGAAGAAAGGGGAAATGAGGTAATAAACGAATAGGTAAACACACAATTTTCAGAATCATGTTACGCGTAAATAGAACAATCATACGATATAAGAAGTAATCATTGTTGAATGGCAAAATGGGATGCTTTTTTACAAACAAATGATCTCTGGAAGGGGCGAAAGACAATGAGGCAAGTTGTAAAAGAGGGATTTAAGGAAGAGAAAAACAATCGTGTAGCTGTCTGGAGACTAGAGGTTGATTATGAATTGGCAACCCTATATGAAGCAATGCAAAAAGAAAATGATGAACAGATTGAACAAAGCAAAAACAAACTTGAGCGACTCAGAAAAGAATGGATTCGTCTTAACGGGTAACAAGCGATAGTGAAAACGAACCGCGTGAATGGTTCGTTTTTACGTGAGAAGGGATATTTTTCATTTTCCTTGCTTTTTCACCGCCGTTATCAGTATCCTATAAAATAAAGGTCTACATAGAAGAGAGGTACGCACGAATGGCAAATTGGACGGAAATTGATGAGATTGCAAAGAAATGGGTAAGAGAAGCAGGCACGAGAATTAAACAATCCATGAATGAAAGCCTGACAATTGAAACGAAATCAAATCCGAATGATTTAGTCACCAATATTGATAAAGAAACGGAAATGTTTTTCATTGAACGCATTCAAGAAACGTTTCCGGGTCACCGCATACTCGGCGAAGAAGGACAAGGAGATAAACTCCACTCACTGGAGGGAGTCGTCTGGATTATCGACCCGATTGACGGGACAATGAATTTTGTGCATCAGCAAAGAAATTTTGCGATTTCAATTGGAATTTTTGAAAACGGAGAAGGAAAAATCGGTTTGATTTATGATGTGATGCATGATGAGCTGTATCATGCATTTAGCGGAAGAGGAGCTTATATGAATGAAACGAAGCTGGCTCTTTTAAAAGAAACCACTATTGAAGAAGCGATTCTTGCCATTAATGCGACATGGGTAACGGAAAACAGAAGAATTGATCCAAGTGTGTTAGCGCCCCTTGTGAAAAGAGTCAGAGGCACACGCTCCTACGGTTCTGCCGCTTTAGAGCTGGCAAATGTCGCGGCAGGAAGAATAGATGCTTACATCACGATGCGACTTGCGCCATGGGATTATGCAGCCGGCTGTGTGCTATTAAATGAAGTGGGGGGCATCTATACGACCATAGAGGGAGAGCCGTTTACCTTTTTAGAAAATCACAGTGTGCTGGCCGGAAACCCCTCCATACATAAAATGATATTTGAAGAGTATCTTCATGCTCGAAAGTAGGCCATTTGAACAGGATGACCTCTGGTTGTTAGAGAAGCTCGCGGAGGCTCATCCTGTATGGAAAGAGGAGGAGTTTGGAGAGAAAGATGCAGAAAGCTATATGATCTCCTACTCCATGTACAACGGATCATGGCTTATATGGGAAAAAGACGGTCTGCCTGTTGCCGTCAGCTATCATCTCGAGTGGGCGCCTTCCAACGGAAAGCCGTGGCTTGGAACGGTGCTGATTGATCCGGCTGAAGAAAAAAAGGGGCATGCGAGGGTGATCATTGAACAGATCAGCAAATTGCTCGGAGCCAAACATAAAGCGATGTTTGCGGCAGTTCCCATTGACCGGAGTGAATGGATATTGTTTTTGAGCCAATGCGGATTTGAACAGCTGAAAACGGAGAAAGATGAGAAAGGCAAATCATTTATGATCCATGTGAAGCCTTTAGCAGAAGCTGCCGTATGATAACGGCAGCTTATTTTTTGTATGCCAGTACCATAAAGAGCCTCCCAAAAATCGAGAGGCTCTGATGAATAAAACATTATTTTTTTACTGCATGAATATAATGAATTGTTTCAAACGCTGACAAATCGTCTGTTCGATTGTTGAAAAATTGGTCATTAATATCGTCTGGTGCTAGATGTTCATAGATCAGTAAACCTGATGATTCTAACTGATTTTCAATTTCTTGATAAGTGAAACACGATTTCATCGGTTCTCCGCTGGCGGCAGCCATTTTCACCATATGTTCAACTCTATTTGACGTTCCTTTTGCTGTAAAGAGTGTTTCGTCAGCATAATCAAAAACGATAGAGCTTCCTGATGGGACATGAGAAAATAAATTTCTGATCAAGCTTGCATTTTCTTCTCTCGTTAAATAATAAGACACTCCCAGAAGGCTGAAGAATGTTTTTGTGTTTTCAAATCCTTCATCTATAAGAGGCTGATACGAAAACGCTTTGGTAAAATCCATAGGAACAAAGTGGAGATGCCCCGGAATTGTCAGATTTGCATCTTTCAGCTTATTTTTTTTGAATTGCTGTGTAGCCGGATGATCAATCTCGAAAACTTGTAAGCTGTTTTCCAATTCAGGATGCCGAAAACAGAAAGTATCCAGTCCGGCCCCAAGAATGACATACTGTTTTGCCCCCAGCATCAATTCGTTGTGTAAAACTTTTTCACAATACGCAGCACGTGCTAAGGGCGTAGGCGACAGCTGGATTTGGGTAACCCATTTTAATAGTTTTTCAGGATCATTTTGCAGATGTTCAGCCATCTCTTTGTTGAAAAACGATATTCCTTGAATCATATTCTCGCTGATGTTTGTAAACTCTTTTTCATTAATGAGGTCTTTTGCAATAAAATCATCAAAAATGAGAGGCGTGTCATATCGGCTATGATATGAACGGGCAAAAGCTGAAATCAAAGACGTTAAGCTGGACTCATTTTTCCTCATGAAATGATCCTCCCATAAAAAATAAGATTCCCCTGGCCAGGAGAATCTTATTATACTTATAAATATATTAATAGTAAATTATAGCACATAAAAAATTTTTTGTCAATATTTTTGCTCTTTCTTCGGTCGGATGATCTTTATTTATTTCACCTGAGCCAAGTGTCTGCCGGAAGAATCTCCCCTTAGCCCGGATCAATATTGTATGCTGCAGCGTTGGCTTACTGCTGTTTTTGATCTTTGCAGCTGAGCGGGGAAGACCGCGTATCGAGCTTCTCTGTACTACATGCTTACGACTGTGCTCCCATCTGTCGCAAATCAGCAACGGCTGCTGATTATCATCCTTTCGGGGTGAAAGATGATTCTTTCAACGAAGAGAAAAATCAAAACATGTAACGAAAAAAAGCCTGAGGGATCTCAGGCTTTTTCTAACATTACAAACCAACAGCATTCCAGGCTGCTTCCACTTTAGCGGCATCAGTTGAGCCGTAGAGGTCACGGGCAGACTGAATGAGAGCTGCCTTGGCATCTTTGAACGTGGAAGAAGGAGTGAGGTACGTTGTTAACGCACGGTAATAGATTTGCTGTGATTTAGAGACACCAAGCTTTGTAATAGTATTGTAAGCGGCTTTGTTTGGAATTCCGCTGTTTGTGTGTACGCCGCCATAATCGCCTTCATCTGTATTTGGGAGGTTTCTGTAATTGGCGTAATTGTCAGGCTGACCGTATTTTGTCGGATTGGACAAGCTGCGGAGAGCAGGCTGGCTGACTGTAATGTCTTCACCGATGTCCCAATCTTCTGTATCGTTAAAATAACCGAATACGTCAGAGAAAGATTCGTTTAATGCCCCCGGCTGATTTTCATAAATCAGGTTGGCCGTTTCTTGAGTGACGCCATGTGTCATTTCATGCGCTGTCACATCTAATGAGCCTGAAAGCGGAGAGAAGAATGAACCGTCGCCGTCACCGTAAATCATTTGGTCTCCTGTCCATGCAGCATTATTGTACCGAGTGCCGTAGTGAACGGAAGAAACGATTTTACTGCCTTTGTTATCATAGCTGTTCCGTTTAAATGTCGAATAAAAATAATCGTACACTTTACCGAGATTATAGTGGGCGTCAACGGCTGCCCGCTGTGATGAAGATGTAAATGTATTTGTTGTACTTGAGACAAGCGTTCCCGGAAGGCGGCTTTGTCTGTTTTGCAAGTCATATGTAATGATTTGAGTGCCTGTTGGTTTTGAAAGATCTCTTAGTACGTATTTTCCGCTTTCATAAGAGATGTTCAAAGGAACAGTTGCGCCCTTTAGTGTCGTTCCGCTTCCAGTGGCAGCAGCATGTTCTACTTTGTTTTGCTGTTTTAATATACTGCCTGTTTCAGCATCAACTAAGACTTCCCAGTTGGCAGGTTCAGGTTCGATATAGCGAATCGTCACGTCGTAAGCAAGACGATAGCTGCCGTCCTTTGTTTCTACAGCTTTTAACTCGGCTTTATTGCTGTTTTTGGCCTTTCCGTTGGAAACAGCGTCTGGTGATTTGCCGATGGCTTTGAAAGCGAGTGCCAGCGCTTTTTCAGAAGAGACTTTTTGGCTGTTTTCTGTTTTTGCAGCAGATTGATTGTGTAATTCACCATTGACCGCATAAACATTATCGGATTTATCAACGTGAACGATCACCTGTGAATCTTTAATAGGCACTCCATTAACCACAGGTGCATATCGAAAGTGCTTGTACCCAAGGGCATCAGTCGTGCTTTCAACAAGCTTTAGCCTTTTGGCAGGATCACCTTTGAAAATGTTGCTGTTCTTTTTCAAAAACTGTTTGACGGCCTTGTCATTTGGTGCAGAAAGCTCTGATTGTGCAATTGCATTTTTGGAGAGGAAATTTGTTTGATTCTCTTTAAGATGATGACTTTCAGCAGCCTGAACACCAGGAAGGCTGATTGACAAACTCATAAACGAAGCAGCGACAGCAACAGACAATTTCTTACCTAAACCCACAATAAATCCCCCTTTTTTGAAAATACTGAAAAATCTATATTGTTATATTAAACTAGCTTTCTCGAATACTCAACAAAAACTAACAAAACTAGACAAAATTGATAGAATTGTCCTGTGTTTATTTTTGTTGAATAATATCAAGATGAGTCAAGTGTCATGTGATGGGTCATTGCAAGTGTTGTGTCTATTTACATATCAAGGGAAAGATAAGACATGTTTGTTTCTTATTGAAACTTTTTGAAAAGCCGGCTGTCTAACCGAATGAGGCCTTAATAAGAAGTAAAGGATTGTTGTTCGTGTTGGAGTTATTCAGTCATTATGTATTGCATTTTGAACGTTATTTTATCTTAAGCAGACAAAGCACCTTGCTGATTCAATGGTCAATAGTTGTTCTGGCGGGTTTATATCTATTGGGGCGTCATCCTAAAATAAACCGGTACCGCACGATGTTCTTGGCAGGTGTCTTATTGCGGATTGTGTTGCTGGCCGGGGTGTCTGTTGAACTCATTCATCAGGTGCAGGCTACAAACTTTACCAGCGCTTACTTAAGAGAGGACGG
This sequence comes from uncultured Bacillus sp., assembly GCF_958411575.1. NCBI lineage: Bacteria > Bacillati > Bacillota > Bacilli > Caryophanales > Bacillaceae > Bacillus > uncultured Bacillus sp. The sequence continues at coordinate 8,079 of NZ_CATYRA010000011.1, forward strand.
CAATGAACTGCTGCCGCTGGTGCATTTTTTGTTATACGGGTATGTGCTGCTGACGGCTTTTCACTATATGCTGATGCCTCGTGATCATAGCGGAAAGGGCATGTTTTATACGTTCGATCTTGCCGTTGTCAGTTTGCCGATCGTACAAATGATATTCAGTTTCTTTTCCTATTGGAAGGAGTATCCTGATGGGGTCGAGCCAATTGAATTTATGTTCCTGTTTTTCATCATCATTTTTCCTATTGTTTTGAATGTACTGTTTTTCAAGCTGTATTGGAGAACAAATAAGATTTTACTAGGGTTATTTTATACGCTGATTATCGGACTGCTTGTCTTGCTGCTTGTCCCATTTTCCGGGCGAATCTCCATAGACTATGGTGCAGTAATGCCATATACGATTTATTTAACAATGGCGGGATTTTTGATGAGCTATCATTTGTTCCAAAAGTCAGGCAAAGTTTATGTGCGCGTGAATAAGTGGCTGACGATGGCTGTTATTGTGTTTTTTGTCTCGCTCTTAAATCCGATATATAACGCAGGAACCGCTGCTTTCGCTGTATCAAAGCCGATAAATGTCCAGGGTTCATTCAATTTTGTCGGGGAGCATATCTCATCTGAAAAAGCAGAACAGATTATAAAGTCATTTTTTCCTACGAATGAGACATTGTATTTGCATGATACAAAGATGGATGTGCATTATTTCTACTCATTTGAAAGCTTGAGCTATGAGGCAGAGGTGGATGAAGTATCACAGCTGATTAATAGCTATCAGTACTTGAAAAAGCCGCGGGGAAAAACACTGACTGATCAAGAGTACGTCCGGAAATCCGTTGCTTTCCTTGAACGGCATGGCCGTGTGTTAAACAAGGAGCACATCGAAACAAAGGTGTCTAAAGAAGACGGCCAGACAGCCGTTCGTATATATCTGAAAAATCAACTTCATAAAAAAGATAATGATGATGATGGAACGGTATTTTATTGGGAAAAGGAAACCTTAATGAGTTTTAGTGAAGACCCATCTATTTATCAGCTTGATTCTCTCCTGCATGTTCATATCACAGAACAAGACATACAAGGAAAAATGAAGAAAATGTTTACAGCTTTAAACATACCGAAACAGCCTTATCAGATTACAGATGTTGAAAGCAACGGCCTGCTTGGAGGCTTAGTGCATGTTGAAACAAAAGACGGAATTGTTGTGGAATTTGAAAGCGAATCCGGCAGTTTACAAAGTATTTCGCTTCCAATGAAAAAGAATATTTCACTGACAAACAACCAGCTGCAGCGGCAAATATTATCGGTCTTCGATGCTGATGTATCAGAAATAAAGATAAAGAGCAGGCAGGGTGATAAGGCGGTGTATTCTGATTCCTCTCATACGTATGAGTTTTTTGAAGATCAAGGGCAGCTAAACGTTTATGTTTACAGCGCACTCGATAAGTCATTCCCGTACACGTACAGTAATGGAAAATTGGCGTATGAAAAAGTAGCTTCTGTATACCGAGATGTCATTTACAAAAAACGTATGCGCCCGATTATCGTTCAAAGGGGGAATGAACGCCATTACGCATGGCTGATCATTATTCAGCCGTTTGGATCAAACCGCCATGATGCTTATGTGGTGGATGGAGAAACACAAGAGGTGATAAGTCTTTATGAATCATAAAGAAAAAGAGTCTGTTTTTTTAGATTTATATGACCTATATAAAGAAGGAGAGCTAGAGGATGAATCAATGGAATGGATGAAACAGCACGAGCCGTTATATCAAAAGAACGCGGAAAGGTTGAAGAGTGAAGTTTATTTAAAGAGAAGCCCTGGTGCTGAAGAAAAGAGCCAAATCAGACACATGAAAGTATACATGTCTTCCATGTACATCTGTTTCATTTTATTGGCCATTTGGATGACGGTGTGGTTTTACTTTTAATGAAGCATAGGGATTCTATTGAGGACTTGTATCGACAGTATTACAAAGAAATTTTGAATTATTTATTTAGAAGGACTCATCATCTTGAAACAGCCAAAGACTTAGCGCAGGACACATTTGTGAAAGCACTTAACGGCCTGGCTTCGTTTAGGGGGCACTCTTCCATCAGAACGTGGCTTTACACCATTGCACATCACACCTTTGTCAATTGGTACCGCAGGGATGTCAAATACCAATTTACTGATATCAGCAAAAATGACGGGTTAACGCAAACAACTTATGAGCAGCCTGAACAGTATCTGTCGCGGACGGTAAAAAGCGAAACCCTAATGCAGGAGCTTCTGCAGTTAAAAGATCAGCATCAATCCGTATTGATTTTAAGAGAATTCCAAGAGCTTTCTTATGAAGAAATCGCTGAGATATTGGGCTGGAGTCTTTCGAAGGTGAAAACCACACTTCACCGGGCCAGATTAGAGCTAAAGAAAAACATGACGAAAAGAAGAGAGGAGGAGCGGATATGACCTGCTTTCTAGTAAGAGACCTGCTCCCTCTGTATCTTGAAGATGATTGTAAAAGCGAAACGGAACACGTCATTGAAGAACATTTAAAGACCTGCAGCAGCTGCAGAGAAATGTATGACATGATGTCTGAGCCTTTTTTATTGGAAGGTGGACAGGCCGTTGAGGAGGCTTTTCTGCCGGAAGAAGAAATGCGGTTTAAACAGAGGTACTACGGTTTGCTAATCGTTAAAGCTGCCTGTTGGTTTGGAGCGGCGGTTGCCGTGATGCTGATCATCAAACTGCTGATATAAGAAAAGCGCTTGTCCGATTCCGGCAAGCGCTTTTTTAGATTAAGCTTGAGGGTGAATCATGTCATAGACTGCGGCAAGCTGTTCTTGTGACAGAGCACTGAAGAGTTTTTCATAAACGTCAGCTTGTAGAGGTGTCGCCCCTGCTTGTACCGCTGCATCTTTATCATAGCTATATACACCGTCTTGTAATACAATTGCTGCTTGAAGAATGTGAATCTTTAGGGAAACAGCGGAGAAAAATTGTTCAAGTGCGAGAGCTTCTTTTTCTGAGAAGCCAAGTTCAACTGCTTTTTCTGAATCAAATTTGTAATTTCCATCCTCGACATACACACATTGTGAAACAACGCTGAAAAATTCTGATGTCGACTCCCAGAGTGTTGCGATTACTCGAGCCTCTTCTTTTGTCATTCCTAACTCGACAGCTTTTTCGCTGTCAAAATAATACACACCGTCTTGTTCGTATATACATTGATTTAATAAATCAAAGAATGTATTGAGATCTTCGTTTGTGATGGTTTGATGCTGCACATGAACAGTGGTGTTATCAACCATTGTTTTTGCGCTGGCTGCATCAGGGCCAAACGTTAATAGAGCAGCTGAGGTCATTGCGGCAGTCGTTAGCATCGCTTTTTTTACAAATGTTTTTTTCATGTTTCTTCTCTCCCTTTTGTGAATTGTGCTACGAATTCCATTATAGGGAGAGATTGGCGTCGGAAAAATAGGTTTTATGGTATTTTATGTATATCGTTACCGTACTACTTTTTGCCGATCACATGTGTCATCGTTAGAACGATTGTCTATGTATGAATGCTGTTTTGCATCTTCCTGACTAAGAAACAGGGGAGATAAGACTTAATGAAATGAAAAACACCGCTTTCTTAGCGGTGTTTTTTTGATTACAATGTCTCCAGACGGGCAATGCTTTTAATCAAGCAAGCCTTGCTCGCGCATTTTCTTTTTTAATGTAAATCCGCCGCCCATTACGGCGCAAACAAGTACGATGCTGGCGATAATGCCTGCAGCGCTTTTTTCAGCGATAAAGACGCCGATCAGCATAATACTGAAAACCGCTGCAAATGCAAATAATAGTAAAAGCCAATTCATTTTTTTCATATTTTCCATCCCCTTTTACGTCTTATCATAAGTTTACAGAAAAACGTGACGCTTTTAAAGAGGATGTGTGGTATAATGTGAAAGTTATCTAATTTTATTAGGAGATGAAAAAGTGAAACTTCGAAATGATCTTCGCAACATCGCGATTATTGCCCACGTTGACCATGGGAAAACGACTCTAGTCGATCAGCTTTTACACCAGGCTGGTACGTTCCGTGCCAACGAACAGGTTGCTGAACGCGCAATGGACTCTAATGATCTTGAACGTGAACGCGGCATTACAATTTTGGCGAAAAATACTGCGATTAATTATAAAGATACACGCATTAATATTTTGGATACCCCTGGACACGCAGACTTTGGGGGAGAAGTAGAACGGATTATGAAAATGGTTGACGGTGTACTGCTTGTCGTTGACGCATATGAAGGCTGCATGCCTCAAACTCGTTTCGTTCTGAAAAAAGCTCTTGAGCAAAATCTGAACCCGGTTGTTGTTGTAAACAAAATTGACCGTGACTTTGCCCGTCCTGAGGAAGTTATCGATGAGGTTCTTGATCTGTTCATTGAGCTTGATGCCAATGAAGAGCAGCTCGAGTTCCCAGTGGTGTATGCTTCCGCGATTAATGGAACAGCGAGTCTTGATCCGAAACAGCAAGATGAAAACATGGAAGCTTTATATGAAACCATTATTAAGCATGTTCCGGCACCTGTTGAAAATGCAGAGGAGCCGCTTCAATTCCAAGTTGCCCTTCTTGACTACAACGACTATGTAGGCCGTATCGGGATCGGACGCGTATTCCGCGGTACGATGAAAGTCGGTCAGCAGGTTTCTCTTATGAAACTTGACGGAACGGCTAAGTCATTCCGTGTAACAAAGATTTTCGGTTTCCAAGGCTTAAAGCGTGTGGAAATTGAAGAAGCAAAAGCAGGAGACCTCGTAGCGGTTTCCGGCATGGAAGACATTAACGTTGGTGAAACGGTATGTCCTGTAGACCATCAAGATCCGCTTCCAGTGCTTCGCATTGATGAGCCGACACTTCAAATGACATTTGTCGTGAATAACAGTCCGTTTGCAGGCCGTGAAGGCAAATATGTAACGGCCCGCAAAATCGAGGAGCGTCTTCACTCTCAGCTTCAGACGGATGTGAGCTTGCGTGTTGAGCCAACAGCTTCTCCTGATGCTTGGGTTGTTTCCGGACGCGGTGAGCTGCACTTGTCAATTTTAATTGAAAATATGCGCCGTGAAGGCTATGAGCTTCAAGTTTCAAAACCTGAAGTTATCATCAAAGAAATCGACGGCGTACGCTGTGAGCCTGTTGAGCGTGTACAAATCGATGTTCCGGAAGAGCATACAGGCTCAGTTATGGAATCAATGGGTGCCCGCAAAGGCGAAATGATTGATATGATCAACAACGGAAACGGCCAAGTTCGTCTCATCTTTACAGTTCCTTCCCGCGGATTGATCGGTTACTCTACAGAGTTCTTATCATTAACACGCGGATTCGGTATTCTGAACCATACGTTTGACAGCTACCAGCCGATGCAGGCGGGCCAAGTCGGCGGACGCCGCCAGGGTGTGCTAGTATCAATGGAAAACGGAAAAGCGACATCTTATGGAATTCAAGGAATTGAAGACCGCGGTGTCATCTTCGTTGAGCCGGGTACTGAAGTATACGAAGGAATGATCGTTGGAGAGCATAACCGTGACAACGACCTTGTTGTTAACGTCAGCAAAATGAAACAGCAGACGAACGTCCGCTCTGCAACAAAGGACCAGACAACTACAATTAAAAAAGCGCGCATCATGTCTCTTGAGGAATCTCTAGAGTACTTAAACGAAGATGAATACTGTGAAGTAACTCCTGAATCTATCCGTTTAAGAAAGAAAATCCTCAATAAAAATGAACGTGAAAAAGCGGCTAAAAAGAAAAAAACAGCAGGATTGTCTTAATCTCTTGCAGAATTTGAAAAGATAGAACCCGCACTTTGCAGGGGAGGGAATCTTTTTGAATGACGTAAGCGAACGCCTGTCGTTCTTCGCCGCTCTATATCAAGTAGACCGGCAGCCTGCGGCAGGCATGTGGCTGCTGTACGGCACGATTTTTGTGTTGGCCGTTATTGTATTTAAGCTTGGATTTGCTAAACGGCTTCCGGTATTAAAATCAGCAGTGGTGTATGTATTTCTGGCTTTGGGCTGCACTGTTTTGACCTTTTTAGGAGTGTTTTTGCCCGTGGCCGAGGGATTGATCGTCGCTGCGCTGATTTTAATCATTTACAAAATTCGGCTGTATCAGTCGAAAAAGGGACAGTCTGCAAAATCATAAAAAGACTCAGCTGAGAAGCTGAGTCTTTTTTTGTGTTTTGTATGGTAAAGCGGCCGCTTTATTTTTTGACTTTTTCTTTTTTTTGCTGTCCCGGGTGAAAAGTGAATTTTCCCGTTTTCAGCCGTTCTTCTGTTTTTTGGGCAATCCGGTCGTGGCATTCCTGGCACATATATGTATGGATTGGGCGGTTTCGAAGCCGTTTCGCGATCAGGGTATCATCATCAATTGTTTCAATTTTATCGCAAATAGAACATTGGACCCTCATCATATCACCTCTTTCACTACCATGTATTATAGCACGGATCAGAAGCTGTCCAAAATAAGAAAAAGCTAAAGCGCGATGCTATAGCTTAATCATTGGTATTCTTTTTCATATGATGATCAGATTGATCGTTTTGCTCCTGTTCCATTTCCTGCTGCTGCTTTCTGTTTAATTGGTCATTTTGCTGCTTTGTTTGCGGCTCGTCTTCATTGTCAATCACATCGTTAGGCACTTCCGGAAGCACTCGGCCGACAATCGCAGCTAATTCATCTAGTATGCCTGTTACCGGACGGCCTTTACTGATTTCTCTGCTCATTTCATTCAGGCGGCTGACCGTATCTGGGTCAGCAATGACAACTGCGTTGGCGCCGTATCGATCATTTTTTAGAGCCTGCGCCACAGAATATTTAATCGTTTCCACTTTGCTTCTGTCCAAAGTATCATCGACATCAATCCCAACAACGGCATAACCTCCAAGCACAACGGCTGTTGCATCTTTGACATCTGGATTTTTTTCAGCAACGCTGACAAGATGCTTAGCAATATCTGTTCTTGTTCCCTTGTCTTTTGTCTCCTGAGTTGTGTCCTTTACGTGAATCGGTTTGGTTTCCTGCTGTCTTGTTGATTCTTTTTCAACATTCTGATCCTGTTTTCCTTGTTGGTAGGCACATGCGGACAGAATAAGCGTCAGCTGTATGAGAATGAAAAGAATTCGCACTTGCGGGTTCCCTCCTTGAAATGCATTCATTAATTTTATTGTTGAATTAACCTTCTATCTTTATGCACAAAAACATATATTTTAGCAGGCATTCACCTTTTTTCATCGTAAGAGAAGCAGGAAGAACTTTGACCCTTATATCAGGAGGCTGAGACTTGAGTAAAATTTATGTGTTAGATACGAATGTGTTATTACAGGATCCTAACGCGATATTTTCTTTTGAAGAAAATGAGGTTGTCATCCCTGCTGTCGTATTAGAAGAGGTTGATTCAAAGAAACGGTATATGGACGAAGTTGGGAGGAATGCAAGGCACGTATCTAAGCTGATCGATGCGCTAAGGCAAAAGGGCAGGCTGCATGAGCATGTTCCGCTCCACACGGGTGGCACACTGAGAATTGAACTGAATCATCGTTCGTTTCACCAGCTTCAAGAGATCTTTATTGAAAAGACGAATGATAATCGCATATTAGCCGTTGCGAAAAACTTAAGCCTCGAGGAAGAAACGAAGGAAAATGGCAGGCCGGTTATCCTCGTCAGCAAGGATGTACTTGTCAGAGTGAAAGCGGACGCAATCGGACTGCTCGCCGAAGATTTCTTAAATGACCGGGTTGTGGACAATGATGAAATGTACAGCGGCTATAAGGATTTATATATCAGCCAGCAGCTGTTCAGCTCTTTTTACGGGAAAAATCAAATTTCAGTAAATGATATAAAACAGCATGCGTTTTATCCGAATCAATTCGCATTAATGAAGGATGAGCTGGGAGGATCCTCCTCGGCAGTCGGAATTGCAGATAAAACCGGAACGGTATTAAAAAGACTCGTATTTGATGATGAACATATTTGGGGAATCAGACCGAAAAATGTACAGCAGACAATGGCATTAGAGCTTTTGCTGCGTGAAGATATTCCGCTTGTCACCCTGATCGGAAAAGCGGGAACCGGCAAGACGCTTTTAGCGTTGGCGGCGGGACTATTACAGACAGAAGACTTAGGAATATACAAAAAGCTGGTCGTGGCGAGACCGATTGTTCCTGTTGGCAAAGACATCGGGTACTTGCCGGGCGAAAAAGAGGAAAAGCTAAAGCCTTGGATGCAGCCGATTTTTGACAACTTGGAGTTTCTATTTAATGCGAAAAAACCAGGGGAGCTTGAGGCTATTCTGGCGGGTATTGGCTCAATCCAGGTAGAGGCGCTGACTTATATCAGGGGAAGAAGCATTCCAGACCAATTTATTATTATTGATGAAGCGCAAAATTTGACCAGGCATGAGGTAAAAACACTGCTGACGAGAGTCGGTGAGGGGAGTAAAATTGTCTTAATGGGCGATCCTGAACAAATTGATCACCCATATTTAGACAGTCTTAACAATGGTTTGGCCTATGTGGTTGAGCGGTTTAAAGGACAACCCATCTCAGGCAGCGTGAAGCTGTTAAAAGGTGAGAGATCAGGCCTCGCCCAGCTTGCCGCTGACTTACTGTAATACTAAATAATTTCGATTTCTTTTATATCGGCGATCGGCTGTTCGTGATCAACTGGATCTTCAAAGTAAACATGAACGGGGCCGCCTTCTTGAATCGGCTTGCCTGCCTCACTGAAATGGACAATACTGTTCAGAGCGATTTCCAGAGGAACGGCCGCCTTTTCCGAACTTGTGATAAATACGCATTGTGCCGCAGAGCTGAGCGGCTCGGCATTTTTCAGCACAGTCCCAAGTTTCATTGCAAAACTGCCGTTCATCAGTTTTTGCCTCTCGTATTGTTTTTCCGTCTTTAATGTCGGCGGCGCAATCCGTCCCTCTCTGATAACGCGTTCAGGATCAAGATCGGATTCATCCCCGGCTGATTGTAAATGTGAGTCTTGACTGTCCCCTTTGCGGTCAAACGAAAATTTGCGATCATCAAAAATCCATACGCTTGGATCAATGGTGATCGGATATGTAACATTGCCTTTTACTTGTATAACGCTCATGATATAACCCCCTTCTCTCAAAATTATAAAAGTTTTCGCATGAATTGTCACTTTGTGTACAAATTATGTGTATTGAAATGCTCAGGGAGCGAGGGTGGTTGCATGGTATGCCGGCATAATGACGAGCTTGAAGCTTTAGTGAAAGAGGCGAAAAAGGTGACGGACAAGGGGGAGGTAGCTAGCTATATTCCCGCCTTGGCAAAAGCCGATAAACACGATCTGTCAGTGGCGATTTATTATTCCAATAATATTTGTCTGTCAGCAGGTGACGTAGAAAAAACATTTACACTTCAAAGTATATCAAAAGTCCTCTCACTTGCTTTGGTATTAATGGAATACGGCAAAGATAAGGTCTTCAGCTATGTTGGACAGGAGCCGACCGGTGATCCGTTTAATTCAATTATCAAGCTGGAGACAGTGAATCCGAGCAAGCCGTTAAATCCTATGATCAATGCCGGGGCTTTGGTAGTGACAAGCTTGATTAGAGGGGAAACGGTGAAAGAGAGACTTGATTATTTACTTTCTTTTATTAGAAGGCTGACAAACAACCAAGAGATAACTTACTGCCGGGAAGTGGCTGAATCCGAATACAGCACATCAATGATCAATCGGGCAATGTGTTATTATATGAAGCAGTACAGCATTTTTGAGGATGATGTAGAAGCGGTCATGGATTTATACACGAAGCAATGCGCGATTGAGATGAACAGTCTGGATTTGGCGAAAATCGGATCTGTATTTGCGCTGAACGGCAGACAACCTGAGACTGGGGAGCAAATCATCCCAAAAGATGTCGCCAGAATTTGCAAAACATTTATGGTGACGTGCGGAATGTACAATGCTAGCGGGGAATTTGCAATTAAGGTCGGAATTCCTGCAAAAAGCGGCGTATCCGGAGGGATTATGGGCCTTTCACCCTACGATTTCGGGATCGGCATTTTTGGCCCAGCATTGGACGAAAAAGGGAACAGCATTGCAGGTGTAAAGCTTTTGGAAATAATGTCTGAGATGTACAGGCTGAGTATTTTTTAATTTATGTCATCTGCTTAAATCCTCTTGCATTTTCTGCTGATACCCTTTATGATAAATAGAAGAATTAGGTACTCGCCTGGGGAACGGAGGGATACTTTTGGCTTCAGAGATGATAGTTGACCATCGGCAAAAAGCTTTTGAACTCTTAAAAGTAGACGCTGAGAAGATTTTGAAGCTGATCCGAGTACAAATGGATAACTTAACGATGCCTCAATGTCCTCTATATGAAGAGGTTTTAGATACTCAAATGTTCGGGCTTTCGAGGGAAATCGATTTTGCTGTCCGCCTGGGATTGGTTGATGAAAAAGACGGTAAAGACCTTTTATACACATTGGAGCGCGAATTGTCTGCTTTGCATGACGCGTTTACAGGTAAATAAATGATAAAACTCAAACTTATTAACAGTTTGGGTTTTTTTATAACCGCTAATTTTCTCTCACTAAAGACGGTCTTTTTTTACACATTCCTTCCGAATCGTATAGAGATTCTTCGTCTCATTTGATAAATTGTAGTAAAATAAAAAAGATAAATACATAAAACCATAGATAATGGAAGTTGGAAGCAGGGAAGAGGATGTTATGTTAAAAAAAATGCTCAAATCTTATGATTACTCACTGATATTCGCAATTGTTTTACTATGCGGATTCGGTTTAGTGATGGTATACAGTTCAAGCATGATTACGGCTGTTTCACGATATAACGTAAGCAGTAATTTTTTCTTCATGCGGCAGCTGTTTGCTTTAATTGCAGGTGGCGCTCTTTTTATTCTCATGGCTGTGTTTCCTTACAAAGCACTGGCTCATCAAAAGTTTCAGAAGGGAATACTGCTTGTTTCTGTTCTTGCGCTTATCTCGCTGTTTGTATTCGGTCATGTTGCCGGAAACGCGCAAAGCTGGTTTAAAATCGGCGGAATGAGTATCCAGCCGGGGGAGTTTGTTAAACTGGTAGTGATTTTATACCTTGCAGCCGTATATGCCAAAAAACAAAGCTATATCGACCATCTGTTAACAGGAGTAGCTCCTCCGGTAGTCATGACGCTTGTGATTTGCAGTTTAATTGCCATGCAGCCAGATTTCGGTACAGCCATGATTATAGGGCTGATTGCGACGTGCATGATCTTGTGCTCCGGTTTCAGTGGAAAGACGCTGATGAGGCTTGTTTTGCTGGGCGGAATTGTTTTAATTTTAATCAGTCCAATTATCTATTTAAATCAAGACAAAATTTTAACTGAAGGCCGTTTGGCACGTTTTGAGAGTCTTGAAGACCCATTTAAGTATGCAAATTCATCAGGTTTACAAGTGATCAATTCTTACTATGCGATCGGCTCAGGCGGCATTTTCGGTCTGGGGCTCGGTGAAAGTATCCAAAAATACGGATATCTGCCTGAATCACACACTGACTTTATTATGGCTGTCATTGCTGAAGAGCTAGGTATTTTTGGGGTATTGTTTGTGATTTTCCTATTGGGCTTTATCGTAATAAAAGGGTTTTATATAGCCAGAAAATGCGAGGACCCGTTTGGGAGTCTTCTAGCGATCGGCATTTCGAGCATGATTGCCATACAATCGTTTATTAACCTTGGCGGAGTCAGCGGATTAATTCCGATTACAGGGGTTACGCTGCCATTTATCAGTTACGGGGGCTCTTCTTTGGTGCTGCTGCTGGCGAGTATGGGGATATTAGCGAATATCAGCATGTTTGTGAAATATTCAGAGAATAAGAAAAAGAGAGAGCCCTTGGGGCCGAAGGGAATGAAAAAGAAACAGCTCAAAAAAACTGTTTATCTGTAAAAAACAAGTGTGTACAGGGGAAGGGTATTCCGCTATGATAGATTATATTCCATTCGGGTAAGGGGGAGAAAAGTTTGTCACAGCAATCGATACAAAAAGTATTAGTAGCAAACAGGGGAGAAATTGCAATCCGAATATTCCGGGCGTGTACCGAGTTGAATATTCGTACAGTTGCGGTCTATTCAAAAGAAGATTCCGGTTCCTACCATCGGTACAAAGCGGATGAAGCATACCTGGTCGGTGAAGGGAAAAAACCGATTGATGCTTATCTGGATATTGAAGGTATCATTGATATTGCGAAAAGAAACAAAGTCGATGCGATTCATCCGGGATACGGTTTCTTGTCTGAAAATATCCATTTCGCGAAACGATGTGAAGAAGAAGGCATCGTGTTCATTGGTCCAAAGTCCGAACATCTAGATATGTTTGGTGACAAGGTAAAAGCGCGTGAGCAGGCAGAAAAAGCTGGAATCCCTGTGATTCCCGGAAGCGACGGCCCTGCAGAAACGCTTGAAGCAGTCGAACAATTTGGACAAACGAATGGTTATCCAATTATCATTAAAGCTTCATTGGGCGGCGGCGGCCGCGGTATGCGGATTGTCAGATCTGAAAGTGAAGTTAAAGAAGCATATGAGCGTGCAAAATCAGAGGCAAAAGCAGCCTTTGGCAATGATGAAGTGTATGTAGAAAAATTGATTGAAAATCCGAAACATATTGAGGTTCAGGTGATTGGTGACAAGCAGGGCAATGTCGTTCACCTTTTTGAGAGGGACTGTTCTGTTCAAAGACGCCACCAAAAAGTCATTGAAGTGGCGCCGAGTGTCTCTCTGTCACCTGAATTAAGAAACCAAATTTGTGAAGCGGCAGTTGCGCTTGCGAAAAATGTAAACTATATAAACGCGGGTACGGTAGAGTTCCTTGTTGCAAACAACGAATTTTACTTTATTGAAGTAAACCCTCGCGTACAAGTTGAACATACGATTACAGAAATGATTACAGGTGTCGATATTGTTCAAACACAGATCCTTGTTGCTCAAGGGCACACCCTTCACAGCAAAAAAGTAAATATTCCTGAGCAAAAGGACATTTCTACAATCGGCTATGCCATTCAGTCACGGGTTACGACTGAGGACCCGCAAAATGATTTCATGCCTGATACAGGAAAAATCATGGCTTACCGCTCAGGCGGCGGTTTTGGCGTCCGTCTTGATACCGGAAACAGCTTCCAAGGCGCCGTGATCACGCCATATTATGATTCACTTCTCGTTAAGCTTTCAACTTGGGCTTTAACGTTTGAACAGGCGGCGGCCAAAATGGTCCGAAACCTTCAGGAGTTTAGAATCAGAGGCATTAAAACAAACATTCCGTTCCTTGAGAACGTTGCAAAGCATGAGAAGTTCCTGACAGGGCAATATGATACGTCTTTCATTGATACAACACCTGAATTATTTATTTTCCCTAAACAGAAAGACCGCGGAACAAAAATGCTCACTTACATAGGCAATGTGACAGTGAATGGCTTCCCTGGAATCGGGAAAAAAGAAAAACCTGCGTTTGACAAACCGATAAACGTAAAAGTAGACATAGATCAGCAGCCTGCCAGAGGAACAAAGCAAATTCTCGATGAAAAAGGTGCTGAAGGGCTTGCAAATTGGGTTAAGGAACAGAAATCTGTCCTTTTAACTGATACGACATTCAGAGACGCTCATCAATCCTTATTGGCGACGAGATTCAGGTCTCATGATTTGAAAAAAATCGCGAATCCAACGGCTGCGTTATGGCCTGAGCTATTCAGTATGGAAATGTGGGGAGGCGCGACCTTCGATGTAGCCTACCGATTCCTGAAAGAAGATCCGTGGAAGCGTTTGGAGGAGCTTCGCAAAGAAGTGCCGAATACCTTATTCCAAATGCTGCTTCGTTCATCAAACGCGGTCGGCTATACGAATTACCCGGATAATGTGATTCAAGAATTTGTGAAGCAATCTGCTCAATCCGGTATTGATGTGTTCCGTATTTTCGACAGCTTAAACTGGGTAAAAGGGATGACGTTAGCCATTGATGCCGTTCGGGATACCGGAAAAGTGGCAGAAGCTGCGATATGTTACACGGGAGATATCCTTGACAAGAACCGTACGAAATATGATCTTGCTTATTATACGTCGATGGCGAAAGAGCTTGAGGCTGCCGGAGCCCATATTCTCGGAATTAAAGATATGGCAGGGCTGTTAAAACCGCAGGCCGCATATGAACTCGTTTCTGCTTTGAAAGAGACGATCGACATCCCGGTTCACCTTCATACGCATGATACGAGCGGCAACGGTATTTATATGTATGCAAAAGCTGTTGAAGCCGGCGTTGATATCATAGACGTGGCGGTCAGCTCAATGGCAGGATTAACGTCTCAGCCAAGCGCGAGCGGATTTTATCATGCGATGGAAGGGAACGCCCGCCGTCCGGAAATGAATGTCCAAAACGTTGAAATGCTGTCCCAATATTGGGAGTCAGTTCGTAAATACTATAGCGAATTTGAAAGCGGAATGAAGTCTCCGCATACTGAAATTTATGAGCATGAAATGCCTGGAGGCCAATACAGCAACCTGCAGCAGCAGGCGAAGGGAGTAGGCCTAGGCGACCGCTGGAATGAAGTCAAAGAAATGTACAGACGCGTCAACGATATGTTCGGCGACATCGTGAAGGTCACGCCTTCCTCTAAAGTAGTCGGAGATATGGCGCTCTACATGGTGCAAAACAATCTGACTGAAAAGGACGTTTACGAAAAAGGCGAACAATTAGATTTCCCTGATTCTGTCGTGGAGCTTTTCAAAGGAAACATCGGCCAGCCTCATGGCGGATTCCCGGAAAAACTACAAAAGCTGATCTTAAAAGGGCAGGAGCCGATTACGGTCAGACCTGGAGAACTGCTTGAACCGGTATCCTTTGAAGCGATCAAACAGGAATTTAAAGAGCAGCATAACTTGGAGATTTCAGATCAAGATGCTGTGGCGTATGCCCTTTATCCTAAAGTCTTCTCTGACTATGTGAAAACAGCAGAAAGCTATGGAGACATTTCGGTATTAGATACGCCGACATTTTTCTATGGCATGACATTAGGTGAAGAAATAGAAGTGGAAATTGAGCGCGGAAAAACGCTGATCGTTAAGTTGATTTCAATCGGTGAGCCTCAGCCTGATGCCACTCGCGTCATTTATTTCGAACTGAACGGGCAGCCGCGTGAAGTTGTCATCAAAGATGAAAGCATTAAGTCTTCCGTTCAGGAAAGACTGAAAGCGGACCGGACAAACCCAAGCCACATCGCAGCCTCTATGCCTGGAACGGTTATTAAGGTATTGACTGAAGCAGGTACAAAAGTCAATAAAGGTGATCATTTGATGATCAATGAAGCGATGAAAATGGAAACAACGGTTCAGGCGCCTTTCTCAGGAACAATCAAGCAGGTTCATGTAAAAAATGGCGAGCCGATCCAAACGGGAGATCTGCTTCTCGAAATTGAAAAAGCATAATAAACCGGAGTGTATATCATTTGATATACACTCTTGTTTTTTAGGAAAAAAGCGTAGGGAAATGAAAACTGTGAGGCTTGAAGACAATACAGCACTGTCACAAGCCATTTCATATTTAAAACAAAAACAGGCTTATCTGCTGCCAAACTCTCAGATACTTTGTAGTCTGATATGAGCCATAAATATTTTCTTTAAGGCACGATCTGTTTTTTGATATGAAGCATGGCAAAAGGGTTCTATATGCACATTTTTATCATGAAGCAATACTTATGCTTCGCAGGCTGTGATGAATCCATATGTTAATCACGATGACAAAAAATACGGAGCGCAGCGAGCCGCTCAATGATCATCAAGTCCAGCGGAGGCCATTGAAACGTATGAAGCGGCAAAAAACAGGAGACAAAAAAGACCAAAGCGCAGAAAGCTTTGGTCTAGAGTTATTATGATTGTTTTGATTCATAACGGAAGCGTGTAATCAATAATAAGAAGTAGCATAGAATGCCGAACAGGCAGGCAATAAAGAACGAGTGGGCAAGTGCAAAGCCCAGAGCCATTTCAGAGTATACGATCATAATACCGGACAGCGCCTGTAATGTAATAAAAATAAGACATGAGATCCATCCCCAAAAGATCTGCTTTTGATCTTTATAGGAAGTAATAGCATGAACAGCGGCCACAATAATCCATACAAACAACAGCAAGGCTGCTGCTCTATGGCCCATTTGCACCCATTCATGGAATTGAGTCGGAAGTCCATTGTTCAGCGGACTGCATAGCGGCACATCAGGACATGCCAGACTTGATTCAGTATGTCTTACATATGCGCCTGTATACACAACGATATAGGAATATATTAAAATCCCTATCATGTGAAATTGCATTTTTTTGCCGATTTGAAGCGGCTTAACCAGTTTTCTAACTGATTTATCTGCTTCAAATATGAGCAATGTCAAAATGAGCACTGAAGCAAAAGAAATCAATGAGATGCCAAAGTGAAGCGCCATAATCAACGCGTTTGAACCGAATACGACAGCCAATGCGCCAAGCAGTGCCTGTAAAAATAAAAAGATAATAGACATGATCGCGAGAAACGTTGTTTCACGGAAAATCGGCGTGATTTTTCTCCATGACCAAAACGCAAGGCTTAACACAAGGATAATAGAGATCCCGCTTGCGAATCGGTGGCTCCATTCAATAATTGAAGCCGGATTCATTTCAGGGAAAAAACGGCCGTGACACAGCGGCCACTGTCTGCCGCAGCCTTGGCCGGAACCTGTTTTTGTAACGAGAGCTCCCCCGATTAAAACAATAAGCATGACAAATGTTGTCAGAACACCGAGAGCTTTTAATGCTTTATTCATACAATATTCACCTTCTCAACATACTGCTGCAATTTTATATACGTTCCAAGTGTAAGCGAATATGTGTTTTGTGGCAATTCTTAGAGCCTTTTGTTCACAAAAATATAATAGAATGACGGCTTCCGGAAAATGTACACTTGATTATTCATGCTGGGTCTGATAGAAATAAGGTAAACGCACTGCCGATTTGGTGATTGCCTTCATCTTTGATAAAATTCATAAAAAGTTCACAAATAAATTCCGGTTTGTCGTTTAATATTTAATAGGATGTTTTTTTACAAGATGTTATCTTGTATGATAGAGTTGCAGGTTTTTTTATTCTCCTGCGTTAGGTTTGTAAGGGAGGTTTACGTTATGGCTAACTCCAGAATCTTAAATGATACAGCTATAGACGGACAAATTGAAGAAACAACGGCGTGGAAAGATTTTCTGTCCCTTATTAAAATAGGGATCGTGAATTCTAATCTCATCACGACTTTCACTGGAATGTGGCTTGCACTGCATATTTCCGGTTTGAGTTTTTTAGGCAATATAAACACCGTTCTTCTTACATTAATCGGATCTTCTCTGATTATTGCGGGCTCATGCGCGATCAATAACTGGTATGACCGGGATATTGACCATGTTATGGAGCGTACGAAAGTAAGACCGACGGTCACGGGTAAAATTCAGCCGAATCAGGCGTTATGGTCTGGAATTTTGCTGGTTGCTTTAGGATTGATCATGCTGCTGATGACAACTGTTATGGCTGCTGTTATTGGTTTTATCGGAGTCTTTACGTATGTTGTATTGTACACAATGTGGACGAAACGCCGCTATACGATTAACACAGTAGTAGGAAGTGTTTCCGGTGCAGTACCGCCGCTTATTGGATGGACGGCAGTGGAAGGAAATATCGGTGTCGTAGCATGGGTATTATTCATGATTTTATTTATTTGGCAGATTCCTCATTTCTTAGCATTGGCTATTAAGAAAACGGAGGATTACAGAGCTGCAAATATTCCGATGCTTCCTGTCGTATACGGATTTGAAGTGACAAAAAGACAAATTATTGTGTGGGTTGCGTGCCTGATGCCGCTTCCGTTTTTCCTTGGAAGCCTTGGCCTTCCGATTGTCATCCTCGGCTTGCTGTTAAATATTGGCTGGCTGATTCTCGGCTTAATGGGCTTTCGCTCCAAGAATATCATGAAGTGGGCAACGCAGATGTTCGTTTACTCGCTTAACTACATGACAATCTATTTCGTTGCCATGGTTGTCTTAACTCTTTTCTAAAAAATAGATACGTTGCTTGTTTTATTACTTCAAAATAAACGATGACAACTAGTAAATGCCGCCTTGACCTCTTGTTTAATCAGGCGGCTTTACTTTTATACATAGATGGCATTTTGAGTAAAAAAACTCATAATTTAAGAGAAGAGGAAATGTAAGTGCTTTATTGGTGATAGGCTGGATTGCGATAGATTTTGAATCTGCTTTCCGCCTTTGTATTGACCAGAAAAGGGGTTGGGTGAAATGGTAAAGCATTGGCGTCTTATTTTATTATTAGCCTTAGTGCCGCTTCTATTAAGCGGATGTGGAAAACCTTTTTTATCCACGCTCAAGCCTGCTGGCGAGGTGGCTGATAAACAGTTTGACCTGACAGTGCTCAGCACATTGATTATGGTGGTTGTTGTTGCAGTAGTATCTGTTATCTTCTTTTATGTAATTGTGAGATTCAGAAGATCACGGGTCGGTGAGAACACGATACCGAAACAGGTAGAGGGGAACAAAATTTTAGAAATCACATGGACCGTGATCCCGATTTTGCTGCTCATTATTCTTGTGATCCCTGTCGTATTATATACGCTTGAGCTTGCGGATACATCACCAATGGATAAGAAAGGTCGAAAAGCCGAGGATGCGCTTGTAGTCAATGTCCGGGCAAATTTATATTGGTGGGAATTTGAATATCCTGATTACGGCATTATCACAAGCCAGGAGCTGATTGTGCCGACAGACCAGCGTGTGTATTTTAATTTAAAAGCTTCAGATGTAAAACATTCCTTCTGGATTCCTTCTGTAGGAGGAAAACTTGATACGAATACGGATAATGAAAATAAGTTTTTCCTGACATTTGATTCAAAACGAAGCAAAGAGGCAGGAGATATGTTTTTTGGAAAGTGTGCAGAGCTTTGCGGCCCTTCACACGCGCTGATGGATTTTAAGGTAAAGACGTTGTCTGCAAAAGAATTCCAGGGCTGGACAAAAGAAATGAAAAACTATAAGTCTACAACAGAGAGCGATTTGGCTAAGCAGGGCGAAGAACTGTTTAAAGAGAAGAACTGTCTGAGCTGCCATGCAGTAGAGCCGAATGATAAGCGTGCAGAAGCAGCGAGAACGGCCCCTAATTTGGCGACCTTCGGTGAAAGGGCAAAAGTGGCAGGGGTGAAAGACGCCAACGAAGAAAATGTGAAAGCTTGGCTGAAGGATCCTGAGAGCGTAAAACCGGGTAACAAAATGACAGGAACCTATCCGAAGCTCTCAGACAGTGAAACAGATGCGCTTTATGAATACTTAAAAGGCTTAAAAACGGAAAGCAAGTAGGGAAGAAAGGGAGATATTGGGGGAGGTCACATATGTTGAATGCGCTTACAGAAAAACGGACGCGCGGATCTATACTTTGGGATTATTTGACGACGGTGGACCATAAAAAAATCGCAATTCTTTACTTAATCGCCGGGGGATTCTTCTTTCTTGTCGGTGGAATTGAAGCGATGTTTATCAGAATTCAGCTTGCAAAACCGGAAAACGCTTTTCTCAGTGCACAAGCGTACAATGAAGTAATGACAATGCACGGGACGACAATGATCTTTCTGGCTGCGATGCCGCTTTTATTTGCTTTGATGAATGCGGTCGTTCCCTTGCAGATTGGGGCTCGTGACGTTTCGTTTCCATTTTTAAACTCGCTCGGTTTTTGGCTCTTCTTTTTCGGGGGCATTTTCTTAAATCTAAGCTGGTTTTTGGGCGGAGCGCCAGACGCGGGCTGGACGTCATACGCCTCACTTTCGCTTCATTCTCAAGGGCACGGCATAGACTTTTTCGTCCTCGGACTGCAAATATCGGGGCTCGGAACGCTGATAGCCGGGATTAACTTTTTGGCCACGATTATCAACATGAGAGCTCCAGGCATGACTTACATGAGGCTGCCTTTGTTCACATGGACGACATTTGTAGCCTCGGCATTGATTTTGTTCGCATTTCCTCCGCTTACGGTCGGATTGGCTCTGATGATGCTGGACCGGCTGTTCGGCACCAATTTCTTTAATCCGGAGCTTGGCGGAAATACGGTCATTTGGGAACATTTATTTTGGATCTTTGGCCATCCGGAGGTTTATATCTTAATTTTGCCTGCATTCGGTATTTTTTCAGAGGTCATCCCTGTGTTTGCCAGAAAGCGTTTGTTTGGGTATTCATCAATGGTTTTTGCCATCGTGCTCATTGGCTTTCTGGGCTTTATGGTTTGGGTGCACCATATGTTTACGACAGGTCTCGGCCCGATTGCAAATGCGATTTTTGCGGTTGCCACAATGGCTATCGCGATACCGACCGGGATTAAGATTTTTAACTGGCTTTTGACGATCTGGGGAGGAAATGTGAAGTATACGACAGCAATGCTGTACGCCGTCTCATTTATTCCGTCCTTTGTTCTCGGCGGTGTGACGGGTGTCATGCTGGCAGCAGCAGCTGCTGATTATCAGTTCCATGATACGTATTTTGTGGTGGCGCACTTTCACTATGTCATTATTGGCGGCGTGGTATTCGGCCTTTTAGCCGGTGTTCATTTCTGGTGGCCGAAAATGTTCGGTAAAATTCTGCATGAGAAGATGGGGAAAATTTCATTTGTATTGTTTTTTATCGGCTTTCACCTCACGTTTTTCATTCAGCATTTTGTCGGTTTAATGGGGATGCCGCGCCGGGTTTATACGTTTTTGCCAGGCCAGGGTCTTGAAACAGGCAACTTGATCAGTACAATCGGGGCGTTTTTTATGGCGGCAGCTGTTATTCTTCTGCTGGTCAATGTCATTTGGACATCAGTAAAAGGCGAATATGTCGGAGCTGATCCATGGCAGGACGGACGTACCCTTGAATGGACCGTTTCTTCACCGCCGCCTGAGTATAACTTTAAACAGCTTCCTTTTGTCAGAGGGCTTGATCCGTTTTGGATCGAGAAGCAGGCAGGACACAAATCAATGACACCGGCTGAACCGGTTGATGATATTCATATGCCAAACGGCTCAATCCTGCCGTTCATTATTTCCTTCGGCCTCTTTGTCGCAGCGTTCGGGCTGCTGTACAGAACCGATCATGCTTGGGGGCTGCCGGTGATCTTTATCGGACTCGGCATCACATTTATTACGATGCTGCTTCGTTCAGTAATTGATGATCACGGCTATCATATTCATAAAGAGGAACTGCCGAACGATGATAAAGGGGTGAAGGCATAATGCAAATTGAAGAAAAATTCACCGCAGAAACCTTTCCAGCTTCTCCCGAAAAAGTAACACTGGAAGGGAAAAATAAATTTTTAGGCTTTTGGCTTTTTCTTGGGGGAGAGACAGTTTTGTTCGCGTCTCTCTTCGCAACGTTTCTTGCGCTCCGGAATTCAAATGCCGGTGATCCGCCTACGACGGAAATGTTCGATGTAACACTTGTGTTTATTGCCACAATGCTGCTATTAACAAGCAGTTTAACAAGTGTGTACGCGATGTACCACATGAAGAACTTTTCTTTCGGCAAAATGCAGCTTTGGCTGGGAATTACGATTTTATTGGGGGCTGGCTTTTTAGGACTGGAAATCTATGAGTTTAAGCATTACACCCATGAGTTTGGTTTTACGATCACAAGCTCTGCGCTCGGTTCCGCGTTTTACACGCTTGTCGGTACACACGGCGCTCACGTGGCATTTGGGCTTATGTGGATCAGCACGCTGATGATCCGTAATGCCAAGAGGGGACTGAACCTATATACGGCGCCTAAGTTTTATGTTGCCAGTCTTTATTGGCACTTTATTGATGTCGTGTGGGTCTTCATCTTTACCGTTGTATATTTAATGGGGATGGTGGGATAAACATGGTCGGTAAAAAAAACAGAGGGCATATCAACAGCGACCTTGAATTTAAGAAAAAGAAGCACGCTCAGGAGATGAAATATCAGGTTCTGTCTTTTGGTTTAATGATCGGTCTTACGATTGTTGCATTTCTGACAGTGGCAACAGACGGTGTAGGCAGCTGGTTTACGATTCCTTTCATTATTTTGCTTGCTGCAATTCAAGTCATCTTCCAGCTGTATTATTTCATGCATATGAATCAAAAAGGGCATGAGGCGCCGGCAATGTTTTTGTATTCAGGCATGTTTGTCGCGTTCATCACTGTGCTTGCGTTTGTCACAATTATATGGTGGTAATTTGAACAGCCGCCGGAGGTGAAGAGATGAATCAGTTAGACGTGTTTGGGTTTCGCGCGATGTGGAGCCCTTATCTTTTTTGTATCCTGTTGGGCATTACAGTACTTTATCTCTATTTTTACAGGCGAATGTCTTCAAAGCCAAATCGAATAACGGGTAAAGAGATGGTGTGCTTTCTATCGGCAATGCTGTTTTTATATGCAGCCGAGGGAAGCCCGGTTGACCTGCTCGGACACATTATGTTCAGCGCCCATATGGTGCAGATGGCTGTCCTGTATTTGGTCGTTCCGCCGCTATTGATCGCGGGAATTCCTGCATGGCTCTGGGAGAAAGTCATTTTCAGGCCTGCCATTAAACCGGTTTTTTCATTTTTCACGAAGCCTTTAATTGCTTTGCTTTTGTTTAACGGCATTTTTTCTTTATATCATGTTCCGCTTATATTTGATACTGTCAAAACAGATTCGTTATATCATACATTAATGACTTGGGTTATCTTTGTGCTTGCGTTTTTGATGTGGTGGCCGCTTGTTCATAAGGTCGAGCGTCTTCGGCAGCTCAGCGGCTTGATGAAGCTGGGATATATTATGGCGGACGGTATGCTGCTTACGCCTGCTTGCGCGCTGATCATGTTCAGCGGCGCGCCGTTATATGCCACCTATACAGATCCGTCTGCGTGGGCTGAGGCTATGAAGCTTTGTGTACCTGCCGATATGATGGGGCAGGTTCCATTAACAGGACCGGAGATGTTCAATACACTGCCTTTGTTAGAAGATCAGCAGCTCGGAGCAGTTATGATGAAAATCATTCAGGAAATTGTGTACGGTACTTTTTTGGCGATTGTTTTTTTCCAATGGGTGAAGAAAGAAAGGGAAAAGGACGGGCAGGAGGAGCCGCCGTATATTCAGCAAACGATATCATAAAAGGTACAGCGTAAAATGCTGTACCTTTTCATTACATTTGAACCGTTTTTAACATGTCGGATATGTCCTGAATTAGTGCCTTGCTTTTTGTCACAACCTGTACGGGAAACTCTTCTGTTTCTCCATATTCTACTCCGTGCGGGTAGTAATGCTTGCCTAAGAGAGGGGACATTAATTGAATCACGGCACGGCCGCTTCCAACATCGCCCTCTGCTGCAATGCCCTGTATCCGCAGGTAAAACGTACCCTCAATCGTCGAAAACTTCTTGTCATAGGTGACTCTTTCGTAATCCCATTGACCCGCTCTGACGAGGCCTTTGCTTTCCATTAAGTCGTCTAGCCAGCTGAGCTCAGCCTTTACCCCTTCAAGTCCGCTTTCAGTAAACTTCAACACTGACCCCTCCTTATAAAAATTACCTTTCCTGACAATCATAGTATGAAAGCGTTAAACTTTCAATGAATCTTCTTCTTTTGAAAGTATGCAAAAATTAAATTTTGACGACAATAGCACTAGACTAAAGGAGGTTATACGGATGACAAAAATAAAAGATCTGATGACAGCCGACTTGCAATATTGCACGGTATTAGATAATGTATATGAAGCTGCGGTAAAGATGAAAGACGCGAATGTAGGGGCGATTCCGGTAGTTGATGAGGATGGAGAAACACTGGTCGGCATCGTGACCGACCGTGATCTCGTGTTAAGAGGAATCGCCATAAAAAAACCAAACTCGCAAAAAATCACTGACGCGATGACCGAAAAACCTGTCAGCGTAGAGGAAGATGCTTCAGTCGATGAGGTTCTTCATTTGATGGCATCCCATCAGCTCAGAAGGATACCTGTTACAAAAAACAAAAAGCTGACTGGAATTGTCACGCTTGGTGATCTTTCTTTATCTGAGCAAACGAATGAACGTGCCGGCAGCGCCTTATCGGATATTTCCGAGGGTGATAATAGAGAAGAAGGTTTTTTTCATTAACACATAAATCTTTGACATGTTAAATAGGCTGTATTGTAATGGGATGTAAGGCAAGACATTGTGATTCGCCACGGGGGTGATAGATTGAAAAATATTTTGAGAGCGATGGTTATCCTCTTGATTATCTGCGGAACATATGTTCTGTTTATTCAATATGGATCTGTTCCTGAAAAAAAATCAAATGACAGCGAGCCCCAAGTGTCTAACGAGGAAGCGCAAAGCGGCAAACGAATACATATGCCGACTTCAGGATTATTATCCTTTATGGGCAAGTCCGCCGATGACGTAATGAAAAAGCTTGGGGAACCTGAACGCATTGACCCTTCAGCTTATGATTACGATTGGTGGGTGTACAATCAAGGAAAGGACCAGTATGTCCAAATCGGGGTATTGAACAATAAAGTGGTCACATTATTTGCTACTGGGAATGATATTAACGCGAAGCCTTTTAAAATTGGTGAAACAACCGGAGAAGTATTCAAGACGACCCAGGTGGCACCGTTTGTGAATGTAGAGTATAAAGGAAATTCCTATCGGTTTGAGTTTTCTGAAGAGGATATCAATACCAGGCCGACTGTTAAGGTAGGAAAGATGTATGTCCAGCTGTATATGGACAAATTTGAGGGGAAGCTATCGAGCATCAGGGCGTTTGATGCGCAAACCTTTGTAAAACAAAGACCATATGAGGTTGTGTACCGCGGTGAATTAATGAAACCGGAAGCTGTTTCAGATGATAAGTGGAAAAAGATCCAAACGACGAGCGAAAAGCAAATACTTGATTTGACGAATGTCATACGAGTCAAACATGGGCTTGCGAAGCTTGAGTGGGATCAGCCGACGGCGGAAGTGGCCTTTGGACATAGCCAGGACATGAAGGAAAATAATTATTTCTCCCATGTCTCTAAAAAATACGGCACGCTGAAAGACCGCTTAGAAAAAGGGAATGTTGACTTTCAGCAAGCGGGAGAAAATATTGCATATAATTATGTGGACGGCCCGGCTGCTGTAGAAGGCTGGCTGAATAGTGAGGGCCATCGAAAAGCGCTTCTGAATTCAGATTATACGCATCTCGGTGTCGGAGTAGACCGAAAATATTACACTCAAAATTTTATTAAGCAATGGTAATGAAAAGCCGCGGACGAATGGTTCCACGGCTTTTTTAATTTTTACAAAAGCTTAATGATCTGAATGCATGTGTCGTTGTATGCATAAGAGCTGCAGCGGGATAAATGTGATGTGAAGGCAGATTCCCATTCAATAAGTCTTTTTCGCGAGTGTATGGGGCAAAGCTGAAAATTTATTCGGGAAAGAATATAGGCGAACACAATGCCTGACAAAACGATACATTGTAGTAGGTATCGATTTTCGGAGGGGGTGAGGATTGTGGCGAATCAACATGCCAATCATTCAATCAATGACTTTAAACAATTCGTCAAAAAGCATCCCAAGCTGATAAAAGAAGTACGCAAAGAACAAAGAAGCTGGCAGGACGTATATGAAAATTGGGTCCTCTTCGGGGAGAGCGACCCGATTTGGGATCCGTATCGGGAACCGGAAGAAGCTGCGAAAGCTGTGCCTGAAACAGAGCAAAAAAATGATTTTGTCTCTAAAATGGTGACTGCGGTGAAAAAGATGGATGTCAATCAAATGAACGAACAAATCAATAAAATGAGCCAGTCGATCTCATCGTTGCAAAGTCTTCTTAATACATTTTCCGGGAGCGGCCAGAAACAATCTCAGCCAGGCTCTGGACAGCATCCTTTTTCTTTTCGAAAGGATTAAAAAGGGGAGCTCATATGCGCAAAGAGGTTCAGGAATTTATTTCAGCAAACGAAGAACGGAAACGATTCATCAGAGAACAGCCGATATGGTACCGCAGACTTTCGAGAAAACCGGATGATCTGTCCTCCTTTCAGCTTGAGATGATGAACTTTTATGAAAAAACCATACCGCACCGGGTGAACCAATTTACGAACGGGATTCAAATGGCGCAAATGATGATGCAAATGTTTCAAGCGATGCGGACAAAAGATTAAAAGGCCCGAAAGAGGGTCTTTTTTCATGCTGTAAATGCAGGGAGATTGTTTTCGGGCTGCGGTTAAGCATTTTCCAATTGGCTGGTTTCGTGGTAAACTAACAACTGGAGGTGCGTGCTATGTATGCGACGATGGAATCCGTGCGGCTTCAAAGTGAAGCTCAGCAGCTTGCCGAGATGATTCTGCAGTCGGAGACGGCTGAGAACTACCGCAATTGTTACAAGCGTCTCCAAGAAGATGAAGAGGCAGGGCGGATTATTCGTTCTTTTATCAAAATAAAAGAGCAGTATGAGGATGTGCAGCGTTTTGGCAAATATCATCCTGACTATAGAGAAATATCCCGGAAAATGAGGGAGATCAAGCGGGAGCTGGACCTGAATGATAAGGTGGCTGACTTCAAGAGAGCTGAAAATGAGCTCCAGTCTATTCTTGATGAGGTTAGCGTCGAGATTGGGACTGCTGTTTCGGAGCATGTTAAAGTTCCGACTGGGAACCCTTATTTTGACGGTTTGTCTTCATGCGGAGGCGGCTGCGGTTCAGGAGGAAGCTGCGGATGCAAAGTGTCCTGACGAGACTGGCCGTCTCGTCTTTTACATATAAGAAAAATCAGGCAGGTGATTGTATTGGAGAATAGGCGCCAGGGCATGATTGTGTATCTGCATTCCCTAAAGCAAAGCAAAATGCTGAGGAAGTTCGGAAATGTGCACTATGTATCAAAACGCTTAAAATATGTCGTGCTGTATTGCGATATGGACCAAATTGAAAAAACAATGGACAAGATTGCGTCTTACTCTTTTGTGAAAAAAGTAGAGCCTTCTTATAAACCGTTTTTAAAATTGGAATTCGAGTCAAAGCTTGATAAAGCAAAAGAATACGATTATAAAATCGGCATATAGCTGTATAAAAAAATCCCCGCAGACTTCTGCGGGGTCCTTCTATTCCTTAACATGTTAAGGAGAAGGCAAAGGGAGAGGAGAAACCGGAGGAAGAACTTATGGGGAAACGTAAGTCTTCTCCGCGGTTGGCAACAACATCCTCTAGATGCTGTTGCTTATAGTATGGACAAGGATCAGTCTGCCTATACACCTGTTTATCAAGATTAGCGTTCATTGTTTGAAAGAATGCTTTATGTTAAGATAGGATTGATTTTTTTCTATGTACATAGCGGCGTCTGGCCGAGAAACAAAATAGCTTTTAGAAAAAGTGGTGTGGAACATGAGAGTAATTTCTGGATCAAAAAAAGGCCGTTCACTAAAGGCTGTGCCGGGAACATCAACAAGACCGACAACCGACAAAGTGAAGGAATCCATATTCAATATGATCGGCCCTTATTTTGAAGGGGGCAGGGGACTTGACTTATTCGCAGGGAGCGGAGGTCTTGGAATCGAAGCGCTTTCACGTGGGTTTGAGCATTGTATATTCGTTGACCGTGATTTTAAAGCGATTCAAACGGTAAAATCAAATTTAAAAACGCTTGAGCTTACAAAAAATGCTCAGGTATACCGGAATGATGCGGAACGGGCTTTGCACGCTGCTGCAAAAAGAGAAACAGGCTTTCGCGGAATTTTTCTTGATCCTCCGTATAAGGAACAAAAGCTAAAAGCGCTTTTAACTTTGATCGATGAATATCAAATGCTGGAAGAAGACGGCTTTATCGTTGCTGAGCATGACAGAGAGGTCGAGCTTCCCGAAACCGTAGGAGATCTTTTGATGACAAGAAAAGAAACCTATGGACTTACAGGTGTAGCGATTTATAAAAAGAGGGGGTAGTGATGTGGCGAGTATAGCTGTCTGTCCCGGCAGTTTTGATCCGGTGACCTACGGGCATCTGGACATCATCAGACGCGGGGCGCATATTTTTGAACAAGTGTATGTATGTGTGCTGAATAATTCTTCGAAAAAGCCTTTGTTCAGCGTGGAAGAGCGGTGTGAGCTTCTGAGAGAAGTGACAAAAGACATTCCGAACATAACAGTTGAAACGTCGCAAGGACTGTTAATTGATTATGCAAAAAGAAAAAAGGCGAAAGCGATTTTAAGAGGCTTGAGAGCGGTATCAGATTTTGAATACGAGATGCAGGGGACATCCGTAAACCGTGTGCTTGATGAATCCATTGAGACGTTTTTTATGATGACAAACAATCAGTATTCGTTTTTAAGTTCAAGCATCGTAAAAGAAGTGGCTAGATACAATGGATCGGTATCAGAGTTTGTGCCGCCTGAAGTAGAGCTGGCGCTTCAGCAAAAATTCAGACAAGGATGAGGTTTTTGACTCATCCTTTTTTTGTTCCGTTTGTCAGTCTGTAAGAAAAAATGATAATGTACGTAAACAGCGCGAATAATGTGACAGCAGGTCCAATCTGCACAAGCAGATTCCAGCCGTTTATAAATGCAGTTGGCAACTCGCTGCTATTAAGAGATTTAAATACATACTGATACGGATCATGCCATGCCGTGTAAAGCGGTTTCCATAAGAGCATGACGAAGACGGCGGCATAAACGCCCTGCAGCAATCGTGCGATAAAGAATGGTTTAAATCTGATATCCGTTTCCGATAAAATACCTGCCACCTGAGCTTGAACGGAAAAGCCGCTAAACCCGAGAATAAAGCTGACGACAATGGCTTTTTGCAGAAGAGAAACATCTGTCTCACTGACAAGCTTGCTTCCTAATGTGATTTCAAACATCCCTGATAAAAGGGGGATGTCCAATTGTGCCGGAAGCTGAAACAAGGTCAGCACGCCTTTTGTGATAACAGATAGAATATCAGTCAGCTGCACCACAGACAACAGCCGGTTAAAGACAGAAAATAAAATAATAAAGCCACCCACCATAAGAAGCGTTTGAACAGAAGAGGTCACGGCGTCTCCTAAAATCTTGCCCAGAGGTCGTTTTTCCGCGAGTCTGGCGGTATGCAGAGCGTGTAAAGCATCTTTAATCGAAGGAAAAGGTATTGTTTTCTTCCCTCTGAGATGCTGCTCTTCCTTGCGGCCATAGGAACGCATCGTTAAACCGACAGCCAGATTCCCCAAATAGTGTGCAGAAGCCAATAAAATGCCCAATGACGCGTTTTGAAAGAAACCGACGGCAACAGCGCCGAAAATAAAGAGCGGGTTTGAAGAATTGGTAAACGACGCAAGCCGTTCTGCTTCTACTCTTGAAATCTGTTTTTCCTGCCGCAGACGGGCAGTGAGTTTTGCTCCTGCTGGGTTTCCTGATGCCATTCCCATAGCAAGAACGAAGCCGCCAACACCAGGCACCCGAAAGATTGGCCGCATAAAAGGCTCAAGCAAAACACCGACAAACCGCACGATGCCAAAACCGATTAGAAGTTCAGACAGAATAAAAAATGGCAGCAATGACGGAAACACAACCTCCCACCACATAGAAAGCCCGGTTTTAGAGGCTTCGAATGAGGCCTGCGGATGTGAGATAACAGTCGCTGTTAAAAAAAGAAAAAACGAAGCAATCAAAAGTGTATTAATCTTCGACAAGTTCATTCTTACCTCCCCGATGCTAAAAATGCCCAATGACATGTATATCATGATAAAATAATGTATGACACGAAACGGCCAAGCAGTACCTGTCCTCTTGATTCTTTGTACTAATATACGAGCATAGGGGTTCAGTTTAGACCATAGAATTCGATATACAGGGAATTCAGGCAGGAGGTTAACGCGTTGGCCAAACCTAAAATCGGGTTAGCGTTAGGATCGGGAGGGGCCAGAGGGCTCGCTCATCTCGGTGTGCTTTCCAGTTTACATAAGCACCAAATTGAAGTAGATATGATTGCGGGGAGCAGCATGGGCGCTTTGGTGGGCAGTTTCTATGCCGCCGGCCATGATGTGGCAACGATGAAAAAAGTCGCCAAAGCCTTTAAGCGGCGGCTTTATGCTGATTATACGATGCCGAGACTCGGTTTTTTAAAAGGTGACCGCGTCAGGCAGCTTGTGCATGCTTATACATTCGGAAAACCAATCGAAGAGCTTCAAATCCCGCTGGGCATTGTTGCGTGTGATTTACAGACGGGAGAAAAGATTGTGTTCCGCAAAGGATCAGTGTCAGATGCGGTGCGGGCCAGCATCAGCATACCGGGTATTTTTATTCCGCAGAGGCTGGACGGACGGCTTCTTGTAGACGGCGCGGTCGTCGACCGAATTCCGGTTTCTGTTGTAAAAGACATGGGGGCTGATATCATCATCGCCTCGGATGTCTCCAGGGTTCGAAAAACCGAAACAGCGGCGCATATTTTTGATGTGATTATGCAAAGTATGGATATATTGCAAAATGAATTGGTGCGACATCAAACGATCGCCGCAGATATCATGATTCGCCCTTCTCTTGAAACATACAGCTCAAGCTCGTTTGCCAATATTGAAGCAATGATATCGGCAGGCGAGGAGGCGACAAACCGAATGATCAGCAAGATAAGAAAAGAAATAGAGAATTGGGAGGGCTCATAATTTGCTACGTAAAAAACATTTTAGCTGGATGCTTGTCATCCTCATTCTGATTGCCGTTTTATCATTTATAAAACTTCCATACTATATTACAAAACCGGGAGAAGCAACAGAACTTGCTTCACTAATAAAAGTGGAGGGAGGCTACCCGGAAACAGGGAGTCTGTCCTTAATGACTGTCAAAGTAGGACCGGCTAATCCGTTTACATATGTGTGGGCAAAGATGCACCCTTATTATGAAATTGTTCCTGATGAGAGCATCAAGGAAGAAGGTGAATCAGATAAGGAGTATATGAAAAGGCAGCTCCAAATGATGCAAAGCTCGCAAGAAAACGCGGTTATAGCGGCCTATCAACAGGCAGGAAAAAAAGTCAGCTATTCCTTTAACGGCATATACGCAAGCTCGGTTGTAGAAAACATGCCTGCAAAAGGGAAAATAGAAGTAGGTGATAAAATCATCAGTGCAGACGGCAAAAACTATCAGTCTGCTGAAAAGCTGATTGATTATATCAGCAGCAAAAAAGCGGGAGATAAAGTCACGTTAAAAATCGAAAGAGAAGAAAAAGTAAAGCGTGTCACCCTTACGTTAAAACAATTTCCTGATGAGCCGGATCGGGCAGGAATCGGAGTTTCGCTCTATACGGACAGAAACGTCAAAGTGGAACCTGATATTGATTTTGAAATCGAAAATATCGGCGGCCCGTCAGCAGGGTTAATGATGTCACTTGAAATCTATAATCAGCTGACAAAAACAGATGAAACAAAAGGCTACGATATTGCGGGAACAGGTACGATTGATGTTGACGGAAAAGTAGGCCCGATCGGCGGCATTGATCAAAAAGTCGTCGCCGCAGACAAAGCCGGAAAAGACATTTTCTTCGCGCCAAATCAAAACGGCGCCAGCAATTCCGATTATAAAAACGCAGTAAAAACAGCGAAAGATATTGATTCTGATATGAAGATTGTGCCTGTTGATACGATGCAGGATGCGATTGGTTATTTGAATAAGCTGAAAGCGAAAAGCACCTGATACTCAGGTGCTTTTTCTATATATTTAAAAAACGTTGTTCATCCTCGTCATATCGAATCGGTGCATGTCCGTATTCTTGCAGGTCAAACTCAGTTCTCAGCGGCTCTTCTATCGGCAGGCTGTAGATTCTGCTTGCTTTTATGTCCAGGTCGAGAGCTGGATGGGAGAATGAGGACAGTTTGCTGACAAGCGGAACAGACAGCGCTTTTTTCTTTTCCGATAAATAAGCCTGTCCTTTTTTTGTCATGCCGAGAAGCCTGATATAAGGCACTTCTTCGTCTTTAAGCAGCTTGTGCATATCCTGTTTCTTCGTTCTGGTTAAAATGTGTGTGTTCATCCGCTGGAGTCTTGTCCACGTATAACGTTTTGTTTTCAGCAGCTCCATAAATTCCTGATAGGAGCTGGCTTTTCTGATCGAACGTAGAATTCTGTGCTCTAAGCCTTCCTCCACCTCGTATACTTGCTGTAATTCCTGTGCTGTTACAGTTGAAAGGCTGTATTTCAGGTAAGAAAAATAGCTTTCAGATGTATGCCACAGTCCGAAAGATTTGCGGTAATGTGCTAATTCACGTGCAGATGCAGCAGGAAGAAAACGAAGGCAGGCATCAAGATTCTGTTCAATCATCGCTTTTCTGATGCTTGTGGCACTTGCGATATGGTTTTCGCCTTCAGGAAGGTCGGCATCATGATAGTCCGAGGAGATGCGTGCTGTAGTACAAGGTTTCATCGAATATCCCCCGGAAAGAATAGAAGTCACATAATGGTATCCCAGAATGTTATTTGGTTTTGACAAATCAAGTGTACTTTCGGTATGTAAAATGGAGCTGAATGCGATAGCTGCTGCGGCTGGATAATTGGCACCCTTTTTAAGTTCTTCTTTAATACGCTGATCAAATGTATGTTTATGCTCATCAATAAGCTTTGCTGTTTCTAAAAACGGCTCAATATCACCATTTTCACTCCCGAAAAACAGCGCTTCGCATCCTAGTTTGTTCAGGATGGAAACACTGCCGCGTGCAAATATCTCCGCTTTTTGCACCGAATAAAGATATGGCAGCTCAATGACAAGATCGACTCCGTTTTGCAGCGCCATTTTTGTTCGGGCCCATTTTGATACTACAGCCGGTTCTCCGCGCTGTAAAAAATGTCCGCTCATTACCGCGACAGCCGTGTCGCATCCGGTTTGCCGCTTTGCTGTTTGGGCATGATAAAGGTGACCGTTATGAAAGGGATTATATTCAACCACCAATCCGACAGCTTTCATATTTTTTCCGCCTTTCTTGCTATGTTTAAAAACGTATGGTACATTTGCAAATGAAAACTCTTACGTCTTATTTTTATTTTAAGTGTATGCATCGCCTATTCCGCTGTCAACGATACTTGAATGGCAGCATTATGCTGTAAAGAAAAAATATTGACAAAAACAATCTTAAAAGCTATAATCATGTTTGTTGCTTTCATGAGGTGATACAAATGAAATGGACGATTTATCAGCTGCATCAAATGCCGAAACAAAGTTTTGAGTTTGATGAAACAGTTGAGTTAAATGAGCTGACAAAGCTGAATTCTGACATTCGCCGCATTTCTCCCGTTCGGGTGAAGGGCAGAGCGGATATCAAATCCAAACAGGTTTCGTTTGATTTTACAATTTCAGGCGAAATGATTTTGCCATGCTCAAGAACACTCGTTGATGTTCCGTATCCATTTGAAATTTCAACAAAAGAACTGTTTATATTTCATCAGACGGATGATATAGAAGATGATGACGTTCACATTGTTGAGGACGATACTATCGACTTAACTCCGATCGTGAAAGAAGAAATTCTTTTAGAAATCCCTATGCAAATCTTTTGTGAATCTGAACAAGAAAAAGGAGCTGCTCCTCAAGAAGGAAAGGACTGGCAAGTCATTTCGGAGGAAGACAAGAAGAATCAAGTTGATCCTAGACTTGCAGCCCTAGAAAAGCTCTTAAAACAAGATGATGAATCTTAACTCTTTAAGGAGGTGGGAATAATGGCTGTACCTTTTAGAAGAACTTCTAAAATGAAGAAAAGATTGCGCCGTACACATTTCAAACTTAATGTACCTGGTATGACAGAATGTCCGTCATGCGGAGAGATGAAATTGTCTCACCGTGTATGCAAAGCATGCGGATCATACAACGGCAAAGACATAAATGTAAAAAGTAACTAATAAGAAAAGCGCAGGGTGAAAGCCCTGCGCTTTTTCTTTTTCTCTCCCTGCCAGCTTGCGGAAAATTTGTGAGTGCAAATAGTCTATCTAATCTATTACCGGCATATGTATGAGATAAATAAGCTGACATGGAGGGAGATTGAATTTGACCATTACAAGACAAGATGCTTGGACTCAGGATGAGGATTTGCTGCTGGCAGAAGTGGTGCTTCGTCATATTCGAGAGGGAGGAACACAGCTTTCCGCCTTTGAGGAGGTTGGGAGGGCGCTGACCAGAACCGCGGCAGCCTGTGGTTTCAGGTGGAACTCGTATGTGAGAAAACAATACCAGTCAGGCATAGAACTTGCGAAAAAGCAGAGGAAAGAACTGAGAAAGCAAATCGGCGTTCATTCGGTCAATATGCCGAATTCCGTCAAGCAGAGTGCCGCGGCAGCGTCAGAAGGAAAACGAGATTTGTCCATTCAGGATGTGATTCAATTTCTCGAACAATTCAAAGAAGCGCCGTCTGCACAAGAATTTCAGCTCGAAAGGGAAAAATTGAAGGAGCAAATCCAATCGCTGCAAAAAGAGCTTGAGGATTTACGGAGTGAAAATCAAACATTGAGGAACCAGCTAGAGATGACAGAAGAGGATTACAAGGCATTGATCGATATCATGGATCGGGCCAGAAAAATGGTTGTTTCCAAAGAAGACGGAAGAATGAAAAAAGCGGCTCAAGAAACGTAATGAAACGCCTGAAATGAACCGGCCCTAGAGTAAGAATAGGCCGGTTGTTTTTATTTCTATGCAGACTCTCCGGGTGTCATTTCATGATCCATATCGGGATGCCAGATGAGCGGGTTTTCCCCTTTGTCCCGCGCCATATCATATTTAACAGTTTCAAAGTTCATTTTACTCCAAAATTCCGCTGATTTCATTCGCGGATTTGTCCGAATTGGCATTTTGAATGATTTAGCGAATTCAACCAACGCTGTCCCATATCCTCTGTTCTGGTAGCCCGGAAGAACCTCAAGCTTCCACAGCTCCAAGTAATCCTGGCGGTTGTCGAAATAAGGATTCGATTTGCCGTTAACTTGATATAGACTCATTCGCGCTACAAGCTTATCTCCGAAATAAATCCCGTAAAAAGGCGAGGTGCTGTCATTTTCAATAATATTATCTTGAAGATCTTCAAGCATTGAAAGCTCCTGAATGCCGTATTCTTTGAATTTCTTGAATTCTTCAAGTGTTTTATAGTTGTTGAGCAGACGTTCTACCTTTACCAAACCAATCTCCCCCTTTGTTGTTTCTATATATATTGTAAACGCTTTATTTAAAAAATCCAAATATTTAAACTTTAATTTTAAGCACACGAAGTCTTTGAGAAGTAATTTCTTCGTACTTCTGCTATGATAATACGTAAAAGCTAAATTGGGTGTGACATCATGAAAATTGGAATTATCGGCGGAGGTTCCGTCGGTCTTTTATGCGCCTATTATTTGTCACTTCATCACGAGGTGACTGTTGTGACAAGGCGGAAAGAACAGGCTGCGGCCATTCAGTCTGAAGGGATCCGGCTTTATAAAGGCGGCGAAGAATTCAGCGCTGATTGCAGTGCGGACACGAGTATCAATTCGGATTTTGATCTTCTTGTCGTAACAGTGAAGCAGCATCAGCTTCAGTCTGTTTTTCCGTTGCTTGAACGGATCGGGAAAACGAACATATTATTTTTGCAAAACGGCATGGGACATATCCACGACCTAAAAGACTGGCGCGTTGAACATTCCATTTATGTTGGTATCGTTGAGCACGGAGCTGTAAGAAAATCAGATACAGCTGTTGATCATACTGGTTTAGGTGCGATAAAATGGAGCGCGTTCGGCGATGCTGAACCAGATCGGCTGAACATCTTGCTTCAGCATAACCACTCGGATTTTCCAATTCGTTATGAGACGGATTGGTACCGCCTGCTGACGGGCAAGCTGATTGTAAATGCTTGTATCAATCCGTTAACCGCGTTATTGCAGGTGAAAAATGGAGAACTGCTGACAACGCCAGCTTATCTGGCTTTTATGAAACTGGTTTTTCAGGAGGCGTGCCGCATTTTAAGGCTTGAAAACGAAGCAGAGGCTTGGGAGCGGGTTCGGACTGTTTGTGGGCAAACGAAAGAAAATCGCTCTTCTATGCTGGTTGACGTCATTGAAGGCCGGCAGACAGAAGCTGATGCCATTATCGGATATTTATTGAAGGAAGCAAGCCTTCACGGCCTTGATGCCGTCCATCTGGAGTTTTTATACGGCAGCATTAAAGCTTTGGAGCGAAATACAAACAAAGTCTTTTGAGCTTTTTCTGTAACATGCTATACTCATTTCGGATAACTAACTATTTATTGGAGAAAGGAAGTTCTAGAAGATGCAGCTAACTGAACTTTCCATCAAAAATCAGAATGTGTTTGTACAGCACTATATAGATGGCAAAGAAGAAATGTCTTCTTTTTTTGATTACAGCATTCATCATAAGGACATGTGGCGCGAAAGACTGAAAGACTTATCCTCCCGGTTTTTCGCAAGAGAGGAATTGGCGGCGTACTTATCCTCTTACCATAACAAATTCGGTTCAAGCGTCATGCAGTCTGCTATTGAGAAGCTGAAGGACCCGTCAAGTGTCGCTGTTGTCGGCGGACAGCAGGCCGGACTTTTAACAGGACCGCTTTACACGATACATAAAATCATTTCAATCATTGTGTTAGCAAAGGAACAAGAAAAACAACTGCAAGTGCCTGTCATACCGGTCTTCTGGGTGGCCGGAGAAGACCACGATTTGGATGAGATTAATTTTGTTCATACATCTGAAGAGAACGGGCCTGTGAAAAAAAAGCTGCCTCAGTCTTATTGGAAGAAATCTTCGGCAGCGAGCACATCGCTTGATCAGGAAAAATGTGTCGCGTGGATAGATGATGTATTTGCCGCTTTTGAGGAAACTGACCACACGAATGCACTTCTCGACAATGTAAAACGATGTTTAAGGGAATCTGTTACATTCACTGACTTCTTTGAACTGCTGATTGCGGATCTGTTCCAAGAGGAGGGTTTAGTTTTATTGAATTCTGGAGATCCAGGGATTAAAAAGCTGGAAACGGCCATGTTCCAAAAGATTCTTCGGGAAAATGATGAACTCGCCCGCGCGGTTTCAGATCAGCAGGCCTTCATGCGTGAAGCAGGCTACAAGCCGATTATCGAGTCCGGAAAAGAGCAGGCGAATCTGTTTTATGAATATGAAGAAGAGCGTTTTTTAATTGAAAAAGACAACGGCCGTTTTGTCGTCAATGAGCTTGATCTCGGATGGACGATGGATGAGCTTTATACACATATGGAAGAACATCCTGAGCGCTTCAGCAATAATGTTGTGACGAGGCCGTTAATGCAGGAATACCTCATTCCGACTTTAGCATTTATTGCAGGGCCCGGAGAAATCAACTATTGGGGTGAGCTCAAACAGGCCTTTGCGGTGATGGGGTTTAAAATGCCTCCTGTTATGCCAAGGCTGAACATTACGATACTTGAACGGCATATTGAGAAAAAACTGCTTGAACGGAATATCTCATTACAAGACGCGATTGAACGCGGAACGGAGAATCAAAGAGAGACATACTTTGAGCGCCAGATTCCGGAAGAGTTTACCGCAGTGATGGATCAGGCGAAAAGCCAAATTGAAGCGATTCACAAAACGGTCCGGCAGGAGGCGTTAAAGGTTGATCAAAGCATGGAACCTTTACTCATGAAAAATGCCGCCTTTATTCAGGATCAGCTTCAGTTCTTAGAGCGTACTGTAACGAAGCGAATTGAAGAAAAAGAAGGCTACGTCCTGAAGGATTATGAGAGAATTCAAAATAGCATTAAACCGCTGCTTGCGCCGCAAGAACGCATTTGGAATATTATGTATTATTTGAACAGGTACGGTCCAAAATTCTTCACATCATTCAAGAATCTGCCATTTTCTTTTCAAAATCAACATCAAGTTGTCAAACTTTGAAATAAAGTTTTAAAGAACCCTGAATAGTTCAGGGTTTTTTTTTATGGGTAAACAGTGTAAAATGAAGTTGTGGAGAGAAGTGGTGGATAGTGGTGAGTTAAGGAGAGAAAGTGGGGCAAGAGATCATGTTTATGGGTGAATATCAGCATACCATCGATGCGAAGGGCCGCATGATCGTACCCGCTAAATTCAGAGAAGGCCTCGGTGAGCAGTTTGTGTTGACTAGAGGGCTTGACCAATGTCTCTTCGGCTACCCTATGCACGAATGGAAACAAATTGAAGAGAAACTAAAAGCACTTCCTCTCACTAAAAAAGATGCCCGCGCGTTTACCCGTTTCTTCTTTTCAGGGGCGACCGAATGCGAACTGGACAAGCAAGGCAGGGTAAATATCGCATCATCTCTATTGAATTATGCCAAACTGGAAAAAGAATGTGTTGTTATCGGGGTTTCTAATCGAATTGAATTGTGGAGTAAAGTAATTTGGGAACAATACACAGAAGAGCAAGAAGATTCATTTGCTGAAATTGCTGAAAACATGATTGGGTTTGATATATAATGATTCTTCGTGTATAACACTCTAAAAACAATTTCAATTCATCCTGATAAAAGGTGGGACCAACACATTATGTTTCAACACAAGACAGTACTTCTTCGTGAAACCGTAGACGGGCTCAATATTAAACCGGACGGTACATATGTAGACTGCACACTCGGCGGAGCTGGGCACAGTACATACTTATTGCAGCAGTTATCCGAGAAGGGGCGTTTAATCGCTTTTGACCAAGACGATATGGCATTACAGCATGCGAAAGAAGCGTTGTCCGATTATAAAGGGCAGCTCATTCTGATTAAAAGCAATTTCAGGTATTTAAAAGAATGTTTGAAAGAACAAGGCATTACTGAAGTAGACGGTATTTTATTTGATTTAGGGGTGTCTTCTCCGCAGCTGGATACACCGGAACGCGGATTCAGTTACCATCATGACGCACCGTTGGACATGAGGATGGACCAGTCGGCCACACTTACGGCGAAAGAAGTCGTTAATGATTGGCGCTATGAGGATCTCGTTCGTATTTTCTTTAAATACGGCGAAGAAAAGTTCAGCAAACAGATCGCCAGAAAAATTGAGGAGGCAAGAATCAAATCTCCTATTCAAACTACGGGCCAACTGGTCGATCTAATAAAAGACGCGATTCCCGCTCCAGCGAGAAGGAGCGGAGGACATCCTGCTAAACGCGTATTTCAGGCAATCAGAATTGCAGTGAACGATGAACTTAAGGTGTTTGAAGAGGCTTTGGAGCAGGCAATTGAGGTTCTGAAGCCAGGGGGAAGGGTATCAGTCATAACCTTCCACTCGCTTGAAGACAGAATTTGCAAATCCACTTTTAAAGAAAAGTCGTCACTTCCGGAACTTCCTCCGGGTCTTCCAGTCATACCGGAAGAGTTTGAACCGGAGCTGAAGCTCATCACACGAAAACCGATTACGGCATCTCAAGAAGAGCTTGAAGAAAACAACAGGGCTCGTTCCGCGAAGCTTCGGATTGCCGAAAAAAGAAAATAACGAAACGCGAAAGCAAATTAAAAGGAGGTCATCAGCCTATGAGCAATTTAGCTTACCAACCAGAGAAACAGCAGCGGCATGCGATCAGTCCTGAGAAAAAAGTGATTGTCAAGAAAAGGGCTTCCATTACTCTCGGGGAAAAAGTGCTCCTTGTCCTCTTTGCTGCGGCAGTGCTCAGCGTATCGCTTTTGATTGTATCGAAGGCGTATGCGGCATATCAAACCAATATTGAGGTACAAAAGCTTGAGGAGCAAATTTCAGCCGAAAACAAGCAAATTGGTGACCTCGAAAAAAATGTTGCTGATTTAAGCAAACCGCAGCGCATTATGGACATTGCGAAAAAGAACGGCTTGAATTTAAAAGATAAAAAAGTGAAAAACATACAGGAATGATTCAAATGCCAAAAAAGAATAAATTTATGAATAGAGGAGCAGCGATTCTAAGTATTTGTTTCGCTCTCTTTTTCTTTGTCATCCTGGGGAGAATGGCATATATTCAAATAACCGGAAAAGCGAATGGCGAAGTGCTTGCGACAAAAGCGACAGAGCAGCATGAAAAGAAAAGGACCATCGAAGCAAGCCGCGGCTCGATTTTAGACCGAAAGGGAAAAGTGATAGCAGAGGATACAGCGACATATAAACTGATCGCCATTCTCGATGAAAAAATGACCACTGATAAAAAGCATCCTCAGCATGTCCAAAACAAAGAAAAAACGGCGGAAGCGCTATCTAAAGTGATAAAGATGGACAAGGCTGACATCCTTGATATCTTAAATAAAGGTGCAAAACAAGTCGAGTTCGGCTCAGCAGGCCGGGATATTACGTATTCGCAAAAGCAAAAAATCGAAAAGCTAAAACTCCCGGGCATTTCATTTTTACGGGATACAAAACGCTACTATCCTAACGGCGTTTTTGCATCCAATTTAATCGGCTATGCCGAGGTTGACCAAGAAACAAATGAAATTTCCGGTGCGATGGGATTAGAAAAAGTGCTGGATAAGTATTTGAAGGAGCGGGACGGATATGTGACATATGAAAGTGACAAATCCGGATGGGAGCTCCCGAACAGCAAAAATAAAATTACAGCACCAAAAAATGGTGACAATGTATATTTAACCATTGACCAGAAAATTCAAACCTTTTTGGAAGACAGCATGACAAAAGTGGCGAAAAAGTATAATCCGAAAAAAATCATGGCTGCAGTTGTCGACCCAAAAACGGGCAAAGTGCTTGCCATGGGGCAGCGCCCAAGCTTTGATCCGAACACGCGCGATGTGACGAACTACTATAATGATTTAATTTCATATGCATATGAGCCTGGATCAACGATGAAGATTTTTACACTTGCTGCTGCCATACAGGAGAATGTGTATAACGGCAATGAAAAGTACAAGTCCGGAACATATAAAGTAGGCGGAGGAATAGTAAGAGACCATAATGAAGGGGTGGGCTGGGGACCAACATCATACCATGATGGTGTAGTAAGGTCTTCTAATGTGGCTTTTGCCAAATTGGCTAATGAAAAGCTGGGCTATACCCGCCTTGATGAATATCTTCATAAATTCAATTTCTATCAAAAAACAGGTATTGACTTGCCGAATGAAGTATCAAGTAAAATAAACTTTAAATATGAGTTTGATAAAGCATCGACTGCATATGGTCAAGCTTCTGCTGTTACACCAATTCAACAGCTGCAGGCTGCGACTGCAATAGCGAATGACGGTAAAATGATGAAACCCTATGTCATAGACCATATTGTTGATCCTGATACGAAGAAAACCATTTATCAAAATAAACCTCAGTCAGCTGGTACGCCAATCTCTGCGGACACCGCTAAAAAGGTTCGTAATATTTTAGGTGATGTTGTAACATCTGATATCGGTACTGGACAGCCTTATAAAATTGAAGGT
Organism: uncultured Bacillus sp.; assembly: GCF_958411575.1. Lineage (NCBI taxonomy): Bacteria > Bacillati > Bacillota > Bacilli > Caryophanales > Bacillaceae > Bacillus > uncultured Bacillus sp. The sequence continues at coordinate 49,449 of NZ_CATYRA010000011.1, forward strand.
TTTGATGTAGCTGTTAAAACTGGAACCGCACAAATTGCCGGACAAAACGGTTATCTATCTGGCCGCGATAATTACGTATTCTCTGTAATGGGAATGGCGCCTAAAGATGATCCTCAACTGTTGATCTATGTTGCAGTGCAGCAGCCGCAATTAGAGAATGATGAAACGGGTTCAAATCCAGTTTCTGAAATCTTCAACCCAACAATGAAAAACAGCCTGCACTACCTGAACATCGAACCAACTGAAAAATCTAACTCAGATAAGGAAGAAACGAAAGCGCAGACGATGCCTGATTTAACAGATCAAACGGTTACTGCTGCTCAAAAGAAAGCAAAAGAAGAGAATCTCACACCGATTGTCATCGGCAGTGATATCGCTGTAAAAGAACAGTATCCGAAAGCGGATGAGGAAGTTCTTACCAATCAGAAGGTCTTTCTGAAAACGAGCGGTAAAATCAAAATGCCTGATATGACAGGCTGGTCGAGAAGAGAGGTTCTTCAGTACGGCGAGCTGGCGGGAATTCATATTGAAGTAAGCGGACAAGGCTATGCTGTCAGCCAAAGCATCAAGAAGGACAAAGAAATAAAAGGGAAAAACGTTATCAAGGTTAAGTTTAAAAACCCTGATTAAAAAGAAAGAAAGCTTGCGGGGATTTTCCCCATTATGCAGGCTTTCTTTTTTTATACCTTCAGAGGAGCATCGTTCTACCTGTCCAATTACAGGCATAAAATGAAACAAGCCTAAATAAGGAGTGAACGGTCTCTTGCGCGTCTCGAATGTAACGGTTAGAAAACGTTTATTATTTGTTTTGCTTTTTGGCGTGATCGTGTTTCTGATCATTGATACTAGGCTGGGGTATGTTCAGTTTGTGATGGGCGAGAAACTGACTTCGCTTGCGAAAGATTCCTGGAGCAGGAACTTGCCGTTTGAGCCGGAGAGAGGCGAGATTCTGGATCGGAACGGTGTGAAACTCGCAACAAACAAAAGTGCGCCGACCGTATTCGTCGTGCCGCGCCAAGTCCAGAATCCAATGAAAACGAGCAAGCAGCTTGCGGCGGTTTTAAACATGTCAGAAGAAAAAGTATATAAGCATGTGACAAAAAAAGCGTCAATCGAAAAGATAACTCCTGAAGGAAGAAAGATTTCAAATGAAAAGGCGAAAGAAATCAAAGCGCTTGATTTAAAGGGAGTGTATGTAGCGGAGGATAGTATCCGCCATTACCCGTTCGGCAGCTTTTTATCTCATGTTCTTGGATTTGCAGGCATTGACAACCAAGGGCTCCTTGGACTTGAAGCCTATTACGACGATGATCTCAAAGGGGAAAAAGGTTCTGTTAAGTTTTATACAGATGCCAAGGGGAAGAAAATGCCTGATGAAGCGGATGACTACACGCCGCCTAAGGACGGGCTTGATATGAAGCTGACAGTTGATTCAAAGGTTCAGACGATAATGGAAAGAGAGCTTGATAATGCCGAGGCCAAATATCACCCTGACGGTATGATTGCTGTGGCCATGAATCCGAAAAACGGAGAAATATTAGGGATGGCTAGCAGGCCTGACTTTGACCCGGCTGATTATCAATCGGTCGATCCGTCCGTCTACAATCGGAATCTGCCGGTATGGAGCACGTATGAGCCGGGATCTACCTTTAAAATTATTACACTTGCAGCAGCACTTGAGGAGCAAAAAGTAAATTTAAAACGTGATCAATTTTATGATAAAGGGCATGCAGAAGTGGACGGAGCGAGACTGCGGTGCTGGAAAAGAGGCGGACACGGGCTGCAGACGTATCTAGAAGTTGTACAGAACTCCTGCAACCCGGGGTTTGTTGAATTAGGGGAACGCTTAGGAAAGGAGAAGCTTTTCAAATATATCAAAGGCTTTGGTTTCGGCCAAAAAACGGGAATTGATCTGCAGGGCGAGGGAACAGGAATCTTATTCCCGCTTGATAGAGTAGGTCCGGTGGAGCAAGCGACTACGGCTTTCGGACAGGGGGTATCTGTCACTCCGATTCAGCAGGTTGCAGCCGTATCTGCCGCTGTAAACGGAGGAACGCTCTACACACCTTATATCGCAAAGGAATGGATCGATCCTGTAACGAAAAAAACGGTTAAAAAACAATCACCAATCGCAAAGAAACAAGTTATTTCTGAGAAAACATCCAAACAAATCCGCTATGCTTTGGAAAGCGTCGTCGCAGAAGGCACGGGCCGCAACGCTTTTGTTGAAGGGTATCGTGTCGGCGGAAAAACGGGAACTGCACAAAAGGTTAAAGATGGAAAATACCTTGAAAACAACCACATTGTATCATTTATCGGTTTCGCGCCGGCTGACGATCCGAGCCTTGTCGTCTATGTCGCGGTAGATAACCCGAAAGGGACGATTCAGTTTGGCGGAACGGTTGCAGCGCCAATTGTCGGGAATATTATGAGAGACAGCCTGCCGGAGCTTGGTGTGAAGCCTCGGAAAAATCAAATCGAGAAAAAATACCAATGGAACGACACAAAAACAGTAGAAGTTCCGAATGTTGTAGGGATGTCTGTCTCAGATCTTGAGTCACTTTTGGTGAATCTCAATGTGGATGCTTCCGGGAAAGGAAGCAAAATCGTTAAACAATCGCCAGCTGCCGGAACGAAAGTAAAAGAGGGCTCAAAGATACGCGTTTATTTGACTGAAGAAGATGAAAAGGAGGCAGCCGATTAATTTCGGGCTGCCTTTTATATTATTGCAGAAAAATTGCTGATATCTTTCAAGATTAGCTGGATGTATCCTTTTATTTACGCTAAAATATGAACTGTATGCTTAAAATCATTATCACATCAGTTGACGTGACTTCAATGATAAAAAGAACGAACTAGAATGTTGAGAGGTTTGATACGATGAAACTTACAAAGCTGCTTACATATTTAACAACCGAACCTTCTGTAAACGACTCACAAGACCCTGAAATAACTTCAATTGAGATGGACTCCAGAGAAGTAAAGAAAGGGAGTCTTTTTGTATGTGTAAAAGGGTATACGGTGGATGGCCATGATTTTGCGCAAAAAGCAGTAGAAAGCGGCGCAGCGGCTATTGTGGCAGAAAGAGAGCTCGATGTGGATGTGCCTGTCATTATTGTCCGGCGGTCACTGCGTGCGCTAAGCGTTTTGTCTGATGCGTTTTACGGACAGCCGACAAAGAAGCTTCAGCTAATCGGAATCACAGGCACAAACGGCAAAACATCAACGACCCATATGGTCGATGAGATTCTGAAAAAAGCGGGAAAACGCACAGGCTTGATCGGTACCATGTACATGAAAATCGGTGATGAAACACTTCCCGTTAAAAACACGACTCCGGAAAGCGTCACGCTGCAGAAAACGTTTAAGAAAATGAATGACAAGCAAGTAGACACTGCCATCATGGAAGTTTCTTCTCACGCTTTGTCTTTAGGACGTGTTCATGGGTGTGATTATGATATTGCCGTGTTTACGAATTTAACGCAGGACCATCTGGACTATCATAAAACGATGGATGAGTACCGACAGGCAAAAAGCCTGCTCTTTTCTCAGCTTGGCGGGGCTTTCAACCACGAACATCCAAAGCGTGCCGTACTGAATGCTGATGATGAGGCGAGCGCTTATTTTGAAAAGGTGACCGCAGCGCATATCTCTACATACGGAATTAAAAACAACGCTGATGTGATGGCGAAGAACATCACGATCACTGCACAGGGAACAAGCTTTGATCTTGTGACAAACAAAGGCACTAAGCACATTACAATGTCGCTTGTCGGACAATTTAATGTGTATAATGTGCTGGCAGCTGTTGCAACATGTATCGCAGCAGGCATACCGTTTGAAACGATCACTGCAGCCGTTGAAGAATTGCATGGCGTAAGAGGCCGATTTGAGTTGGTTAATCAGCAGCAGGAGTTTCCGGTTATCGTTGATTACGCGCACACGCCGGACAGCCTTGAAAATGTGCTGAACACTTGCAGAGACATGACGGAAGGAAAGCTTTTTGTCGTTGTTGGCTGCGGGGGAGACAGAGATAAGACGAAACGCCCGAAAATGGCTAAAATCGCTGTGGAGCTGGCTGACGAACCGATTTTCACTTCAGATAATCCGAGAAGCGAAGACCCCCGCGCGATTTTAAGAGATATGGAAGCTGGCGTAGAGAACGAATACTACCACAGCATTGCAAACCGCGAGCAGGCGATCTTTTTCGCGATTGCCAATGCCAAAAAAGGTGATGTTGTTCTCATTGCCGGAAAAGGGCATGAAACCTATCAGCAGATTGGAAGCGAAACTTTCGATTTTGACGATGCTGAAGTGGCGGCGAGAGCCATTGTCGAACTCAATAAAAATAAGACGAATTCATAGGAAAGAGATGTTATGGAATAATGGAGCTTGAAAAGATGTTTCATATGGAAAAAAATCATGAATATGATAACTACGTATGTCGTTTGAAAGAAACAGGAGGAGAAAAGGACAATGCTTGAGCAAGTCATTCTGTTTACAATTTTAATGGGGTTTTTAATTAGTGTTCTGCTCTCTCCGATTCTTATTCCGTTTTTAAGAAGATTAAAATTCGGCCAGAGTATTAGAGAAGAAGGACCGAAATCACATCAGAAAAAATCAGGGACGCCGACAATGGGCGGGGTCATGATCATACTTTCTATCATTGTGACAACAATTGTTATGACACAGAAGTTTTCAGAAATAAGCCCGGAAATGGTGCTGCTTCTGTTTGTTACGCTCGGCTACGGTTTGCTTGGCTTTTTAGATGATTACATCAAGGTCGTCATGAAGCGCAACCTTGGATTGACGTCAAAGCAAAAGCTGATCGGACAAATTATCATTGCGATTGTATTTTATGCCGTGTACCATTACTACAATTTTGCGACGGACATTCGCGTGCCTGGAACTGACTTATCATTTGATCTTGGCTGGGCTTACTTTATCCTAGTGCTCTTTATGCTTGTCGGCGGATCAAATGCAGTTAACCTGACTGACGGTCTTGACGGTTTATTATCCGGTACGGCTGCGATTGCTTTTGGCGCCTTTGCTATCCTGGCATGGAATCAGTCTCAATATGATGTAGCGATTTTCTCAGTTGCCGTTGTCGGTGCAGTGCTGGGCTTCCTCGTATTTAATGCTCATCCGGCCAAAGTCTTTATGGGAGATACGGGATCGCTTGCATTGGGAGGAGCTATCGTTACCATTGCCATTTTAACGAAATTAGAAATCCTGCTGGTTATCATCGGCGGTGTATTCGTTATCGAGACATTATCCGTTATTCTGCAGGTTATCAGCTTTAAAACGACAGGTAAACGAATCTTTAAAATGAGCCCGCTTCATCACCATTATGAGCTTGTCGGCTGGTCTGAATGGAGAGTAGTCGTGACGTTTTGGACTGCGGGACTTTTGCTTGCCGTTTTAGGAATTTACATCGAGGTGTGGTTATAAGTGGAAAACGATCAATTTTTACAGAATCAGCATTTTTTAATCCTTGGGCTCGCGAAAAGCGGGTATGCGGCGGCATCCATTCTTCATGAAAAAGGCATTTATGTTGCAGTCAACGACCAAAAGCCTTTTGAAGAAAACGAACCAGCGCAAAAGCTTTCTGAAAAAGGAATCGAGGTTGTTTGCGGGGAGCATCCAGTTTCTCTGTTCGATCAGCATCAAATCACAGTTCTGATCAAAAACCCGGGAATTCCTTATGAAAATATTATGGTTCAGGAAGCAGAAAAAAGAGGCATTCCGGTTTGGACGGAAATTGAGCTCGCTTACTACCTGACAAACGCCAAGTTTATCGGGATTACCGGATCGAACGGAAAAACGACAACGACAACGCTGATTTATGAAATGCTCAAAGCTGACTCGCAAAAGGCACTGATTGCCGGAAACATCGGCACAGTTGCAAGTGAGGTTGCCTATCATGCTGATGGGGATGAATGGATCGTTACTGAACTGTCTTCGTTTCAGCTGATGGGAACACACGCTTTCAGGCCGGAAATCAGTCTGATCTTAAACTTGTTTGACGCTCATTTGGATTATCACCATACGCGAGAAAACTATGAAAAAGCGAAACAGAAAGTGTATCTTCATCAGGCTGCTTCAGATAAAGCCATTGTCAACCAGGATGATGAAACTGTCGTGCGTCTGGCTGAAGCAGGAAAAGCCGAAAACATCCCATTTTCGGTCAGCAAAACGCTTGAACAGGGCGCTTATGTAAAAGACGGTATGATTATGTTTAACGGCGAAGCCATTATTCCTCTGGAAGAGGTTGTGCTTCCCGGCGCTCATAATTTGGAGAACATATTAGCTGCCATTGCAGTTGTGAAAACGGCAGGAGCGTCCAATGAAGCAGTCAAAAAGGTGCTGACAAGCTTTACTGGCGTGAAGCATCGTCTCCAATATGTCACAACAGTGAAAGACCGCAAGTTTTATAATGACAGTAAAGCGACAAACATTTTGGCGACAAGCAAGGCGCTTTCAGCTTTTGACAAACCGGTCATTTTGCTTGCGGGCGGACTGGATCGCGGAAATGGTTTTGACGACTTAAAACCGTATATGAAACACGTCAAAGCAGTGCTTACATTTGGCCAGACAGCGCCGAAACTCGAGAAGCTCGGCAATGAGATGGGAATACAACATGTCAAACGTGTCGATAATGTTGAACAAGCAGTATCTGCGGCGTTTGCGCTCTCAAATGAAGGAGATGTCATCCTGCTGTCACCTGCGTGTGCGAGCTGGGATCAATTCAAAACATTTGAAGAACGCGGTGACATGTTTATAGATGCCGTGCATATGCTTAAGTAAGGGCTTGTCTTGGAGTAAATCGACAGCCCTAATGACTTTAAGCTTGGGGTGTCGATTGCTTTGACTACTAAAAAAACATCGCCTGATTTGTTATTGGTCATCATTACGTTATTATTATTAACAATCGGATTAATTATGGTGTACAGTGCGAGTGCGGTATGGGCGGATTATAAATTTGACGACTCATTCTTTTTCGCTAAACGGCAGCTGCTGTTTGCGGGAATCGGCGTCATTGCCATGTTTTTTATCATGAATGTTGATTATTGGACTTGGAGGACATGGTCCAAGTTGCTGATGGTTATCTGCTTTTTCCTTCTGGTGCTTGTTTTGATACCAGGCGTCGGCATGGTGCGAAACGGTTCAAGAAGCTGGATCGGAGTCGGGGCATTCAGCATACAGCCTTCAGAGTTTATGAAGCTTGCGATGATCGCATTCCTTGCTAAATTTCTCTCTGAAAAACAAAAAAACATCACATCGTTCAGACGGGGGTTCGTCCCGGCACTTGGCATCGTGTTTTCAGCATTTTTGATTATCATGTGCCAGCCTGACCTCGGAACGGGAACGGTGATGGTCGGAACTTGCATTGTCATGATTTTTGTAGCCGGCGCGCGAATCGCCCATTTTGTCTTTCTTGGGCTGATTGGCCTCAGCGGATTTGTTGGGCTCGTACTATCGGCTCCATATCGGATTAAGCGGATTACCTCCTACTTAAATCCATGGGAAGACCCGCTCGGAAGCGGTTTTCAAATCATTCAATCGCTTTATGCAGTGGGGCCCGGCGGATTGTTCGGAATGGGCCTTGGACAAAGCAGACAGAAGTTCTTTTATCTGCCTGAGCCGCAAACAGACTTTATTTTCGCCATCTTGTCAGAGGAACTTGGCTTTATCGGGGGATCACTTATTTTGCTTCTCTTTAGCGTTCTGCTGTGGAGAGGGATCAGAATAGCGCTCGGTGCCCCTGATCTGTACGGAAGCTTTGTCGCAGTCGGCATTATTTCAATGATTGCTATTCAAGTCATGATTAATATCGGCGTAGTAACGGGCCTTATTCCGGTAACAGGCATCACGCTCCCGTTTCTGAGCTACGGAGGCTCATCATTGACTCTGATGCTGATGGCTGTCGGCGTGCTGCTGAATGTGAGCCGCTACTCGAGGTATTAATGAATGTATTGTCAGGCGTCCTATGAACAGGAAGCTGGGAAACAATTGATGCGATAACCCTGTCCAACAAAACAGGGTTATCGTTATGTTATAGAGAAACTTAGACTGGGGGAAGAGATATGCGAATTGCAATAAGCGGAGGCGGTACAGGAGGACATATTTATCCTGCGCTTGCTTTTATTAAAGAAGTGCAGCGCCGTCATCCTGATGTGGAATTTTTATATATCGGAACAGAAAACGGATTGGAGAAAAAAATTGTTGAGCGGGAGAATATACCGTTTCGTTCAATTGAAATTACAGGATTTAAAAGAAAGCTGTCATTTGAAAACGTCAAGACTGTGATGCGTTTTCTGAAGGGTGTAAAAAAGAGCAAATCGTATTTAGCGGAATTTAAGCCCGATGCCGTGATTGGAACGGGCGGTTACGTATGCGGGCCGGTTGTCTATGCCGCTGCAAAAATGGGAATTCCGACTATTGTCCATGAACAAAACAGCCTGCCGGGCATCACGAATAAGTTTCTTTCAAAATATGTTAATAAAGTAGCGATTTGTTTTGAAGAAGCAAAATCACATTTTCCTGGCGAGAAAGTTGTATTTACGGGAAACCCGAGAGCCTCTGAAGTCGTCTCAATAAAGACGGGCCGATCAATGGCTGAATTTGGGCTTTCTGAAGAGAAAAAAACGGTTTTAATCTTTGGAGGAAGCCGAGGCGCTGCACCGATTAACCGTGCTGTCATTGACATGCAGGATGCGCTGAAAACAAGAGACTATCAAGTGCTATATATCACCGGTGAAGTTCACTATGAAAAAGTGATGAGTGAGCTGAATAGCAAGGGTGCCGCTGATAATATGGTCACAAAGCCGTTTCTTCATCAAATGCCAGAGTATTTAAAGGCCATTGATGTCATTGTGGCCAGAGCCGGTGCGACGACGATTGCCGAAATTACTGCTCTCGGTATCCCAAGTGTCCTGATCCCAAGCCCATATGTAACAGCGAATCACCAAGAGGTCAATGCCAGATCTCTCGGCCAGCATGATGCAGCGATTGTTCTGAAAGAAACAGAGCTCAACGGTGAAAAGCTGATTGATGCGCTTGACCGGATTGTATTGAATGAGCAAACGTTAAAGGAAATGAGCGAACGGACAAAGTCACTCGGTGTTCCTGACGCGGCTGCCCGTTTATACAGCGTACTCGAAGAATTGAAAAAATAATAGAAAAGCAAATGGAATGCGGAGGTTTACGATGGAGAAAGTGATACAAGAATTAAAAGAACGCGAAGTCGGCAAGGTTCTTGCAAACGAACCGCTCGCGAATCATACAACGATGAAAATCGGCGGACCTGCGGATGTATTGGTCATTCCAAGCAGTGTAGATGCTGTCAAAGATATCATGGACGTGATTAAAAAATATGATGTGAAGTGGACAGTCATCGGCCGTGGATCAAATCTTCTTGTTTTAGATGAGGGAATCAGAGGCGTAGTGATTAAGCTGGGGGTAGGTCTTGACCATCTGGAGCTTGAAGGGGAGCAAGTGACGGTCGGAGGCGGTTATTCAGTGGTTCGTCTTGCTACATCATTGAGCAAAAAAGGCTTGTCCGGTTTGGAATTTGCTGCCGGTATTCCAGGATCAGTCGGTGGAGCAGTTTACATGAATGCCGGCGCTCACGGCTCTGATATGAGCGAAATTCTCGTCAAAGCACATATTTTGTTTGAAGACGGCACGATTGAGTGGCTGACAAATGAGCAGATGGATTTCAGCTACAGAACATCTGTATTGCAAAAGAAACGCCCGGGCGTTTGCCTTGAAGCTGTTCTGCAGCTGGAGCAGAAGGATAAAGAATCAATCGTTCAGCAAATGCAAAGCAATAAAGACTACAGAAAAAATACACAGCCGTATTCAAGCCCTTGTGCGGGAAGCATATTCAGAAATCCGCTTCCGAATCATGCCGGAAACCTTGTAGAAAAAGCAGGCTTGAAAGGATATCAAATCGGCGGTGCAAAGATATCGGAAATGCACGGAAACTTCATCGTCAATGCGGGCGGAGCATCAGCAAAAGATGTGCTTGATCTCATTGACCATGTGAAAAAGACAATCCGTGAAAAATACGAGATTGATATGCACACAGAGGTTGAAATCATCGGTGAAAATCGCTGATTCAAGTTCTGACTGAAGCTGTTCATATGATATACTGTAAGCAAACGACAAACGGCATCCATAGTATGCCGTTTGTTTTGGAATAGACAGACTTTTAACAGCTGTTTCATTTGAATGAGGTGAACAGGCAATGAACCCGGGTCATGACCGAGAAAAAATCGTAAACATTGAGGAACGGATTCCTAAAATTAAAGAGCAGCGGAAACAGAAGGCCAACCGCCGTCTCATTTCATTTATTATGCTCTTTTTTATTATGGTGCTGATCATCGTGTACCTGCAGACGCCAATCAGTAAAGTATCAACAATCTCTGTTACAGGGAATGAGAATGTATCCAAAAAGGAAATTATCGAGCTTTCCGATATTAACAGCGGAGATACTGAGTTTTGGAGTTTGGACAAGAAAAAAACAGAAAAGAAGATTCAGCAAAATAAATTAGTAAAAAAAGCGGAGATCAGCAAATCGCTTCCTAATAAAATCAACATTGCGATCGAAGAATATAAAGCGATTGCTTATTTAGAAAAAGACGATGTGTACTATGAAGTGCTTGAAAACGGTTCAGTTCTGCCAAACGAAGTAACGCCGGATGATGCCGGACCGATACTGGTAAATTGGACAAACGCGAAGAAACGGTCTCAAATGGCCAAGCAGCTGGATGCTTTGTCAAATTCGTTAAAACAGTCCATTTCAGAAATTTATTATACGCCTGTAAAAATGGATGAAAACCGTATTAAGTTGTACATGAACGACGGTTATGTTGTCACTGCGTCTATTAAAACCTTTGCAGACCGAATGAAAACGTATCCTTCTATCATTTCGCAGCTTAGCAGCAATAAAAAAGGAATTATTCATTTAGAAGTTGCCACCTACTTCGAAGAGTTTGGAAAAAACGATAAAGCTGCTAAAAAGGAAGATGAAAATTGAGGGGTAAATCAGCAGTCCTCCTTTCTTTGATTATGCTTATCGCAGGCTTTTTGATATCATTTTCTTTTCAAATGACAAAAGAAAACAGCAAAAGCGCGGCTGAGACGGAAGAGTGGAAAAAAGAATATGCGCTGAGAGATGAACTCCTGAAGCAGGAGAAAGAAAATAAAAATCTTGAAAAAGAATTGTATCAAAAGCAAAACAAAGTCCGTCAGGCGGAAAATAAGCTGAAGAAAGAAAAGACGGAATACTATAACGTCCTCGAAGATACAGAAAAATATAGAATGTATATTGGGGAAGTCGGTGTGCAGGGAGAGGGCGTTGAGGTGACCTTGGAAGATGCGTCCTACATACCGGAAGGGGAGAATGTGAACAGTTACATCGTTCACGAAAGCCATATCTTTCAAGTGGTAAACGAACTGTATATCTCGGGTGCGGCGGCCGTCGCCGTTAATGGCCAGCGTTTGACACATGATTCCTATATCAAGTGCAATGGCCCTGTTGTAACGGTAGACGGGGTGCAGCATCCCGCCCCATTTACGATATCTGCTATTGGAGATCCTGATGTCCTGCTGCCTTCGTTAAATATAGCAGGAGGCCTGATCGATCAGCTGTCAATGGATCATATTTCTGTTTCCGCAGAAAAAGAGAAAGACGTACAAATGAAACCGATTCTGAAAACGAAGGAATGACTGAAAAAGCGGGTGAAACAGATTGAAAATAAAGCGTTCCTTCATAAGCATCAGTGTGCTTATGGTCATCTTCGGCCTCATGATAGCTGTTCAGTTTAACTCATTAAAGCACCCTCAAGTCCGAGATACAAGAGATATGTGGGATATAAGGGAAGAGCTAACGTCAGAGCAGAAGAAGCAGGAAAAGCTGCTGGCTGAAATAAACAAATATGATAAACTGCTCAATAGCTATTCGCAAACAAAAGAAATGACAAAAGAAACTGCGCTCAATAATACCTTGCAAACCTTAAAAAAAACAGCCGGGATGACCGATATAACAGGTAGCGGAATTGTCATCACCATTTCCCCGCTTTTTTCTGAAAGCTTAACAGGAGAGCCGATCGAAAATCCGCCTCCAGATTTGCTGAAGAAGCTGATCAATGAACTCAACTCCTTCGGTGCAGAGCATATTTCAATTAATGAGCGAAGAGTTGTGAATCATACCGTCATTAGGGATATAAACGGCACAACGAAAATAGACGGATACGGCCTTGACGATTATCCTTTAACAGTAAAAGTGCTTGCCAAAGATCCGGACATGCTGTACAGCAGAGTGAAGGGGTCAGGACTTGAGGACCTTTTTGCATCTGAAAATTTAGCATTAAAAGCCGGTAAATCTGACAGCAACCTGACACTAAAAGCATACGACAGATCATTAGATGTACAACAGCTGAAACCGCTTAAAGACTGAAAAGGAGGAGAATTGTCATGTGGCTGCCCGTGCTGGGACTGGTGCTCGGAATAGCGATCGGACTGATGACAAACCTAACGATACCGAGTGAATATTCAAACTACTTATCGCTCGCGGTGCTTGCCGCACTTGATACATTAATCGGCGGTATCAGGGCGCATTTACAAGGTACATATGATGAAATGGTATTTGTTTCCGGTTTCTTTTTTAATATTATATTGGCAATAAGTTTAGCTTTTCTGGGAGTCCATCTTGGTGTAGACTTGTATTTAGCAGGTATATTCGCATTTGGAGTCAGATTATTTCAGAATATAGCCGTTATCAGAAGATATCTACTAACAAAGTGGACTCTTTCTAAAAAAAATAAAAAAAATGTGATATAAAAGAGGATATACATAGGATATAACGAATATTTTCAATAAACATAAAATGTGAAGAGCACATAAGGAATATTCCGTTGTTATTTTTTGTTACACACTTGTAAAGCCACATTCATTGTATTGTTGTTCCGCAAATAATAGAATAGAAATGATCGAAATGTGAGGAGGTGCCATAGAATGAACAACAATGAACTTTACGTCAGTCTTGACATCGGTACGTCCAATACAAAAGTGATCGTCGGAGAAATGACAGATGATTCCCTTAATATTATCGGTGTGGGAAATGTGCCGTCTGAAGGGTTGAAAAAAGGCTCAATCGTTGATATAGATGAGACTGTTCATTCTATAAGAAAAGCGTTTGACCAAGCTGAAAGAATGGTAGGTTTTCCGCTTAGAAAAGCTATTGTCGGCGTTAATGGAAATTATATCAATATTCAAGATACAAATGGTGTTGTAGCAGTTTCTAGTGAAAATAAAGAAATTCAAGTTGAAGATGTGCGCCGTGTCATGGAGGCGGCACAGGTTGTTTCAATACCTCACGAACAGCTGATAGTAGACGTCATTCCTAAACAATTTATCGTTGATGGAAGAGATGAAATCACCGATCCGAAAAAAATGCTGGGTGTGCGTTTAGAAGTTGAGGGCACCTTGATCACCGGTTCAAAAACAATCTTACATAACTTACTCCGCTGTGTTGAAAGAGCCGGTATTGAAATAACTGATATTTGCCTTCAGCCGTTGGCAGCCGGTTCTGCTGCATTATCAAAGGACGAGAAAAACCTTGGTGTGGCTCTCATTGATATAGGGGGAGGGTCAACAACCATTGCCGTATTCCAGAACGGACATCTCACTTCTACCCGTGTCATTCCTCTCGGAGGCGAAAATATCACCAAAGATATCTCCATCGGATTGAGAACGTCAACAGAAGAAGCAGAACGCGTGAAAAAGCAATTTGGACATGCCTACTATGACGAAGCCTCGGAAGATGAAGTATTTGAGGTAACCGTTATAGGCACTAATCAAAAACAAACATTTACACAGCAGGAAGCAGCGAATATCATTGAAGCAAGACTAGAAGAAATTCTTGACATTGTTTCAGAAGAGCTTAGCAGTATGGGCATTACCGATCTGCCGGGAGGCTTCGTGCTGACAGGGGGACAAGCAGCAATGCCGGGTGTCATGTCATTGGCACAGGATGTGCTGCAAAACAATGTCAGAGTGGCAAGCCCGAATTATATCGGTGTAAGAGATCCTCAATATATGACGGGAGTGGGCCTGATCCAATTCGCCTGCCGAAATGCAAGAATCCAAGGCAGAAAAATAGGCTTCAAGATGCCTGAAGAAGCGATACAGGAAATTGCAGTCTCATCATCAGAGGAACAAGAGCAGCATCATCACCAAAATGAGGTGCAGCAGCGGCCAAAAGGAAAACAAAAAACACAAGCCGAACATAATAAACAGAGCAAAATGAAAAAACTATTAAGCATGTTTTGGGAATAGATAGATAGTCATTCGGCAGATTAGGAGGATTTAGCATGTTGGAGTTCGAAACAAACATAGACGGCTTAGCATCAATTAAAGTAATCGGAGTAGGAGGCGGCGGTAACAACGCCGTTAACCGAATGATTGAAAATGAAGTGCAAGGAGTAGAGTACATTGCGGTAAATACGGACGCTCAAGCTCTTAACCTGTCAAAAGCAGAAGTGAAAATGCAAATCGGCGCAAAACTGACTAGAGGATTGGGAGCAGGTGCGAATCCGGAAGTCGGAAAAAAAGCCGCTGAAGAAAGCAAGGAGCAGATTGAAGAAGCGTTAAAAGGCGCTGACATGGTATTCGTGACAGCTGGTATGGGCGGCGGAACAGGAACAGGTGCCGCGCCGGTTATCGCACAAATCGCGAAAGACTTAGGCGCATTAACAGTTGGAGTTGTTACAAGACCGTTTACATTCGAAGGACGCAAAAGACAGCTTCAGGCTGCAGGCGGGATCTCAGCAATGAAAGAAGCGGTGGATACACTGATCGTGATCCCGAACGACCGTATCCTTGAAATTGTTGATAAAAACACACCGATGCTTGAAGCATTCCGTGAAGCGGATAACGTACTCCGCCAAGGGGTTCAAGGTATTTCAGACTTGATTGCTACACCTGGTCTTATC
This sequence comes from uncultured Bacillus sp., assembly GCF_958411575.1. Taxonomy (NCBI): domain Bacteria; kingdom Bacillati; phylum Bacillota; class Bacilli; order Caryophanales; family Bacillaceae; genus Bacillus; species uncultured Bacillus sp. Next base: position 64,451 of record NZ_CATYRA010000011.1, read on the forward strand.
AACCTTGACTTCGCTGATGTGAAAACAATCATGTCAAACAAAGGATCTGCTTTAATGGGTATCGGTATTGCGACTGGAGAAAACCGCGCGGCAGAGGCAGCGAAAAAAGCAATCTCCAGCCCGCTTCTTGAAGCAGCCATTGACGGTGCGCAAGGTGTCCTTATGAACATCACTGGAGGAACAAACCTCAGCCTATATGAAGTGCAGGAAGCAGCAGACATTGTCGCTTCTGCATCTGACCAAGACGTAAACATGATTTTCGGTTCTGTTATTAATGAAAATCTAAAAGACGAGATTGTGGTGACAGTGATTGCGACTGGTTTTATCGAACAAGAGAAGGACGTGACGAAATCTCAGCGTCCAAGCTTAAACCAAAGCATTAAAACACATAATCAAAGTGTTCCAAAGCGTGAGCCAAAACGTGAGGAGCCTCAGCAACAAAACACAGTAAGCCGTCATACTTCACAGCCGGCTGATGATACGCTTGACATCCCGACATTCTTAAGAAACCGCAATAAACGCGGCTAATGTAAAGGACAAAATCGTTTTCGATTTTGTCCTTTTTGTTTTTCTCCAAGATTTTTCTTCTTGAAAGTCTTTTTCCCTATGTCTTCCTTCGCATACCAACAAAAAGGACTATTAGACCCATTTATATTTCATGACAATTATATCATTTTCATATATATGGAAGTTAAATGACATAAAACGACAATATCTGTAATGCAGATTGTCTACAGTTAACGTACAGCGATGTTCTGACAAACCATTCATTTTTAAAAGGAGGGACGACATTTTTTTACAAAGTATTTTGAAAAAGGGGGATAAAAATGAGGAAAAAAACGAAAAACAGACTCATCAGCTCTGTTTTAAGTACGGTTGTCATCGGTTCACTGCTGTTTCCGGGTGTAGCCGGGGCAAGCAGCAAAGGCGCTTTAACTTCTGTTAAGCAGGAGCTTCAATCTGCTGAATCCATTCAGAACAAGATCTCGAGTTCATTAAAGAAAAGCTTTAAGAAGAAAGAAAAAATGACCTTTCTGATTAAATTTAAAGATCAAGCTGACACAGAAAAAGCGGCAAAAGCGGCTGTTAAAAAAGCGAAATCGAAGAAGCTGACTGCCGCTAAGACGGAATATCAAAAGCGTTCTGCCGTTGTGTCATCTTTAAAAGTCACAGCCGATGAATCCCAGAGAGATGTCTTAACATACTTGAACAGCCAGAAAAATAAGGGAAATGCAGACCAAATTCACTCTTATTATGTAGTGAATGGGATCGCTGTTCATGCCTCAAAAGAAGTGATGGAAAAAGTAGCGCAGTTCCCCGAAGTGGAAAAGGTGCTTCCAAATGAGAAACGGCAGTTGTTTAAGTCATCCTCTCCATTTAATATGAAAAAAGCGCAAAAAGCTGTCAAAGCAACTGACGGTGTGGAATGGAATGTAGGCCAAATCGACGCTCCGAAAGCTTGGGCACTTGGATATGACGGAACTGGTACGGTTGTCGCGTCCATTGATACAGGCGTGGAATGGAACCATCCGGCATTAAAAGAGAAATATCGCGGATATAATCCGGAACATCCTGATGAGCCGGATCATGAAATGAACTGGTATGATGCCGTAGCAGGGGAAGCAAGCCCTTATGATGATTTGGCTCATGGAACCCACGTGACAGGTACGATGGTGGGATCTGAACCCGATGGAACGAATCAAATCGGTGTAGCGCCTGGCGCAAAATGGATTGCTGTAAAAGCGTTCTCCGAAGATGGCGGCACTGATGCTGACATTTTGGAAGCGGGTGAATGGGTTTTAGCTCCAAAGGACGCAGAGGGCAATCCTCACCCGGAAATGGCTCCTGATGTTGTCAATAACTCATGGGGCGGGGGCTCAGGACTTGATGAATGGTACAGAGATATGGTCAATGCCTGGCGTGCGGCCGATATTTTCCCTGAGTTTTCAGCGGGGAATACGGATCTCTTTATTCCGGGCGGACCTGGTTCTATCGCAAACCCGGCAAACTATCCGGAATCGTTTGCAACTGGCGCGACTGATATTAACAAAAAGCTCGCTGACTTTTCTCTTCAAGGGCCATCTCCATATGATGAAATAAAGCCGGAAATTTCTGCACCGGGCGTAAATATCCGGTCTTCCGTTCCCGGCCAGACATATGAGGACGGATGGGACGGCACATCAATGGCAGGACCGCATGTGTCTGCTGTTGCTGCACTGCTGAAACAGGCGGATGCCTCACTTTCTGTCGATGAGATGGAGGATATATTAACCAGCACGGCTGAACCGCTGACGGATTCAACATTTCCTGATTCTCCGAATAACGGATACGGTCATGGTTTGGTGAACGCTTTTGATGCTGTATCAGCTGTTACAGATGGTTTAGGAAAAGCAGAAGGACAAGTTTCTGTAGAGGGAGATGATCAAGAGCCTCCTGTCTATCAGCATGAGAAAGTAACAGAAGCCTATGAGGGAGCGAGCCTGCCGCTTACTTTGACAGCTGAAGACAATGTAAGTGTGACTTCTGTAAAACTGTCTTATAAGCTGGATCAAGGTGAATGGACACAAGTAACGGCTAAGCGAATCAGCGGTGATCACCTGAAAGGGACCTATCAGGCAGAGATTCCAAACATAAAAGGAGCTGCACTAAGCTACAAGTGGATTATTCAGGACTTTGGCGGCCATGTCGTTGAGTCTGACACATACGATGTACCAGTGAAACCAAGCATCACTGTGGGATATAAGCAGGACTTTGAAACTGCACCCGGCGGCTGGATTGCGAGCGGAACAAATAATAGCTGGGAATGGGGAGTTCCGTCAGTTGGCCCAAATACTGCAGCATCCGGAGAAAAAGTATACGGAACAAATTTGGCAGGAAACTATGCCAACTCAGCAAACATGAATCTCGTGATGCCTCCTGTTCAAGTCCCGGATTCAGGAAACCTGTTTCTCCAATTTAAAAGCTGGCACAATTTAGAGGATGATTTTGATTACGGCTACGTTTTTGTTTTGCCTGAAGATGAAAAGAATTGGGAGCAGACTGGTGTCTATAATGGAAAGACATCAAGCTGGACTGACGAAGAAATTGATTTATCTGCCTATAAAGGCCAAAACATTCAAGTGATGTTTAACCTCCAATCTGATGAAAGTATTACAAAAGAGGGCTGGTACATTGATGATGTAGTGCTTTCTGACAAATCGGCCGGAAAAACAGCCAAAAAGAATAAGCTGGGTGTCGAAAAGCGGTCTGGGAAGCAAAAGAAAAAGCCAATAAATCCGAAAAAAGCTAAGCCATCTGCAAACACAACGGTAAAACATCAGGGTAAAGATATACAGCCTCAAGTTTTGCCGCTCAGGGCACAAGTTAGTGTGGTAGAAACAGGGAAATCGACATATTCAGATCAATCCACAGGGCAGTACACGCTGACGCACAAAGCGGGAGACTATACGCTTATGGCAGAAGCATACGGCTATCAATCGAAAACACAAAAAGTTTCTCTGCAGGCAGATCAGACGACACAAGCTAATTTTACGTTAGAGGAAATGAAGAAGGGCACATTAAAAGGAACAGTCATTAATAAAACGACAGGAGATCCGGTAAAAGGAGCCTCCGTTTATGTAGTAGAAGATGCTGCGGTTGAACCGGCCACGACAAACGACAAAGGCGAATATACGCTTGAGGCCTATGAAGGCGCTTATACGATTAAAGTCGCTGCACCGGGTTATTACAGCGATGAATTTTCCGTTGATTTAAAAGGTGATGTGACAAAAGAGACTGTACTGAAGCCTTTTGTTGGTTATCCGGGTGAGATTGCATATGATGACGGAACGGCGGAGAATGCCAATTCCTATTTTGCTGCCGGTAACGGATGGGCCGTCAAAATGACGCTGGCTGACGGCAAGGAAAAAGGCATGCTTACAGGAGGACTGTTCCGATTCTGGGATACAGAGTTTCCTGATCCTGGCGGCACAGAGTTTAAGGTTGAGGTATACGATGCTACAGGAGAAAACGGAGCACCGGGTAAGAAAATTGCCGGGCCATTTAACGCTGAAGCACTTCGCAATGGCGAATGGACCAAGGTAGATCTCAGTTCAAAAGGGATTATGGTCGATAAAGACTTTTATCTTGTGTATATCCAGTCGAAACCTGACCCGTATTCACCTGGACTGGCTATGGATGAAACCGGTCAGAATTCCGGCCGCAACTGGCAGTATATAGACGGAAAATGGCAGCCAGGTGATGAAGCAGACGGCAACTATATGATCCGCTCATTAGTTGATTATGAAGCTGCTGTACCTGAGATTACTTCACCGGCAGACAAATCATATACAAATAAGGAGAGCGTCACCATAAAAGGAAAAGCCTCTCCTGGTACAACGGTACACATTTATAATGGAGAGAAGGAAGCAGGAGAAACGAAAGCTGCTGCGGATGGCACGTTCCAGGCAGGCATCACACTCAGCAAGGGCGAAAATGAGCTGACGGCAACTGCATCAACAGACAACGGAACAACGGATGCCTCCAGCCCGATCACGGTCACGCTTGATCAAGACAAGCCAGAATTAACGCTGGATAATCCAAAGGATGGCGAGAAAACAAATAAAGAAACGCTGACTGTCAAAGGGGCTGTATCCGATGACAATCTGAAAGAAGTCAAGGTGAATGGCAAAAAAGCAACGGTAACTGATGGTTCATACTCGGCCCGTATTCTTTTGGAGAACGGAAGCAATGAAATCAAGGTGACTGCTACAGACTTAGCAGGCAACAAAACAACGAAAAAGGCTGTTATTGATGTCAACTTTAACCATCCTGTCATCTCCGGATTGATTCCGGGAGAGGACAAAATCTTAAAAGCCGGTGATTCTGTGAAAATCGCTTTCTCAAGCGCTGAAGATTTGGATGCAACGTTTGTCATTCGTCTGCCTTTGACAAATGCAAGAGCGAGTGTACAAAATGCCACAGAGCTCCCGCTAAGAGAAATTTCTCCTGGGAGATATGAAGGCTATTGGACAGCCACTTCTTCTATTAAAGCAAACGGAGCAAAAGTAGAAGTGATTGTACGAGATGATTATGGAAATGAAACAAGAAAAACAGCGAACGGAAAACTTTATATCAATACTGAAAATTAAGTGTAAAAAAGCTGCTGCTAAAGGCAGCTTTTTTTATATCCTTTCATTCATTTCCTCGACAAATTAAGCAGATATCCCTGAAAAATTGTATTTTCCTCTCAACATTAATTGACAGACTTTCCCACGGAGCTTGCTTTATACTATGAAACAAGAAGGGGAACAGCGTGATGCAAGAAAGAAAGGAGTCAGATGTGAAAATCTATTTAGATGTCATTTGGCTGTTAAACTTTTGTTTTGATGCACTTTTGCTTTTGCTCACGGCATTTATTTTAAAACGGCATGTGAAAAAAAGAAGACTGATAGGCGGAGCGTTCATCGGTTCCAGTATCGTCCTTTTGATGTTTACTCCTTTTTCGCCGATCGTTGAACATCCGGCAGGTAAGCTGGCTTTTTCAGTTGTTATTGTGATGGTGACATTTGGCTTTAAGAGATTCCGCTATTTCTTTCAAAATTTGTTTTCCTTTTATTTTGCGACTTTTTTAATGGGAGGAGGAATTATCGGGGCCCATTCTTTGCTGCAGTCAAATTCTGTTGTTCGAAACGGTGTCATGATTACCAATCAAACTGGGTTTGGAGATCCGATCAGCTGGTTGTTTATTGTTGCTGGCTTTCCAGCATTATGGTTTTTTTCTAAGAGAAGAATTGAAGATATTGAAACAAAAAACATTCAATATGAGGAACGAGTCAGCGTACAGGCGGATTTGGGCGGCCAAACGCTTCATGTCAGAGGGCTGATTGATTCCGGTAATCAGCTGTACGATCCGCTTACTAAAACGCCGGTCATGATTATTCACATTGATAAACTGGAACCGATTTTCGGAGCAGCCGAAACGATGATCATTCGGAACACAGATCCATTGGAAGCCACCCAACAGCTCGATGATTCGTTTCGTTTTTTAGATAAACTGAGGCTGATTCCATACAGGGGAGTAGGTCAGCAAAATCAATTTTTACTATGCGTTAAACCGGATCACGTAACGATTATAACGAAAGAAGAAATGGTTTCTGCGGATAAATGCTTAATCGGCATCAGCACAACAAAGCTATCGGCAGATGGAGAGTTTGACGCAATTATTCATCCGAAAATGCTTTCGGGCAAGGCCATCAAACATGTTTCATAATGTTCGCAAATGTCCGTTACTTATCATACTCAAACGACGTGACATTTAGAAGGGAGAGGAAGATGAAAAAACTGAAATTGCGATTGACGCATCTCTGGTATAAGCTGCTGATGAAACTTGGGCTGAAAAGTGATGAAGTCTATTACATAGGTGGGAGTGAAGCCCTGCCGCCTCCATTATCTAAAGATGAGGAGCAGGTTCTGTTAATGAAGCTCCCAAACGGCGATCAGGCGGCTCGCGCTATTTTGATTGAACGCAATTTGCGCCTGGTCGTCTATATCGCCCGTAAATTTGAAAATACGGGAATTAATATAGAGGATTTAATCAGCATCGGTACCATCGGATTAATCAAAGCTGTGAATACGTTCAATCCAGAAAAGAAAATCAAGCTGGCGACCTATGCCTCCCGCTGTATAGAAAACGAAATCCTGATGTATTTAAGGAGAAACAACAAAATCCGTTCAGAGGTTTCCTTTGATGAGCCGCTTAATATTGATTGGGACGGCAATGAGCTTTTGCTTTCTGATGTGCTTGGCACTGACGATGACATCATCACAAAAGACATAGAAGCTAACGTAGATAAAAAGCTTTTGAAAAAAGCGCTTGAACAGCTCAATGAGAGAGAAAAACAAATCATGGAACTCCGTTTTGGTCTTGTCGGCGAAGAGGAAAAGACCCAAAAGGATGTAGCGGATATGATGGGGATTTCCCAGTCCTATATTTCTCGTCTTGAGAAACGAATCATTAAAAGATTGCGAAAAGAATTCAACAAAATGGTGTAAAAAATTTTTTGCGGGTAATCCCTTGATTCTACAAGGATTTGCCAATTGTGACTTTTTTTCGGTCTGAGTAAAGTGCATATTTTTCCCACCCAAGGAGATACTTAACGTTGTACAGCAGCTCCTGTAGGGAGGGAAAAAAGTGTCGAGAAATAAAGTCGAAATCTGCGGGGTGGATACCTCCAAATTACCAGTACTCAAGAATGAAGAGATGAGAAAGCTGTTTAGGCAGCTGCAGGATGAAGGCGATGATTCAGCAAGAGAAAAGCTTGTAAACGGGAACTTGCGTCTTGTCTTAAGTGTCATTCAAAGATTTAATAACAGAGGAGAGTATGTTGATGACTTATTTCAGGTCGGCTGCATCGGACTAATGAAATCCATTGATAATTTTGACCTAAGCCACAATGTTAAGTTTTCAACATACGCTGTACCTATGATTATCGGAGAGATCCGCAGGTATTTACGCGATAATAACCCGATCCGTGTCTCAAGATCACTCCGGGATATCGCTTATAAGGCACTTCAGGTAAGAGAGCGGTTAATCAGTGAGACAAGCAAGGAGCCGACTGCAGAAGACATCGCAAAAGTTCTTGAAGTACCGCATGAGGAAATCGTGTTTGCGCTTGATGCCATCCAGGATCCGGTTTCTCTATTTGAACCGATCTATAACGACGGTGGAGACCCGATCTATGTGATGGATCAAATCAGTGATGAGCGCAATAAAGATTCACAATGGATTGAAGAGCTGGCTTTAAAAGAGGGCATGAGAAGACTGAATGATAGGGAAAAAATGATCCTGAGAAAGCGATTCTTCCAAGGGAAAACTCAAATGGAAGTAGCCGAGGAAATCGGGATTTCCCAAGCACAGGTGTCCAGACTTGAAAAAGCGGCTATCAAACAAATGAATAAAAATATCCATCAATAATGAAATAGAAAGCCTTTAAAACGATTGTGTTTTAAAGGCTTTTCTATTGATTGCGGGCGGTTTACGTTTTGGAAAAAATAAGGTATCCTAGTTCGTACAAAGTTTTATGAAAATTTAAATAATTATAAAAGGGCAGTAAAGAGGAGGACCACGATGATTTTGCAGCTTGACAATGTCTCACTAAAACGGAATGGAAAATGGATACTGAGAGATATTCATTGGAAGGTGGAAGAAAAGGAAAATTGGGTGCTTTACGGACTGAATGGCGCCGGAAAGACAGCCCTGTTAAATATGCTTTGCTCATATTATTTTCCAACATCGGGCGAGATGGAGGTGCTTGGCCATGAATTTGGTAAAACGGAGCTTGGAGAGAAACTTAGACGGAAAATCGGCCTCGTCTCAGCGGCGCTTCAGCAAAAATTTTATCCGGCAGATTCAGCATTTGAAATTGCTTTGAGCGGAGCTTACGCTTCGATTGGATTATATGAAACACCAAGTGCAGAAATCAGGGAAAAAGCGATTGGTTTGTTAGAGGACTTGGGAGCAATTGAATTTGCCGACCGCCGCTATGAAACCCTTTCTCAAGGAGAAAAACAAAGAGCCCTGATTGCAAGAGCGCTTATGGCTGATCCGGAGCTGCTGATACTGGACGAACCGGTCACAGGGCTGGATTTTATTGCCCGGGAAAAGCTGTTAGACACGATTACATACATTGCAAATAAAGAAAATGCGCCATCGATCCTTTACGTGACTCATCATGCGGAAGAAATTTTGCCGGTCTTTGACAAAGCCCTTTTGTTAAAACAGGGAGAGGTCTTTAAATCGGGAGCAATAAAGGAAATGCTTACTGATCACATACTTTCCGCTTTTTTTGATACGCCAATCCATGTATTATGGAATCAGGATCGGCCGTTTTTAACAAGAGCCGAGCCGATAACGAATGCCTGACAAACACATATCGATTCATCCTAGGGGTGCTTTGCGAAGCTGAGAGAGACATTTGTCTTAACCCTTTTGACCTGATCTGGATCATGCCAGCGGAGGGAAGCGGTGAAAAAACGGAGTACATAGGACTCTGTTTGTTTTTATTAAGCCGTTTCATAACATTTGAAACGGCTTTTTTGATTTTAAAGAATAGGAGCGGATCGCATTGAATCAACAAATAGACTCTCTGTTAACAAAGGTGGAAGATCAAAAGGAGGAGCTTATTCAGCTAGCAAAAACGCTGATTTCCTATAAAACACCTGCTCCGCCTGCAAGAAATACCGACGGCATTCAGTCTTGGATTGCTGGGTTTTTAAAGGAAATGCGATTCTCGATCGATAAATGGGACGTGTACCCAGGAGATCCCAATGTTGTAGGTCTACTAAAGGGAACAGATTCAGCAGATTATCATAGCTTGATCATCAATGGCCATGTAGATGTGGCAGAGGTAAAAGAGGATGAGGAGTGGGAGCATGATCCGTTTCATCCAATTGAAAAAAACGGTCTCTTAATCGGGCGGGGCGCTTCTGATATGAAAGGCGGAATGGCGTGTGTGCTGTTTGCGGTGAAATTGATTCGTGAAGCCGACATTGAACTTCCCGGTGATTTTATTCTGCAATCGGTTATCGGGGAGGAAGTTGGAGAAGCCGGCACGCTTGAATGCTGCAAGAGGGGCTATCATGCTGATTTTGCAGTTGTCGCGGATACGAGCGATATGCATATTCAAGGTCAAGGCGGTGTCATTACAGGATGGATTGAAATCAAAAGCAGTCAAACGTTTCATGATGGGACGAGGCGGAATATGATTCACGCAGGCGGAGGAACATTCGGGGCAAGCGCAATTGAAAAAATGGCAAAAATCATTGCGGGGCTCGGAGAACTGGAGCGCCACTGGTCTATCATGAAAAGGTATCCCGGTTTTAAACCAGGCACAAATACGATAAACCCGGCTGTCATAGAAGGCGGCAGACATGCGGCTTTTATAGCGGACGAGTGCCGGCTGTGGATCACAGTCCATTTTTACCCGAATGAAACTCATGAACAAGTGGCAGCAGAAATAGAAGATTACATTAACCGGCTGAGTGACAGTGATATTTGGCTTAGGGAAAACCGCCCTGTCTTCAAGTGGGGAGGTTCATCTATGATTGAAGACAGAGGAGAAATTTTTCCGGCACTGGAAGTTGACCCTGGCCACCCAGGCGTATCAGCGCTTACAGCGTCTCATGAGAAAGTGAAACGTGAGCGCCCGGTTATGGACGTTTCTCAATCCGTTACAGACGGAGGATGGCTGTATAATGCCGGCATTCCAAGCGTGATTTACGGACCTGGAGATCTGCATAATGCACACGCCGTGAACGAGGAGGTATCGATTGAGCAACTGGTAGATTATACGAAAATTATGCTCAATTTTATCATCAGCTGGTGCAGCCGTAAAAAAGAACAGTGACCATGAAAATTTCTTCTTGCTGACAAGGTTCAGCCTGCCCGTTCATATACTTGAAAAAAGGACGGAAAAAGGACGTGATGGAATGATCAGCATTTCAGAATTTCAGGTGAAGGATGTCGTCAATGTCTCAAACGGAAAAAAGCTGGGGAGCATTGGTGATATAGATATCAATGTGACCACTGGAAAAATTCAGGCGATCATACTAGGTGGAAATGGGAAAGTTCTCGGATTTTTTGGAAAAGAAGAGGAATTGGTCATTCCATGGCGAAATATAGTAAAAATCGGGGAAGATGTAATCTTGGTCCGATTAAATGAACCGCATGCATAACTTGTTCGTCTGCTGCGGATTGGCAAATGCCGGAAGTCTGGATTCTTCCGGCACATTTCATTTAGAAATATACAAATCGGCGCTCAACGAATGCAGAAAGATGTGGTAAAATAAGTGGGAAATTCCGCTTTTTTAAATGTTTGTCGAAAGGTTGGATCATCATGAATACATATCACCCATTCAGTCTTACCACACCCTCGACACTCATGATACAAGACTGGACACAAACGAATCAAAACAACAGAGAAGTCATTGCCGGATTTACTACGAAAAACGGCGGTGTCAGCCAAAAGCCTTTTGAATCGTTAAATACAGGATTGCACGTTCATGACAAAGATGCAGATGTAGTTAAAAATCGTGAATATATTGCCGATATGTTTAATATTGATTTGCAGTCTTGGGTATTTGCTGATCAGACACATGATAATCGCGTTCAGAAAGTGACGCAGAGGGATAGGGGAAAAGGCGCCCGTGAGTATCACACGGCTCTAAAAGCAACGGACGGGCTCTATACAAATGAAAAGAATGTGTTTTTGGCATTATGTTTTGCTGATTGTGTGCCTCTTTTCTTTTATAATCCGGTTAAATCGCTTGTCGGGGTCGCCCATGCCGGGTGGAAAGGCACTGTCAAACAGATTGGCAGAGAAATGGTGAAGCAATGGACCGAGCAAGAAGGTTCAAATCTCTCAGATATTTATGCTGTTATTGGACCGTCTATCAGCGGAGCATGCTATACAGTAGACGATCGTGTTATGGATGCTGTCCGGGCATTGCCGGTTTCCGCAGAACGTGCCGTAAATCAGACGGCACAGGCACAATATCAGCTTGACCTGAAAGAGCTGAACCGCCTTATATTGATCGACAGCGGTTTGGCAAATGAACAGATTTCTGTCAGTGGTTTATGCACGGAAAGTGAGCCGTCTCTTTTCTATTCTCATCGCCGCGAACAGGGGAAAACTGGACGGATGATGTCCTTTATCGGAATGAAGGAGGCATAAAAGATCTTGCGTGTTGTTGAATATTTACGACATATAAACGAACGAATAAACGAAGCATGTAACAGATCGGGCCGCAGCTCCGATGAAGTTACGGTTATTGCAGTCACAAAATATGTATCGCCTGAAAGAGCACAGGAGGCAGTGGATGCGGGCATCACCTGCCTCGGAGAGAATCGGGATGCGGAACTGCTCCGTAAACAGGAAATGATAAAAGGGGATCCGGAATGGCATTTTATCGGCAGTCTGCAATCAAGAAAAGCAAAAGCTGTCGTCAATTCGGTTTCCTATATCCATTCCTTAGACCGGCTCTCATTAGCTAAAGAAATTGAAAAACGGGCTGAAGGTACTGTCCAATGCTTTGTACAGGTCAATACCTCTCTTGAGCCTTCTAAACACGGCATGAAAAAAGAAGAAGTCATTCCATTCATACAGGAGCTTTCCGGTTTCGAACACATCGTTGTGGCCGGACTGATGACTATGGCTCCGCTGACTGATGATCAAGATGAGATCAGAAGCTGTTTCAGAGCGCTGAGAGAACTCCGTGATCAGGTTCAGGAGCTGAAACAGCCGAACGCTCCGTGTACTGAACTGTCGATGGGCATGTCAAATGATTTTGAAATTGCAATTGAAGAAGGGGCTACTTATATTAGAATCGGCTCATCGTTAGTCGGAAATGAAACAGGGGGTGTACAGCAATGAGTATGAAAAATAACTGAAAAACTTTTTCTCAATGGAAGATGAAGAATACGAATATGAATATATTGAGACAGAGCAAGAATCTCATGAAGAGCATGAGCAAAAGGAAAAACCGGCTTATACCGCAAACAAACCTGCGGGCAAACAGAATGTAGTGAGCTTGCAAAGTGTTCAGAAATCCTCTAAAGTGGTGTTGAGTGAGCCGCGCGTTTATGCGGAGGCGCAGGAAATAGCCGACCATTTGAAGAACCGGCGGGCAGTTGTCGTCAATCTTCAGCGGATACAGCATGACCAGGCTAAGCGGATTGTTGACTTTTTAAGCGGAACCGTTTATGCCATTGGCGGCGATATTCAAAGAATCGGCTCGGATATTTTCCTCTGCACGCCTGACAACGTAGATGTATCAGGCACAATTTCTGAGCTCATATCTGAAGACGAACATCAGAGGTGGTAAAGCGAGATGATCCTTTATCAAGTTTTTTCGGTTTTAAGCTTATTAATTACAATATACTCATTTGCCCTGATCATATATATTTTTATGTCATGGGTGCCGAGTACAAGGGAAACGGCAGTCGGGCGGTTTTTAGCTTCGATTTGTGAACCATATCTTGAACCATTCAGAAAAATCATCCCTCCGATCGCCATGCTGGATATTTCACCGATCGTAGCTATACTTGTGCTTCGGTTTGCAACAACCGGCTTGTGGGGGCTTTATCGCATGATTGCGTTTTAATGTGACAGTTTGATAGGGGCTTGGCAGCAGCCAAGCCTCTTTACATAGAAGGGAAAGACGATGAGCGATATATATCAGCACTTCAGAAAAGACGAGCGGGCCTTTATTGATCAGGCGCTCGAATGGAAAAGTATTGTCCAGGAGCAGTACAGGATGAAGCTGACTGACTTTTTAGATCCCCGAGAGCAGGTCATCCTCTCTGCTGTTACCGGACAGGCAGACGTCGGGCTTGCTTTTTCCGGCGGCTATGACAGAGCGGAACGAAAACGGGCGATTCTGTATCCAGAGTACCTCACTCCGGAAGAATCGGATTTTGAACTGCAGGCGTTTAACGTCCGTTATGCTGAAAAGTTTGTCTCTGTAGAACACCGTTCTCTGCTTGGTGCATTAATGGGCATAGGCTTAAAGCGGCAAAAGTTTGGTGACATCGTGTTTTCTGAGACATCAGTGCAATTGATTGTCTCAGCCGATACCGCTGATTTTGTGGCTGCACAGCTGACCCAAGCAGGCAAAGCGGCGGTCAGCCTAGAGAAAATTGACTTGTCAGACCTTAACATTCCAGCAGTTGATGTCGAAATAAGAGATGACACGGTTTCTTCTTTAAGGCTTGACGCCGTCTGCGCCTCTATGAGCAGACAATCTCGCCAGAAATCACAGACGCTTGTGAAAAACGGCCTCGTGAAAGTGAACTGGAAGGTAGTTGAGGATCCTTCATACATGGTGGCAGAAGGGGACATGCTCTCTGTCAGAGGCTTTGGACGATGCAGCTTAACAAAAATCGAAGGAAAAACCAAAAAAGACAAATGGAGAGTCACGTTTGAACGACAAAAATAGTCGGTTTTTCAGTTTTTTTCTCCATCTGTGCGAAATTTGTTTTATAATGTGAACTAGATAACCGTACTGAAATGTAAAAATGGAGGTGGCATCATGCCATTAACGCCAAATGATATTCACAACAAGACGTTTACAAAAAGTTTTCGCGGATATGATGAAGATGAAGTAAATGAATTCCTAGCACAAGTCAGAAAAGATTACGAAATCGTTCTCCGTAAGAAAACTGAGCTTGAAGCAAAAGTCAATGAACTTGATGAGAGAATCGGACACTTTGCCAATATTGAAGAAACGCTGAATAAATCGATTTTAGTTGCTCAAGAAGCGGCTGAAGACGTAAAACGCAATTCTCAGAAAGAAGCAAAACTGATCGTTCGGGAAGCAGAGAAAAATGCTGATCGCATTATCAACGAATCTTTATCAAAATCAAGAAAAATTGCCATGGAAATTGAAGAGCTGAAAAAACAGTCTAAAGTTTTCAGAACACGTTTCCAAATGCTGATTGAAGCTCAGCTCGATCTTCTGAAAAATGACGATTGGGATCATCTGCTTGAGTATGAAGTCGACGCAGTATTTGAGGAAAAGGAATAAATTCTCTGATTACCTTGACATTTTCTTAACTTGTCGAATATAATACGTTCATAAATTCAGATGAAAAAACGGTTGAAAGGGACAGTCATGCTTCCTTCAGGCCTTTATAGCGACCCGGAGATGGTGAGAGTCCGGGATGGCCGGAATCATGTAGATCAGCCCTTAAGTTTCCTTTCTGAACTCACAGTAGGTTAGGACGTTCATCACGTTACGATGCTCGAGAGGAAAAAGTGTATGCTTGCTTTTTCTAAAAGGGTGGTACCGCGAGATAAGCTTTCTCGTCCCTTATGGGATGAGAGGGCTTTTTTTATTTTCTGAAAAAATGCAGTGGAGGAATGAAAATGGATTTTAAAGATACGCTCTTAATGCCGAAAACAGATTTCCCGATGCGTGGAAATTTGCCAAACCGTGAGCCTGACATTCAAAAGAAATGGGAGGAAGAAGATATCTACCGTCTTGTACAGGAACGGACAAAAGACCGCCCGAAATTTGTTTTACATGACGGACCTCCGTATGCAAACGGCGATATCCATATGGGACACGCGCTTAACAAGATTTTGAAGGACTTCATTGTCCGCTACAAATCAATGAGCGGATACAACGCGCCGTATGTACCGGGCTGGGATACACACGGATTGCCGATTGAAACGGCTCTCACAAAAAACAAAAAAGTCAACCGCAAAGAAATGTCAGTAGCGGAATTCCGCAAACTGTGCGAAGAGTACGCTTGGAAGCAAATCGAGGGACAGCGTGAGCAGTTTAAACGCCTTGGTGTCCGCGGTGATTGGGAAAACCCATATGTGACATTAAAACCGGAATACGAAGCGCAGCAAATCCGCGTATTTGGTGAGATGGCAAAACGAGGTTACATTTATAAAGGTCTTAAACCGGTTAACTGGTCACCTTCAAGTGAATCTGCTTTGGCTGAAGCCGAGATCGAATATCAAGACAAACGTTCAGCATCTATTTACGTTGCTTTCGGTGTGAAAGACGGAAAAGGCGTTCTTGAAAACGGCGAGCGCCTCATCATTTGGACAACAACACCTTGGACAATTCCGGCGAACCTCGGAATTTCAGTGCACCCTGATCTTGAGTACAGCGTGATTGCAGTAGGTGAAAATCGCTTTGTCGTAGCAAGTGCTTTAGTCGAAAATGTTGCATCTGCATGCGGATTTGATCAATATGAAGTGACAAGAACGATCAAAGGGAAAGACCTTGAGAACATTATCGCCGAACACCCGCTATATGGCAGAGACTCTCTCGTTATGCTTGGCGAACATGTAACAACTGATGCCGGAACAGGCTGTGTTCATACAGCGCCGGGACACGGGGAAGATGACTTTATCATCGGCCAAAAATACGGTTTAGATGTGCTATGCCCAGTTGATGCAAAAGGTGTAATGACAAGCGAAGCTCCAGGCTTTGAAGGCATGTTCTATGATGATGCGAACAAAGCGATCACACAGCAGCTTGATGAAAAAGGTGCGCTTGTGAAGCTTGAATTCATTACTCACTCTTATCCGCACGATTGGAGAACAAAGAAACCAACCATTTTCAGAGCGACAGCGCAATGGTTTGCGTCTATTAAAGATTTCAGATCAGACCTGCTGGATGCCATTAAAGAAACCAAATGGGTTCCTGAATGGGGCGAGCAGCGTTTGCACAACATGGTTCGTGACCGCGGAGACTGGTGTATTTCCAGACAGCGTGCATGGGGTGTGCCGATCCCGGTATTTTATGCTGAAAACGGAGAACCGATTATTACAGATGAAACCATTGAACATGTTTCTGAATTGTTCAGACAGCACGGATCAAACATTTGGTTTGAAAAAGAAGCGAAGGATCTTCTTCCGGAAGGCTTTACGCATCCTGGCAGCCCGAACGGCACATTTACAAAAGAACAGGACATCATGGATGTTTGGTTTGATTCAGGATCTTCTCATCAAGCAGTGCTTGAAGAGCGTGAAGATCTCGTTCGCCCGGCTGATTTATATCTAGAAGGATCTGACCAATATCGCGGTTGGTTTAACTCATCTCTTTCTACAGCAGTAGCTGTAACAGGAAAAGCGCCATATAAAGGAGTGCTCAGCCATGGGTTCGCACTGGATGGAGAAGGACGCAAGATGAGTAAATCGATCGGTAACGTCGTTGTTCCAGCTAAAGTTATGAAACAGCTTGGTGCCGACATCTTGAGATTATGGGTGTCTTCAGTTGATTATCAGGCGGACGTTCGCGTATCTGACGCCATTTTGAAGCAGGTTGCTGAAGTATACCGTAAAATCCGCAATACGTTCCGTTTCCTTCATGGCAACTTATTCGATTTTGATCCAAAAACGAATGCGGTAGCTGTCGAAGACCTTCGCGAAGTGGACCAATATATGCTGATTAAACTGAACAAACTGATTGATAAAGTGAAAAAAGCGTATGACGAGTACGAATTTGCAGTTGTGTATCACAGCATCCATAATTTCTGCACAATCGAATTGAGCTCGTTCTATCTTGATTTCGCAAAAGATATTGTGTACATCGAGCATGCGGATCATCCGGATAGACGCAGCATGCAGACAGTATTCTATGAAACGCTTCTTGCATTAGTGAAGCTTTCAGCGCCTATCCTTCCTCATACGGCTGACGAATTATGGTCTCATTTAACATTTGTTGAAGAGCAGAGCGTTCAGCTGACAGATATGCCGGAAACAATAACGGTTCCAAACAGCGAAGCGACAGAAGATAAATTTGACCGCTTTATGGCTTTCCGTGATGATGTCCTAAAAGCGTTAGAAACTGCGCGGAATGAAAAAATTATCGGTAAATCATTGGAAGCCAACCTGAAATTGTATCCAAATAAAGAAAACCAAGAGCTCTTGGCTTCCATTAAAGAAAATCTTTCTCAGCTGTTTATTGTTTCTGAACTGACAATCAGCGAAGAAAATGAAGCGCCGAACGATGCGCAAAGCTTTGCGACAGGTAAAATCGCTGTCGAGAAAGCTGAAGGTGAAATGTGTGAGAGATCACGTGTGATTTCAAAAGATGTAGGTGCAAATCCGAAATATCCTACACTTTCACTGCGAAACGCTGAAATCGTTGAAAAGTACTATCAAAAATAAAGGAAAAGGGCCCGGCGTAAAAGCCGGGCTTTTTTTTGTGCCAAGAGTGACATCGTTTAGAACGGCAGGAAAAATCTTATGGGCTTTAGATCATCATTCACAGGCAACAATATAGGTACTACGTTAAGAGCAGGAGTTGTGATGAATGAATGATCAACTGACCGCAATATATACGGAACTTCTTCTGACGAAAGAAGAATTACAGTCGAGATTATTTGAGTATTCTTGCTTTCAGGCTTCAACAAGCCCGCAAGCAGCAATCAATCATAAACAAAAAGCAACTCTGATCTATCACATTAAAGAAGAGCTTCAAGACGTTCTCCTCGCATTGTCCAAAATCGAAAACGGTACATTCGGATACTGCGAAGAAACTGGGGCTCCCATTCCCCTTTCAAAGCTTGCTGTGCTGCCGACTGCCCGTACAGCAAACGATTTTCTTTACTCTGTCCAATTTGAAAAAAAAACGCTTCCGCTGTGGAAATCAACGGATATCGAATATGGTCAGGCACTGTATGAATAACAGTGTCTGGCCGGTTAATATGCCTGATATTTCTTTACTCCAGTGCTTTTTATTGATAAAATGCATAATGGATTAAAGTAACCGTAAACTGGAGGAACGTTTGTGCTGTATTATGTGATCGCACTACTTATTATTGCAGCCGATCAATTGACAAAATGGCTTGTCGTTAAGAACATGGAGCTTGGACAAAGCATTCCGGTCATTGATCAGGTATTCTATATCACCTCCCATCGCAATACGGGTGCTGCATGGGGGATATTAGCCGGTCAGATGTGGTTTTTTTACCTCATTACAACCGCGGTTATTATTGGCATTGTTTATTACATACAGCGTTATACAAAAGGACAAAGGCTTCTTGGCGTGGCCCTCGGACTAATGCTTGGCGGTGCCATCGGCAACTTCATTGATCGGGCTGTCAGACAGGAAGTTGTGGATTTTATCCATGTCATTATTGTGAATTACAATTACCCGATTTTTAACATCGCAGACTCTTCATTATGTGTCGGCGTAATGCTTTTATTTATACAAATGCTGTTGGACAGCGGGAAAAAGAAAAAGGAGCAATAGCATGAATCAAATTGATATAACCGCTTCAGAAGAACAAAAAAGTGAGCGGATTGATAAATTTCTGGCATCGACTGAGAATGATTGGTCGAGAACACAGGTGCAGCAATGGGTGAAAGACGGACAAGTTGTCGTGAACGGAAGCCCTGTAAAATCGAATTATAAAATTCAGCCGGGGGATCAGGTGACCGTCACTGTGCCTGAGCCTGAAGCGCTCGACGTGCTGGCAGAACCTATGGATCTGGATATTTACTATGAAGATCAGGATGTGCTGGTCGTCAATAAACCTCGCGGAATGGTTGTGCACCCAGCTCCCGGGCATCTTACGGGTACACTTGTAAACGGCCTTATGGCTCATTGTACGGACCTTTCCGGAATAAATGGCGTGATGCGTCCGGGGATCGTCCATAGAATCGATAAGGACACGTCCGGCTTATTAATGGTGGCGAAGAATGATATGGCGCACGAGTCACTTGTAAACCAATTGGTCAACAAAACGGTCACGCGGAAATATACGGCAGTTGTCCATGGGCTTATTTCTCACGATGACGGCACAATTGACGCGCCGATCGGACGGGACAAGAAAGACCGTCAAAGCATGACTGTGACGCGTGATGGCAAAAATGCCGTCACTCATTTTCATGTGCTTGAGCGTTTTCAGGATTTTACGTTGGTGGAATGTCAGCTTGAAACCGGAAGAACGCATCAAATTCGTGTTCATATGAAATATATTGGATTTCCATTAGCCGGCGATCCAAAATACGGTCCGAGAAAAACGATCGATTTTAACGGTCAGGCCCTTCACGCCGGTATTTTAGGATTTGATCATCCTCGCACTGGCGAATATGTCGAATTTGAAGCGCCGCTTCCGGAGGATATGGCAGAATTAATCGAAAACCTGAGAAAAAACGATTGACAGACTGTTTCTTTTCTGAAATAATAAACGAAGCTGAATAGATTCTTTAAAACAGTCCAGAGAGGCTGAGAAGGATAACGGATAGACGGGATGCGTGTATATACGCGCACCTTGTCCTAGAACCCCTCTATGCTCTGGCAGGAGGGGTTTTTCTTCTATATGAACTGTGAGGTGTCACACATTGAATCAAAAAGCTGTCATTCTCGACGAACAGGCAATTAGACGGGCGTTGACCAGGATTGCTCACGAAATGATTGAACGCAATAAAGGAATGAATAACTGCATCCTTGTCGGCATCAAGACAAGAGGGATTTACTTGGCAAAACGCCTTGCGGAACGAATCGAACAGATTGAAGGGAATCCTGTAACAGTAGGTGAAATTGATATTACTCTATACAGAGACGATCTTTCCAAAAAAACGAGCAACGAAGAACCGCTTGTGAAAGGCGCAGATATTCCGGTAGACATCACAGATCAAAAAGTGATCCTCGTAGATGATGTTCTGTACACCGGAAGAACGGTCAGAGCAGGTATGGATGCGCTTGTTGATGTAGGCAGACCTTCCTCTATTCAGCTGGCTGTACTAGTTGACAGAGGACACCGGGAGCTGCCGATACGAGCGGATTATATCGGGAAAAACATCCCGACATCAAAAGCTGAAAAGGTTATGGTTCAGCTTGATGAGGTAGATCAAAACGATCTCGTCGCCATTTATGAAAATGAATAATAGATCACCTTTTTAAAGGCAATCCAGAGAGGTTGCAAAGAGGTGCACAACAAAGTCCCGAAAGTGTTCGGCAGGTCTTTGTATGCCTCTTTGCGTAAAAATAGCAAAGAGGTTTTTTTATACAGTCATTGAGTCAACCTAAAATGAAAGTTAACAATCAGGGGGAAAATCATCATGAGTAAGAAAAAAGTAAATTTAGGAGTCAGGGATGTCCCGACACCTTTCTCTTGGGTTTCATTCAGTCTGCAGCATTTGTTTGCCATGTTTGGCTCAACGATTTTGGTACCGAAGCTGGTCGGAATGAGTCCTGCTGTGGCACTGGTGACAAGCGGCATCGGGACACTTGCTTATCTTCTTATAACGAAAGGGCAAATTCCGGCGTATCTCGGTTCATCCTTTGCCTTTATTTCTCCGATCATACTGGTAAAAGCGACCGGCGGGCCGGGAGCGGCAATGGTCGGGGCGTTTCTTGCAGGGCTAGTATACGGACTGATTGCCTTATTGATCAGGCAGCTTGGAACCGGTTGGCTGATGAAGATTCTCCCGCCTGTAGTCGTAGGCCCCGTTATTATCGTCATCGGGCTGGGGCTGGCAAGTACTGCAGTAAACATGGCGATGTATGCTGATCCGAACGCGAGTGAATTGGTCTACAGCTTAAAGCACTTCAGTGTCGCAGGAGTTACGCTGGCGATCACGATTATTTGCGCAATTTTCTTACGAGGATTTTTAAGCCTGATTCCGGTTCTGATCGGAATCATCGGCGGATACCTGTTTGCCCTTACTCAAGGGATTGTCAACTTCCAGCCGGTGCTTGACGCGAAATGGTTTGCAGTGCCTGAATTTATCATCCCGTTTAAAGACTATTCACCGTCAGTAACACTCGGCATCGCAGCAGCAATGGTTCCCGTCGCGTTTGTGACAATGTCGGAGCATATCGGCCACCAAATGGTGCTGAGCAAAGTTGTTGGACAAGATTTCATTAAAAAGCCGGGGCTGCATCGCTCCATTATGGGTGACAGCGTGGCGACAATCCTTGCTTCCCTGATCGGCGGTCCGCCGACAACGACTTACGGGGAAAACATTGGCGTGCTGGCCATCACAAGAGTATTCAGCGTCTTTGTCATCGGCGGCGCGGCGGTGATTGCCCTTTGCTTCGGCTTTATCGGCAAAATCTCAGCACTGATCAGTTCAGTGCCGTCAGCGGTCATGGGAGGCGTCTCCTTCCTGCTGTTTGGAATCATCGCTTCGAGCGGTCTAAGAATGCTGATTGACAACAAAATTGATTATGAAAACAACAGAAACCTTATTATTACATCAGTTATCCTTGTGATCGGTGTAGGAGGGGCTTTTATCCAAGTGTCTCAAGGAGGATTCCAAGTGTCAGGAATGGCGCTTGCCGCAATTGTCGGTGTCATCTTAAACCTGATTCTTCCGCAGGCGAAGGAAGAGCAGGCGGACACATCTGAACAACATCATATCTAAAACCTTTTAATGAAAGTCCAGAGAGGCTTGGAAGGGTTATAAAGAGACGGAAGCTTCAATGCTGCCCTCTATTTAACCATACCCCGAGTCTATCTAAGACCGGGGTTTTTTCAGCCTTAAAGTTGAAACGAGAGGGGAAAGAACATGAAGCATTTAACGACGATGAGTGAACTCAACATTGAGGAAATCAAAGATTTGCTTCAAACAGCACAAGACCTCAAAAGCGGAAATACAGACAATCAGCTTACGGGAAAGTTTGCTGCGAACCTGTTTTTCGAACCAAGCACGAGAACGCGATTCAGCTTTGAGGTCGCAGAAAAAAAGCTGGGTATGAATGTGCTGAATCTTGATGGAACAAGCACAAGCGTGCAAAAAGGAGAAACCTTATATGACACCATCCGAACGCTCGAATCAATCGGTGTGGACGTGTGCGTCATCAGGCACAGTGAGGATGAGTACTACAAAGAGCTTGTCGGACATGTAAATATCCCGATTCTGAATGCGGGAGACGGGTGCGGCCAGCATCCGACACAATCACTGCTTGATTTAATGACAATTAATGAAGAGTTCCATACGTTCAAAGGGCTTACCGTCTCCATTCACGGCGATATCAAGCACAGCAGAGTGGCTAGATCAAATGCGGAAGTTTTGACAAGACTAGGTGCCCGTGTCCTGTTTTCAGGCCCTTCGGAATGGCAGGATGAAGAAAATCCATTCGGCACGTATGTCTCAATGGATGAAGCAGTTGAGTCTTCCGATGTCGTCATGCTGCTTCGCATTCAAAATGAAAGACACCAGTCCACTGTAAGTCAGGACGGCTATTTAAACAAATACGGCTTGACCGTAGAGCGGGCTGAGCGTATGAAGCAGCATGCGATTATTATGCATCCAGCTCCGGTAAACAGAGGAGTGGAGATTGATGACTGCTTAGTAGAAAGCGAAAAATCAAGAATCTTCAAGCAAATGCAAAATGGCGTATTTATCAGAATGGCAGTGATACAGCGTGCCTTACAAACCAAAGTGAAAAGAGGAGAAGCAGCGTATGTCATATCTCATTAAAAACGGCTGGATACTTAACGAAAATGGTGAAAAAACAGAGGTGGATATTCGAGTGACTGGAGAAATCATTTCCGAAATCGGCAGGCTTGATGCAGCGGATGAAGAAACCATAATTGATGCAAAAGGCTTGCTCGTTTCTCCTGGGTTTGTTGATCTCCACGTACACTTCAGAGAGCCAGGCGGAGAAAAAAAAGAAACCATTGAAACCGGAGCAAAAGCAGCGGCGCGCGGCGGCTATACAACAGTAGCAGCAATGCCGAATACGCGGCCGGTTCCTGATACGAAGGAGCAGATGGAATGGGTGCAAAACCGTATTAAAGAAACATCATGTGTCAGAGTTCTTCCATATGCATCCATTACGATCAGACAAATCGGTGATGAGATGACAAACTTTGAAGCTTTAAAAGAAGCCGGAGCATTTGCTTTTACAGATGACGGCGTCGGTATACAGACAGCAGGAATGATGTATGAAGCGATGAAACGGGCAGCTGCGATCGACAAAGCGATTGTCGCACATTGCGAAGACAACTCCTTAATTTACGGAGGAAGCGTTCATGAGGGGACATTCTCCAAAGCGAACGGGCTCAACGGCATTCCTTCTGTGTGTGAATCCGTTCATATTGCCCGCGATGTATTGCTGGCTGAGGCGGCAAACTGCCATTATCATGTATGCCATATCAGCACGAAAGAATCCGTCAGAGTCGTGCGTGATGCGAAAAAAGCGGGAATTCGGGTGACAGCAGAAGTTTCACCTCACCATTTACTGCTTTGTGATGAAGACATTCCGGGGCTGGATACCAATTATAAAATGAATCCTCCGCTCCGCGGCGCAGAGGACAGAGCTGCTTTAATCGAAGGTCTTTTAGACGGAACGATTGATTTTATTGCAACAGACCATGCGCCGCATACAGAAGAAGAGAAAAATACAGAAATGAGGCTGGCGCCATTTGGAATTGTCGGCTTAGAAACAGCGTTCCCGCTCTTATACACACACTTTGTCAAAAATGGCAGCTGGTCGCTGAAACAGCTGATTGATTACATGACAATCAAACCATGCGAAGCGTTCGGTCTCCCATATGGAACATTACAAACGGGGCGAGTTGCCGACATTACGTTAATCGATTTGGAAAAAGAAGCAGTTATAGACAAAGAGACGTTTTTATCAAAAGGAAAAAACACACCATTTAACGGCATCAGCTGCACCGGCTGGCCGGTCGCTACAATTGCGGCAGGGAAGCTTGCTTATGAAGAAGGGAGACTTGTCAAATGAAGAGACGATTAGTACTGGAAAACGGAGCGGTATTTGAGGGCAAAGCCTTCGGGAGCTTGGAGCACAGCATGGGGGAAGTCGTTTTCAATACCGGTATGACAGGCTATCAGGAAATTTTGTCAGACCCTTCTTATTGCGGGCAGATTGTTACGTTAACATATCCGCTTATCGGAAATTACGGCATTAACCGTGATGACTTTGAATCCATTACACCTTTTGTTAAAGGATTGATTGTAAGAGAATTATGTGAACTGCCTTCCAACTGGCGTTCAGCGTACACATTGGATGAGTATTTAAAAATGAAAAACATTCCGGGACTGCAAGGAATTGATACAAGAAAGTTGACGAGAATGATCCGCACGGCCGGCGCGCTAAAAGGAACGTTTGCCTCACCTGATGAAGATATCGAATCGGTACTGAAAAGACTGAACGAAACTGAACTGCCGAGAAATCAAGTATCCCAAGTGTCAGCTAAAACAGCATACCCTAGTCCGGGAAGAGGTAAACGCATTGTCCTGGTGGACTTTGGCATGAAGCACGGCATTTTAAGAGAGCTGAACAAACGGAAATGCGATGTCATCGTTGTGCCTTACAACGTAACAGCAGAAGAAGTCCTTCAGCTGAAGCCAGACGGCATCATGCTATCTAACGGACCTGGAGATCCGAAAGATGTGCCTGAAGCGATTGAAATGATTAAAGGTGTTCTTGGAAAAGTGCCATTATTCGGAATATGTCTCGGTCACCAGTTATTCGCGCTGGCGTGCGGAGCGAATACTGAAAAAATGAAATTTGGCCACAGGGGCTCAAACCACCCGGTAAAAGAGCTGGCTACCGGAAAAGTCGCCTTAACATCTCAAAACCATGGCTATACAGTCTCATCCATCAGCGAAACAGAACTGGAAGTGACACATATCGCAATTAACGACGATACGATTGAAGGGCTGAAGCATAAAACACTGCCGGCATTTACGGTTCAATATCATCCTGAAGCCTCACCTGGTCCTGAGGATGCCAACCATCTATTTGACAGATTCATCGAAATGATCGAAACAACAGAGAAAGAAGGGGAAGCGGTATGCCAAAACGCGTAGACATTAACAAAATTTTAGTAATCGGATCTGGACCGATCATCATCGGCCAAGCAGCAGAATTTGACTATGCGGGAACACAAGCCTGCCTTGCTTTGAAAGAAGAAGGCTATGAGGTCATCCTTGTCAACTCAAACCCTGCCACGATCATGACAGATACAGAAATGGCTGACCGGGTTTACATCGAACCGCTCACTCCTGAATTCCTGACACGAATCATCAGAAAAGAGCGCCCGGATGCTATTCTTCCTACTCTTGGGGGCCAAACCGGTTTGAATCTTGCGGTTGAGCTTTCTGAAAGAGGCGTACTGGCAGAATGCGGCGTCGAAGTGCTTGGCACGAAGCTGTCTGCGATTCAGCAGGCTGAAGACCGCGATTTGTTCAGAACACTTATGAATGATCTGAATGAACCGGTGCCAGAAAGTGAGATTATCCACTCTCTGGAAGAAGCAGAAAACTTCGTCAGTCAAATTGGTTTCCCTGTCATTGTCCGCCCGGCATATACACTAGGCGGAACAGGCGGAGGCATCTGTTCGAATGAAACCGAACTGAAAGAAATTGTTGAGAACGGCTTAAAATTAAGCCCGGTGCATCAATGTCTGCTTGAAAAAAGCATCGCGGGCTATAAAGAAATCGAGTATGAAGTGATGAGAGACAGCCAGGACCACGCGATTGTCGTTTGTAATATGGAGAACATTGATCCAGTCGGAATCCACACTGGAGACAGTATTGTTGTCGCGCCAAGCCAAACGCTGAGTGACCGCGAATATCAGCTCTTGCGGAATGTATCGTTAAAACTGATCCGCGCGCTTGGAATCGAAGGTGGATGTAACGTACAGCTCGCTTTAGATCCAGACAGCTTCCAATACTACATTATTGAAGTAAACCCGCGGGTCAGCCGTTCATCTGCCCTTGCCTCAAAAGCAACAGGATATCCGATTGCAAAGCTCGCTGCTAAAATCGCTGTCGGCCTTTCATTAGATGAAATGATGAACCCGGTGACAGGAAAAACATATGCAGCATTTGAACCGGCTCTTGACTACGTCGTATCCAAAATTCCGCGCTGGCCGTTTGATAAGTTTGAATCAGCAAACAGAAAGCTCGGCACGCAAATGAAAGCGACGGGAGAGGTCATGGCGATTGGCCGCACGCTTGAAGAGTCATTGCTGAAGGCTGTGCGTTCACTGGAAGCGGATGTGTATCATCTTGAATTGAAAGACGCTGCTGACATTTCCGATGAGCTTCTTGAAAAACGAATTAAAAAGGCCGGTGATGAACGCTTATTCTACTTAGCTGAAGCGTACAGAAGAGGCTACACGGTAGAAGACCTCCATGAATTTTCCGCGATTGACGTCTTCTTCCTGCATAAGCTGTTCGGAATCGTACAGTTTGAAAAAGAATTGAAGGCAAATCTGGGTGATACTGACGTACTGAGGCGGGCAAAAGAACTCGGATTCTCTGATAAGTACATCAGCCGTGAGTGGGAAATGAAAGAATCGGAGCTTTACAGCTTAAGAAAACAAGCGGGAATTGCGCCGGTATTCAAAATGGTGGATACGTGCGCGGCGGAATTTGAATCAGAAACGCCATACTTCTACAGCACATATGAAGAGGAAAATGAATCTGTCGTTACAGAAAAGAAAAGTGTGATAGTGCTTGGTTCGGGGCCGATTCGAATCGGTCAGGGTGTTGAATTCGACTATGCGACTGTTCACTCTGTATGGGCAATTAAACAAGCAGGCTATGAAGCCATTATTGTCAATAACAACCCGGAAACCGTTTCAACAGACTTCAGTATCTCAGACAAGCTGTACTTCGAACCGCTTACGATTGAAGATGTCATGCACATCATTGACCTCGAACAGCCAATGGGCGTTGTCGTACAGTTCGGCGGACAAACTGCCATTAACCTTGCTGACGAGCTTTCTGCACGTGGAGTGAAAATCCTTGGGACTTCGTTAGAAGATTTAGACCGTGCGGAAGATCGGGATAAATTTGAACAAGCGCTTGGAGAACTCGGTGTTCCGCAGCCGCTTGGCAAAACAGCGACATCAGTTGATCAGGCGGTAAGCATCGCGAGTAATATCAGCTATCCGGTACTGGTGCGCCCTTCCTATGTACTTGGCGGCCGGGCGATGGAGATTGTTTATCATGAAGAAGAACTGCTTCATTACATGAAAAACGCAGTCAAAATCAATCCGCAGCACCCTGTATTAATTGACAGGTATTTAACTGGGAAAGAAATTGAAGTAGATGCAGTATCTGACGGTGAAACAGTCGTCATTCCGGGAATTATGGAGCACATTGAACGTGCGGGCGTTCACTCCGGAGACTCAATCGCTGTTTATCCGCCTCAGTCTCTCACAGAGGACATTAAGAAAAAAATTGAACAATACACAATCGCACTAGCTAAAGGGCTGAACATTGTCGGTTTGCTCAATATTCAATTCGTCTTATCACAAGGCGAAGTGTACGTGCTCGAAGTAAATCCGAGATCAAGCAGAACCGTACCGTTCTTAAGCAAAATCACGGGTATTCCAATGGCGAACCTTGCTACAAAAGTCATTCTCGGCCAAAAGCTGGCTGCGTTTGGCTATACAGAGGGCCTTCAGCCTGAACAGCAAGGTGTATTTGTAAAAGCGCCGGTCTTCTCCTTCGCTAAGCTGAGAAGAGTGGACATTACGTTAGGGCCTGAAATGAAATCAACAGGTGAGGTCATGGGGAAAGATTCCACCCTTGAAAAAGCGCTTTATAAAGCTCTGATTGCATCAGGCATTCAAATCCCTAACTACGGATCCGTGCTTTTAACAGTGGCTGACAAGGACAAAGAAGAAGGGCTCGCCATCGCTAAGCGGTTCCATGCGATCGGCTACAACATTTTAGCGACGGAAGGTACAGCAGGTTATCTGAAAGAAGCTTCGATTCCGGCGAAGGTTGTTGGTAAAATCGGCCAAGACGGCCCGAACTTGCTTGATGTGATTAGAAACGGAGAAGCACAGTTTGTCATCAATACGCTGACAAAAGGAAAGCAGCCGGCAAGAGACGGATTTAGAATCAGACGTGAATCAGTAGAAAATGGTGTTGCCTGCTTAACATCTTTAGATACGGCTGAAGCGATACTGCGAGTGCTGGAAAGCATGACATTCCGTGCTGATCAAATGCCGGCAGTCAACACAAATCAGGAGGCGGCAGTCACTATATGAAAAAAGCGTATTTGACAGTATGTTCAAACCAGCAAATTGCAGACCGGGTGTATCATATGGTTCTGAAAGGGGAGCTTGTCCAAGGGTTTACAACCCCGGGACAGTTCCTTCATCTTAAAGTGAGCGAAGCGGTTACGCCTCTTTTGAGAAGACCAATCAGCATCGCTGACGTCAACTTTGAAAAAAATGAAGTCACCATCATTTATCGAGTAGATGGGGAAGGAACAAGACTCTTGTCGATGAAGCACCAGGGAGAACTTGTGGATGTCCTCGGACCTTTGGGAAATGGCTTTCCTGTCAATGAAGTCCAACCCGGAAAGACGGCTTTGCTGGTAGGAGGCGGTGTAGGTGTCCCGCCTCTCCAAGAGCTGTCGAAACGCTTGAAAGAAAAAGGGGTAAAGGTCATACACGTGTTAGGGTTCCAATCGGCAAAGGATGTTTTTTACGAAAAAGAGTGCCGACAGTATGGAGACACGTATGTGGCAACAGCTGACGGAAGCTACGGGGAAACCGGGTTTGTCACAGATGTCATAAAACAGAAGAATCTAGAGTTTGATATTCTCCTCAGCTGCGGGCCAACACCGATGCTGAAGGCATTAAAACAGGAGTATGCACATAAAGAAGTTTACCTGTCTATGGAGGAACGAATGGGCTGCGGAATCGGCGCCTGCTTCGCGTGTGTGTGCCATACAAACGAAAGTGAGACATCCTACGTAAAAGTATGTCTCGACGGACCTGTATTTAAAGCTCAGGAGGTGGCGCTGTAATGCTAGAGGTCAAACTGCCTGGACTTGAATTGAAAAATCCGATCATTCCTGCATCAGGCTGCTTCGGTTTTGGAAAAGAATTTGCGCGTTTTTATGATTTATCTTGTCTCGGAGCCATTATGATCAAAGCTACGACAAAGGAACCTCGCTTCGGGAACCCGACGCCTAGGGTAGCTGAGACTGGCGCTGGAATGCTCAATGCGATCGGTCTCCAAAATCCGGGGCTGGAAAGCGTTTTGCAAAATGAGCTGCCGTGGCTTGAACAGTTTGATACGCCGATCATTGCAAATGTCGCAGGTTCTCAAGTCGAGGATTATGTTGAAGTCGCAGAGCATATCAGCAAAGCGCCTAATGTTCATGCACTTGAATTGAACATTTCCTGTCCTAATGTGAAAACAGGCGGAATTGCTTTTGGCACGAATCCTGAAATGGCTGCTGATTTGACGAAGGCGGTTAAAGAGGTTTCGGATGTACCCGTTTATGTAAAGCTTTCCCCAAACGTGGCAAATATCACAGAAATTGCATCTGCGATCGAAGAGGCGGGAGCGGATGGTCTAACGATGATTAACACATTAATCGGCATGAGGCTTGATTTAAAATCAGGAAAGCCGATATTAGCGAATAAAACAGGGGGGCTTTCCGGACCTGCCGTGAAGCCGGTTGCTATTCGCATGGTGTACGAAGTCAGTCAAGCGGTCAATATCCCGATTATCGGAATGGGAGGCGTGCAGACGGCCGAAGATGCACTGGAGTTTCTTCTCGCGGGAGCAAGCGCGGTCGCTGTCGGAACAGCAAACTTTGTAAATCCTTTTGCATGCCCGGACATTATTGAACAGCTTCCATCTGTTTTGCTTCAATACGGCTATCAATCAATTGAAGAATGCATCGGAAGGAGCTGGAACCATGAAAAACAACCTGCCCATCATCGCGCTTGATTTTGCATCAGCTGAAGAAACACTTGCGTTCTTAGCGCCTTTTCAGCTAGAACCGTTATTTGTAAAGGTTGGAATGGAGCTTTTTTATCAAGAAGGACCATCTATAGTTAAACAATTAAAAGAAAGAAATTGCGAGCTGTTTTTAGATTTAAAGCTTCATGACATCCCGACCACTGTAAACAAAGCGATGAAGCGCCTTGCCGGTCTCGGGGTGGACCTCGTCAATGTTCATGCGGCCGGGGGCGAAAAAATGATGCAAGCAGCTCTGGAAGGCTTAGAAGAAGGAACGCCGTCCGGAAAAAAACGCCCGTCACTTATCGCGGTAACCCAGCTGACAAGCACATCTGAACAAATGATGAAGAATGAACTGCTGATCGAAAAACCTCTGATCGACACGGTTGTGCACTACAGCAAGCTGGCAGAAGAAAGCGGACTTGATGGAGTGGTCTGCTCTGTTCATGAAGCAAAAGCCATTTACCAAGCGGTGTCGCCTTCATTTCTGACTGTCACTCCGGGGATCAGGATGTCAGAGGACGCTGCGAATGACCAAATTCGCGTAGCGACACCTGCAATTGCAAGAGAGAAAGGTTCATCAGCGATTGTGGTAGGACGCTCGATTACAAAAGCGAAAGACCCAGTAAAAGCCTATGAAGCTGTCAGACTCGAATGGGAGGGAATCAAATCATGAAACAAATCATCGCAAAACATCTATTAGATATCCAAGCTGTATTTTTACGCCCGAACGAGCCATTTACATGGGCGAGCGGCATTTTATCGCCAATCTACTGTGACAACCGCCTTACGCTATCTTTCCCGGAGGTCAGAAATGATGTCGCTTCAGGCATCAGCAAGCTTGTCGAAGAGCATTTTCCTGAAACTGAAATGATTGCTGGAACAGCAACAGCAGGTATTCCTCATGCTGCTCTGGCCGCTGACCGTTTGAATCTTCCGATGTGTTATGTGAGAAGCAAGCCGAAAGCGCATGGAAAAGGCAATCAGATTGAGGGAGCTGTTCAAACGGGGCAAAAAACTGTCGTCATTGAAGACTTAATTTCCACAGGAGGAAGCGTGCTTGAAGCTGCGGCAGCTTTACAAGCGGCTGGCTGTGAAGTGCTCGGTGTCGTCTCAATTTTTACTTACGGACTCCCTAAAGCGCAGGAAGCCTTCGCAAAGGCAGAACTGCCATACTACTCTTTAACTGATTATGATACGCTCACAGAGGTCGCGCTCGAAAACGGAAATATTCATTCAGACGATCTAGAAAAGCTGAAAACGTGGAAACAAAATCCCGAGTCAAAAGATTGGTTTAAAAAATAAGAAATAAATTTCGGTAATGTAAATAGGCTTCAAAGCCTTGCTGTACTTGAAAACAGGCCTCTCGGCCTGTTTTTTTATTAATCCTATAAAAAAAGTCGGGTTGACTTATGTTAGAATTGTGCTAAAATTTACTACAAATCTAAAAACTTATCAAGAGCGGCTGAGGGACTGGACCTATGAAGCCCGGCAACCTGCATAGTTTGTAAGGTGCTACTTCCAGCAAAATGAATTCCATTTTGAAAGATAAGGGCTACATGCTGTTCCTGTCTTTCTTTCCGCCGGATTGAAAGTTTTTTATTTTAAGAGGAAAAAAGGCTGTTTGTGATAGCAGCCGCGTATCACAATACAATTGGGAAAAGACAACCGGCAGAAAGCTACTGTTTGTTTGTCTCCGAAAGGAGGAAAGAAGAAATGTTAACGTACGATAATTGGGAAGAACCAACGATTACATTTCCGGAAGACGATCCTTATAAAGGAGCGCTGTCAGTTTTAAAGTGGGCATACGGCCATTACGGCAATCAGCTTGTTTATGCCTGCAGTTTCGGAATTGAGGGAATCGTTCTGATTGACTTAATTTATAAAGTGAAAAAAGACGCAGAGATTGTGTTTCTTGATACAGGACTTCATTTTAAAGAAACCTATGAAACGATTGAACGAGTGAAAGAACGTTATCCAGGTCTTAATATCATCCTGAAAAAACCAGACCTTACCCTTGAGGAGCAGGCCGAAGAACATGGTGACAAACTGTGGGAAAGAGAGCCGAATCAGTGCTGCTATCTTAGAAAGGTTGTTCCTTTAAGAGAGGCGCTTTCAGGACACCCAGCCTGGCTTTCCGGTCTGCGCCGCGATCAAGGGCCAAGCCGTGCCAATACGAATTTCTTAAACAAAGACGAAAAATTCAAATCAGTAAAAGTATGCCCGCTTATCCATTGGACTTGGAAAGACATTTGGAGATACACATCCCGGAATGAGCTGGACTACAATCCGCTTCATGACCAAGGGTATCCAAGTATTGGCTGCGCGCCTTGTACGGCTCCTGCTTTTACCGCAGAAGATTTACGTTCAGGGAGATGGAATGGTATGGCGAAAACAGAATGCGGACTGCATGAATAAGGAGCTGCAAAATGGAACTAGCCGCTATTTTATTTAGCTTATTTTTCGCGATGAATATTGGTGCAAGCGGCGCTGCAGCTTCGATGGGAGTTGCTTACGGCTCTGGAGCCATCAAAAAGAAAACCTACGCTTTGATCCTATGCGCAGTCGGTGTGCTGGCCGGGGCGGTCATTGGCGGGGGTGAGGTTGTAAAAACCATCAGCTCCGGGATTATCCCCGAGCAGACGATTACACTGACGATTGTTTGCATCATTATTGGAGCCGCTGCGCTGTCGCTCTTTACGGCTAATCTCCTCGGCATTCCTTTGTCGACAAGTGAAGTAACAGTCGGCGCAGTTGTCGGCGTGGGAGTGGCTTACAAAGTATTGTTTGTGAACAACCTGCTGGTCATTGTGTCGTTTTGGATTTTTGTCCCGCTGTTCGCTTTCGGTTTCACATATTTTGTATCTAAGCTGTTTCGTTATTTTAAGATTGAAATTAAATCTTCTAAAAAGCAAAAAATCCTTGGCATTGTTTTGTTAGGTGCCGGATTTTTTGAAGCATTCTCTGCCGGTATGAACAACGTGGCAAATGCCGTTGGCCCATTAGTGGCGGCCGGTGTGCTGGATGTGACGAAAGGAACCTTGTACGGGGGAGCTTTTGTTGCTCTCGGCGCGTTGTTATTAGGTCGGCGGGTGTTAGAAACCAACGGGAAGAAAATTACGAGATTCTCAAAAGGAGAAGGCATTCTCTTATCCGGTACAGGAGCCGGACTGGTGATCATCAGTTCTGTATTTGGGATGCCGGTGCCATTGGCGCAAGTCACGTCATCGTCTATTATCGGAATAGGCATGGCAAAAAACGGTCCGAACGTGTTCCATAAACAAGTTGTTCAAACGATGCTGAAGGTATGGATCGTATCGCCGTTTTTATCTTTATCAATTTCTTATCTGCTTGTATCCTTGTTTTTAAAAGCGGATTATTATTCAATCTTTATCATGGTAAGTGTGCTTTTAGCGGCGGGCGGTGCCGTCAGCCTGACGAAGGCCATACGTAAAGAGAGACGCTCTGTCCACGAACAAGGCGGAGGAATCTGATCATTAATCTGAGTTATTTTATATGTTAACTAGGAGGAAATCGATATTATGAGCTTAGCACCACACGGAGGAACATTAGTAAACAGAGTAGATGAATCATATGATGTGAGCAGCATTCAAAAAGAAATTGAACTTGATTTGATTTCTTTTGCAGATTTGGAATTAATCGGAATCGGTGCATACAGCCCGATCGAAGGCTTCTTTAATGAAAGAGATTACGTATCTGTTGTCGAAAGCATGCGTCTTTCTTCCGGCGTTGTCTGGTCCCTTCCAATCACGCTTCCGGTTGATGCGCAAAAAGCAGCGGAACTGTCAGTCGGTGAAACGGTAAAGTTAACGTATGAAGGAGAAACATATGGCGTTATCCAAATCGAAGACCTGTACGTGCCTGACAAACAAAAAGAAGCTGTCAATGTGTATAAAACGGATGAGCAGGAGCACCCGGGTGTTAAAAAGCTTTTCAGCCGCGGCAATACATACGTCGGCGGACCAATCACATTGATTAAAAAAGCTTCAAAACAGTTCCCTGAGTTTACGTTTGAACCAGCGGAAACAAGACGCCAGTTTGCAGAAAAAGGCTGGGAAACCATTGTTGGTTTCCAAACAAGAAATCCTGTTCACAGAGCGCATGAATACATTCAAAAAACGGCTCTTGAAACAGTAGACGGCTTGTTCTTAAACCCGCTGGTAGGTGAAACAAAATCTGATGACATCCCAGCTGATGTGCGGATGGAAAGCTACCAAGTGCTTCTTGACAATTATTACCCGAAAGACCGCGTGTTCCTCGGCGTCTTCTTAGCGGCGATGCGTTATGCAGGACCGAGAGAAGCGATTTTCCACGCACTTGTCAGAAAGAACTACGGCTGCACGCATTTCATTGTCGGCCGCGATCACGCAGGTGTAGGTGACTATTACGGA
The DNA here is from genome assembly GCF_958411575.1 of uncultured Bacillus sp. Lineage (NCBI taxonomy): Bacteria > Bacillati > Bacillota > Bacilli > Caryophanales > Bacillaceae > Bacillus > uncultured Bacillus sp. The sequence goes on from NZ_CATYRA010000011.1 coordinate 99,075, forward strand.
ACATACGAGGCACAGGAGCTGTTTGACACATTTAAACCTGAAGAGCTCGGGATTACACCGCTGAAATTTGAGCACAGCTTCTTCTGTGAAAAATGCGGAAACATGGGAACGGGGAAAACGTGCCCTCACGGCAGAGAACATCACGTCATTTTATCAGGAACTAAGGTAAGAGGCATGCTGAGAGACGGTGTGCTCCCGCCTGCAGAATTCAGCCGCGCAGAAGTTGTAGAAGTGTTAATCAGAGGGATGAAGAAAAAAGAAGAAGCAGGCGTATCTTAAGGAGGACTGGCAGTGACAAATCGCGATATCGTATGGCATGAAGCCTCTATTACAAAAGAAGAGTATCAGCAAAAAAACAAGCACAAAAGCTCCATTCTCTGGCTGACAGGGTTGAGCGGTTCAGGCAAATCAACTATTGCCAATGCCGCTGCGAGAGAATTGTTTGAGCAGGGCTACCAAGTCATTGTGCTGGACGGGGATAATATCCGTCACGGCTTAAATAAGGATCTTGGTTTTTCTGATGAAGACCGAAAAGAAAATATCCGCCGAATCGGAGAGGTGGCAAAGCTTTTTGTTCAGCAGGGCACCATTGTGATTACTGCTTTTATCTCTCCTTTCCGCGAGGACAGAGAACAGGTTCGCCATCTTGTGGAAGCAGGCGAATTCAATGAAGTATACATTAAATGCGACCTCGATATTTGTGAACAAAGAGATCCGAAAGGGCTTTATAAAAAAGCAAGAAACGGGGAAATTCCGTTCTTTACAGGAATTGATTCTCCTTATGAAGAGCCGGATGCACCGGAGCTCGTTCTTGATTCAGGACAGCATGACCGTGAAGCTTGCAAAAACCAGCTGATCGAGTTTGTTAAACAAAAACTGAGCTAAATATGATCTGCAGTGTTCTTCTCAGATGCCGGAATGCAAACGAGAACAACATCACAGTGAATGTTCTGGAAGAACTCGAATAGATCGGGGGAAATACGATGGGGAAAGTATATATTGTAGGAGCGGGTCCCGGTGACCCTGATCTGCTCACAATTAAAGCGCTAAATGCCATTGAAAAAGCTGATGTCATCTTATATGACAGATTAGTAAATAAAGAGATTTTACAATATGCCAAAGAGCAAGCAGACCTGATCTACTGCGGGAAGCTTCCAGATCTTCATACGATGAAGCAGGAAACCATCAATCGATTTCTTGTAAAGTATGCGCAAAAAGGGAAAACCGTTGTTAGACTGAAAGGCGGAGACCCTTTTGTGTTCGGCAGGGGAGGGGAAGAAGCGGAATGTCTCTCTGAAAACGGAATTCCGTTTGAAATCATCCCCGGCATTACGTCAGGAATTGCGGCAGCAGCTTATGCCGGGATTCCTGTTACTCATCGGGATGCGGGCTCTAACGTCGCTTTTGTAACTGGTCATTATAAAAAAGACGAAGATTTTGAGGAAAAGTGGAAAGCGCTCGCTACAGGAATTGATACACTTGTCATCTATATGGGTATCAAAAACGTGCAGCAGATTGAAAGAAAACTTCTTGAAAACGGCCGGGACGGTTCTACGCCGGCAGCCTTTATTCACTGGGGAACAACGGACAAGCAAAAATCTGTTTTTTGTACAGTTGACACCCTTTCAGAAACGGTGATAAAAGAAGACATTAAAAATCCGAGTTTAATTGTCATTGGAAATGTTGTAAATTATCACTATAAGCTGGAATGGTTTGAATCTGAGCTGAAAAAACACGATTTAAGCGAGGCGTTGTAAAAATGAAACAAGCGATTTTATATGTCGGTCACGGCAGCCGAGTAAAAAAGGCGCAGCAAGAAGCCGCAGCCTTTTTGGAAGGATGCAAGGCGCACGTTTCTGCGCCTGTACAAGAAATCAGTTTTTTAGAGCTTCAGGAGCCGACAATTGAGACAGGGTTTGAAGCATGTGTGAAGCAAGGCGCCACTCATATCGCAGTGGTGCCTCTGCTTCTTTTAACAGCTGCGCATGCAAAACATGATATACCGGAAGAAATTGCGCGTGCTGCATCCCGATATCCTTCAATCCGTATTTCATATGGAAAGCCGATCGGGATTGACGAAGAAGTAGTCAAAGCTGTATATCACCGAATGAAGGACATAGGTGTTCCGTATGAAAATGCCAGAGTGGTGCTTATCGGAAGGGGAAGTTCAGATCCCGATGTAAAAAGAGACGTAACCGGTATTGCCAATCTTCTTCAAAACATGATTCCGGTCAAGGAAGTCATCCCGTGCTTTTTGACAGCATGCGGTCCGAATTACAAAGAGGTTCTTTCAGAACTTAAAAAAGATGACGGCGTGACAACCTTTGTTGTGCCATATTTGCTTTTTACCGGCATGCTGATGAATGAAATCGAACGAGAGGTTCAGACATTAAAGGCTGATAATCCAAATGTCTACCTTTCTTCTTATATCGGTTTCCACCCTCATGTGAAAAACGCATTTTTGAACCGTGTGAGAGAAACTGCCGAAAATCCAGAGGGACAATTTGATTTTGACGGAGGTTCATATGCTCCCGCTGCACATTAGCCTGGAAAAGAAGAAGGTTGTCATTGCGGGCGGCGGCGGCATCGCTCTCAGAAGGCTGAAAACGGTGCTTTCTGAGGGAGCTGATATTACGCTTGTCAGTCCGGATGTTGAACCGGAAATCAAGCAGATGGCAGAAAATCGCCGTATCAGATGGGTCTGCCGTACGATTGAAAAAGAAGATTATCTCGATGCTTTTTTGATTATTGCCGCGACGGATAACGCGGCAGTGAACAAAGAAATTGTTCAAACCGCTTCGCCTTTTCAGCTTGTCAATTGTGTCAGTGACGCTGAGCTTGGCAATGTATATATGCCGAAAATCGTAAAAAGAGGGCATGTAACGGTGTCTGTCTCTACAAGCGGAGCCAGTCCAAAGCACACAAAAGAGCTTGCTGAAAAAGTGGATAAACTGATTGAAGGCGATTTTGTTGCTGAAGTTGACAGGCTTTATCAGGTAAGAAGAAAGAAATAAGCCAGAGCATACAATGCTCTGGCTTTTCTTTGTGCTGCTAGCTTTTTTTCAGCTTGATGACAGTATCTGCATCAGGTGTGACAAAGACAGTATGCTGGCTGTCATAGGTGACGAAGCCGGGCTTCGCGCCGTTCGGTTTTTTAACATGCCTAATTTTTGTATAATCTACAGGCACTGAACTTGAATCTTTAGCTTTTGAAAAATAAGCTGCAATGGTCGCTGCTTCAATGATTGTTTGCTCATCCGGTTCGCTGCTTCTGATTACAACGTGGGAGCCTGGAATATCTTTCGTGTGAAGCCAAATATCGTCTCTGGCTGCCGCTCTTGTTGTTAAATATTCATTTTGGCGGTTGTTTTTACCCACTAAAATTGTCAGGCCTGTAGAGGATTCATATGTTTCTAAAACCGGGTTGTGCGGTTTTTGTTTTTTCTGTCCTTTTTGCTGCTTAGGGCGTAAATATTTGCCCTCCACAAGCTCCTCCCTAATTTCGCTGATATCACGAGGAGAAGCGGACGAAAGCTGCTGAATCAGCTGGTCAAAGTATTCGATCTCTTCCTGCGCCAGCCTGATTTGCTCCTCGACAACTGCGACCGAATTTTTCGCTTTTTGATACTTCGTGAAGTAGGCCTGAGCGTTTTCAGAAGGCGTTTTGTTCGGGTTTAAAGGAATCGTGATTGTCGGACTTTCTTCATCGTAATAGTTGATGACCTCAGCCTGTTTATCACCTTTTTTCAGCATATATAAATTAGCAGTTAACAGCTCCCCGTAAAGCTGAAATTCCTTCGCGTTTTCCGAATACTCCAGTGTTTTCTCTAATTTTTTGATTTTGTTGGCATTTTTCTTCCGTTCATTGACAACAAATCGTTCAAGATCCTGGGCCTGCTGTTTGACCCGGTCTCGTTCAGCTTTTCCGAAGTAAAAACGGTCGAGCAGCTCGCTTAATGAATCAAAACGGCGCGCTTCGCCTTTGAGGTGAGTCAGCTCCAGCAGGTAAAAATATTCCTTTGCGTTTACAGTTGTAATGTTGGGAATAAAGCGGTGCTCTTTTACTTCGGCAAAAAGCTCCAGCAATGATTTTGGCAGTGTGACTTTGTTGGCTAGACCCGCTCTGTGAACCGCTTCTTTGGCAAAGAGCGGAGACACACCTGAAAAGTGTTCGACAATTTGTTTATCCAGCCGTCCTTCTTGAAAACTGAGATGACGTAAAATATCGTCTTCTGTCGCCTCAAGCGGAGAGATTTTGTTCTGGGCTGGCGGAAGCTTATAATCTTGGCCAGGCAGTACTGTACGGTAGCTGTTCATTGACGGCGATAAATGCTTAAGCCCGTCGATGATCACATTTTCTGCTCCGTCTGTCAAAATGATATTACTGTGGCGTCCCATAATTTCTACATAAAGCTTTCGGACGGTTTCATCGCCAATTTCGTTTCGGCTTTTGATATGAAAAATCATAATGCGGTCTAAGCCCGCTTGTTCAATTTTTTCAATAAATCCGCCTTCGATATGCTTTCTCAGCAGCATGCAAAACATTGGCGGTTCGCTTGGGTTTTCATAAGCTTGCGTCGTGATGTGCACCCGTGAATAGCTCGGGTGTGCCGATAATAATAGTTTTTGGTTTTTTCCATTGACGCGGATGTGAAAAATCACATCGTGCTTATATGGCTGATGGATTTTCGTAATTCGTCCGCCCGTCATTTTCTCGTTAAGTTCGTGTGTCATTCCGTATGTAAACATGCCATCAAACGACATATGCAATACACCCTCTCATTCTTCCTGCATTCGATAATTATAGCATGAAATGGGACGAGTCAGAATAAGCATGCTTATAGAGTGATATCTCTATAAGAGAGCAGGGGAGTGGACGAGCGGAATGAAGTTTCATGAAATGGGACAAACAGATTTACTAGAGGCAACCAATACGTCCATGAAACAAGGATTAACAGAAAAAGAGGTGAAAAAACGCCTCGATAAGCATGGACCAAACGAGATGCAAGAAGGAAAAAAAACATCAGCGCTTCTCTTGTTTTTCGCGCAGTTCAAAGATTTTATGGTGCTTGTGCTTTTGGCGGCAACGTTAATCTCAGGATTTCTTGGTGAATACGTAGACGCGGTTGCGATTATTGCGATTGTGTTTGTGAATGGCATACTCGGTTTCTTTCAAGAAAGGCGGGCTGAGCAATCTCTTCAGGCTTTAAAAGAGCTTTCAACACCGCATGTCATGGCGCTCAGGGAAGGAAGCTGGACAAAGATTCCTTCTAAGGAACTTGTGCCGGGCGATATTGTGAAATTTACGAGCGGTGACAGGATTGGAGCAGACGTTCGAATTGTCGAAGCAAGAAGCCTTGAAATAGAAGAATCAGCGCTGACTGGGGAATCCATCCCGGTTGTGAAGCATGCCGATAAATTGAAAAAACCGGATGTTTCGCTCGGCGATATTACGAATATGGCATTTATGGGAACGATTGTGACCCGCGGCAGCGGTGTCGGGGTCGTCGTCGGCACCGGAATGAATACGGCAATGGGCAAAATTGCCGACATGCTTGAATCGGCAGGGACACTGTCAACCCCGCTGCAAAGAAGACTGGAGCAGCTCGGGAAGATTTTAATTGTTGTTGCATTGCTTCTGACGGTACTTGTCGTTGCTGTCGGTGTCATCCAGGGTCACGATCTGTACAGCATGTTTTTAGCGGGTGTGTCGTTAGCAGTAGCCGCGATTCCGGAGGGGCTCCCGGCGATTGTAACAGTGGCACTGTCGCTTGGCGTACAGCGGATGATTAAGCAAAAATCAATCGTAAGAAAGCTCCCTGCGGTTGAAACGCTTGGGTGTGCGTCTATCATTTGTTCGGATAAAACAGGGACAATGACGCAAAACAAAATGACGGTGACACATGTCTGGTCCGGAGGGAAAACATGGAGAGTGACGGGGGCAGGCTATGAACCGAATGGAAGCTTCACACTGAACGAAAAAGAGATCAGTGTGAATGAGCATATGCCGCTTCAACAGATGCTTCTGTTCGGAGCGCTTTGTAACAACTCCAATATTGAGAAAAGAGACGGCGAATATGTGCTTGACGGAGATCCAACAGAGGGAGCGCTGCTCACCGCGGCAAGAAAGGGCGGTTTCTCAAAGGAGTTTGTTGACTCACATTACCGAGTGATTGAAGAGTTTCCGTTTGATTCGGCACGGAAAATGATGACTGTCATTGTAGAGGATCAGGACAGAAAGCGGTATATCATTACAAAAGGTGCACCAGATGTCCTGATGCAACGCTCTTCCCGTATTTTTTATGACGGCTCAGCAGCTCTTTTCTCAAATGAGAGAAAAGCAGAAACAGAGGCGGTATTAAGACATCTGGCATCCCAGGCGCTCAGAACGATAGCGGTCGCCTACAGGCCGATAAAAGCAGGTGAAACACCGTCTATGGAGCAGGCGGAAAAAGATCTGACGATGCTCGGTCTTTCGGGCATTATTGATCCGCCGCGGCCGGAAGTCAGACAGGCGATTAAAGAATGCCGTGAAGCGGGAATTAAGACCGTCATGATTACAGGCGATCATGTGGAGACAGCTAAAGCGATAGCGAAAGACTTGCGCCTCCTTCCGAAAAGCGGCAAAATCATGGACGGCAAGATGCTGAATGAGCTTTCTCAAGAAGAGCTTTCTAATGTGGTGGAGGATGTGTATGTATTTGCCCGCGTTTCTCCTGAGCATAAACTAAAAATCGTAAAAGCCTATCAGGAAAACGGGCATATTGTGGCGATGACGGGAGACGGCGTTAATGACGCCCCAGCCATTAAACAAGCTGACATCGGAGTCGCTATGGGTATTACAGGGACAGATGTGGCAAAAGAAGCGTCATCTCTTGTTCTCGTGGATGATAATTTTGCGACGATCAAATCTGCGATAAAAGAGGGCAGAAACATCTATGAAAATATCAGAAAATTTATCAGATATCTGTTGGCTTCTAACGTCGGAGAAATTCTTGTCATGCTGTTTGCGATGCTGCTTGCCCTTCCTTTGCCGCTCGTGCCGATTCAGATTTTGTGGGTCAACTTGGTGACGGACGGATTGCCGGCAATGGCTCTCGGCATGGATCAGCCGGAAGGAGACGTGATGAAGCGGAAGCCCCGTCATCCGAAAGAAGGAGTGTTTGCCCGCAAGCTTGGATGGAAGGTCGTCTCCAGAGGGTTTTTAATCGGAGCAGCCACTATTTTAGCGTTTATCATTGTGTATCACCGGAATCCGGAGAATTTGCCTTATGCCCAGACGATCGCGTTTGCCACTTTGGTGCTGGCTCAGCTTATTCACGTTTTTGATTGTCGCAGCGAGACCTCTGTTTTTTCCAGAAATCCGTTTCAAAATCTGTACTTACTGGGCGCAGTATTGTCATCAATTTTGCTGATGCTTGTTGTGATCTACTATCCGCCGCTTCAGCCAATTTTCCATACCGTTGCCATCACGCCTGGAGACTGGATGCTCGTCATCGGTATGTCCGCCATCCCTACTTTTTTGCTGGCTGGGTCACTTTTGACAAGAAAAAAGTAAATTCATATGATATAATCTTAGGGGTAATAGCATGTCTATTGCCCTTTTATTATGAGAACAGGGAAGAATTGGGTGTTTTAAAATGATACGAAGTATGACAGGCTTCGGCAGTGCAAGCAAAACACAAGATGATCTCTCTGTAAGCGTTGAACTTAAATCTGTGAACTACAGGTTTAAAGAAGTGAACGCTCGTTTGCCAAGGCCTTTGCTATATTTTGAAGATAAGCTGAAACAGACCATTCTGCAGCATATCCAGCGCGGAAGAATTGAGCTTTTCGTATCAGTTGACAGCGATATGCTTGTAGAGAAAAGGCTTGAAATTGATTGGCCGCTGCTCGATGAGTTTGTCGCAGCTGCGGGAGAAATGAAGAAGCGGTATCAATTGTCTGCAGAGCCTGATGTAATGGATTTCTTTAAGCTTGACCATGTCGTCCAGATTCATGAAGAACAGACGCAAACTGACAAGCTGGAGGCGTTAATCACTGCTGCTGCAGAGGAAGCGGTAAAAGGTCTCTGTGAAATGCGTGATAAAGAGGGGCTGCTTTTAGCGAAAGACTGCCTGAAGCATATTGATCAGCTTGAAGAGCTGGTGAAAGAAACTGAATTGCTGGCAGCGGATGTCGTATCTCGTTATCGGGAACGGCTGTACGCCAGAATAAAAGAATGGACTGAAGATGTATTAGACGAGAGCCGGCTTGTAACAGAATGCGCAATTTTTGCAGACCGCTCTGATATCACTGAAGAGATTACCAGGCTGAAGAGCCACTTCGCCCAGTTTCGTGATATATTAGCTGGTGGCGGAGCTGTCGGGCGCAAACTCGACTTTCTCGTTCAGGAGCTGAATCGGGAAGCAAATACAATCGGCTCAAAAGCAAATGATCATCAGATCACAAAGCTTGTCGTCGAAATGAAAAGTTCTATTGAAAAAATAAAAGAACAAGTGCAAAATATAGAATAGTGACTGTGCGTATTGTTTACAGACGGTCTTACTAGGCTAAACTAGAGACGTCTATTTTACAGGGGGAACGTAGAAGATGACGATTAAACTGATTAATATCGGATTTGGCAATATTATCTCCGCTAATCGGATGATTTCGATTGTCAGCCCGGAGTCTGCGCCAATCAAACGGATGATTCAGGATGCAAGAGACCGCGGAATGCTAATTGACGCTACATACGGACGAAGAACCCGTGCAGTTGTCGTCATGGATAGTGATCACATTATCTTATCTGCCGTCCAGCCTGAGACAGTTGCACACAGACTTTCTGTTAAAGAAGAAATTATGGATGAAGGGCAGGGATAATTGCCGCATGAAAGAAAGAGGGTTATTAATCGTTCTCTCAGGTCCCTCAGGAGTTGGTAAAGGAACGGTTCGGCAAGCGATTTTTTCGCAGGAAGACACAAAATTTGAATACTCGATTTCAGTAACCACAAGAAGTCCGCGAGAGGGCGAAGTGAACGGAGTCGATTATTTTTTCAAAACGAGAGAAGAATTCGAGCAAATGATTGCAGACAACAAGCTGCTTGAATGGGCAGAGTATGTCGGCAATTATTACGGAACGCCTGTCGATTATGTTGAACAGACGCTTCAAGAAGGAAAAGACGTCTTTTTAGAAATCGAAGTTCAAGGCGCTCTTCAAGTGAGAAATGCTTTCCCGGAAGGCCTGTTTATTTTCCTTGCGCCTCCAAGCCTTTCTGAACTAAAGAACAGAATTGTGACAAGAGGAACGGAAACAGACGCTCTGATTGAAAATCGAATGAAAGCCGCAAAAGCTGAGATCGAAATGATGGATGCTTATGATTATGTCGTTGAAAACGATAATGTCGAAAAGGCTTGTGATAAAATCAAAGCAATCGTTCTCGCTGAACATTTGAAGCGCGAGCGCGTTGCGCCTAGATATAAGAAAATGCTGGAGGTTGAATAACCAATGTTAGATCCGTCAATTGACTCTTTAATGAATAAATTAGATTCCAAATACACGCTTGTGACTGTTTCTGCGAGACGTGCCCGAGAAATGCAAATCAAAAAAGACCAAATGATTGAACATACGATTTCACACAAATATGTAGGCAAAGCTTTAGAAGAAATTGATGCAGGCCTGCTTTCGTTTGAAAAGGAAGACCGCGAATAGTAGCACCAGTAGCAACCTATATCATGTAGGTTGTTATTTTTTTCCGTGCGGTTTTTGTAAAGTGCAGAGGGGGAGAAGTCATTGCTTAACAATCGAAATGTGTTACTTTGCGTGAGCGGAGGCATCGCTGTTTATAAAGCCTGTGCGTTAACGAGCAGGCTGGTTCAGGCAGGAGCAAATGTCAAAGTGATTATGACTGAGTCAGCTTGCCGATTCGTTTCACCGCTGACATTTCAGGCATTGAGCCGCCACGAAGTCTATACAGATACATTTAAAGAACAAAATCCAAGCGTCATTTCTCATATTGATGCCGCAGACTGGGCCGACTTGGTTATCGTGGCGCCGGCTACGGCTAATGTAATTGGAAAACTGGCAAACGGTATTGCTGATGATATGCTGACAACAACATTGTTAGCAGCAACGGCTCCCGTGTGGATCGCACCGGCGATGAACGTGCACATGTATGACCATCCAGCAGTTAAACGAAATATATCTGTTCTTTATCAGGATGGCTATCGTTTTATTGAGCCAAGCGAGGGCTATTTAGCATGCGGTTACGTAGGAAAAGGCAGATTGGAAGAGCCTGAAAATATCGTGAAGCTAGCTGAAAAGCATTTTGCTGAAGAAAAAATTGCTCCTTTAGAAGGCAAACATGTGGTCATTACAGCTGGCCCGACACGGGAAGCGATTGATCCTGTCCGATTTTTCACCAATAAATCAACGGGCAAGATGGGATACGCATTAGCGGAGGCTGCTGTCCAGCTCGGCGCACGGGTAACTTTAATCTCTGGCCCTGTTTCGCTGGATCAGCCGAAAGGCCTTGCTCAGTTTATCCCTGTTCAATCGGCTGCGGATATGCGCGAAGCAGTACTCTCTGTGTATGACTCGAGTGATATTGTCATCAAAACAGCTGCGGTAGCCGATTTTACGCCGAAAACAGTATTTGACCATAAAATGAAAAAACAAGACGGCGGTATGACCCTGGAACTGGAAAGAACGGTCGATATTTTAAAAGAATTAGGCGAGAGAAAGCAGGAGCAGCTGTTAGTCGGATTTGCAGCTGAAACTCAGGATGTTGAACACTATGCCCGTAAAAAGCTCGCTGCCAAAAATCTTGATATGATTGTGGCTAACGATGTGAAAGCAAATGGGGCCGGTTTTGGTGCTGATACGAATATCGTAACAATCTTTTTCAAAGACGGACGCAAACGCGAGCTTCCGATCATGTCGAAGCTTGATGTTTCTTTTGAAATCCTTCAGGAAATCGCAGTTCTCTCAAAACAAACCGGAGAGCACTCATGAATTTTGCCGAAGTCATCGTTGATGTCAGCACCAAAAATATAGACAGGCCTTTTGATTACAAAATCCCAGACCATCTCAAAGGCATGATCAAAACGGGCATGCGAGTCATTGTTCCGTTTGGTCCCCGTAAAATTCAAGGGTTTGTGACAGCTGTGAAAGAAGCATCTGATCTCTCGGGGAAATCTGTCAAGGAGGTAGAGGATTTATTAGATCTTACACCTGTTTTGACAGAGGAGCTTATGAATCTGTCATCATGGCTGTCTGACAAAACGCTGTCTTTTAAAATAACGGCGCTTCAAGCGATGCTGCCTGCCGCATTAAAGGCGAAATATGAAAAAGAACTAAGGGTCGCATATGATGCCGAGCTACCTCCGCAAGTGGAACGGCTGTTTTCTGAAACAAAGACTCTTCTGTATTCGGATATACCCGATCACGATACGCTGAAACTGATTCAAAAGCATGTTCAAAAAGGCAGCATTGATGTGACATATAAAGTTGCGCAAAAAGCCAACAAAAAAATGGTCAGGCATATTCAGGCAAATGCGAGTAAAGAAGAGCTTAGCAAGCAGGCTGAGGGCTTATCCCGCCAAGCAGCCAAGCAGCAGGCGATTCTTCACTTTTTCATCGCAGAGCCTGAAGGGGTGAAAATCCCTGCAGCGGATTTGTGCAATAAAACAGACGCGAGCTCTGCGACCATCAAAACCCTTATCCAAAAGAGGCTTTTGAAGGAAAGCTATGAAGAGGTTTACAGAGATCCCTATCAGGACAAAATGTTCAAAAAAACAGAGCCGCTCCCGCTGACAGACGAACAGAGCGCTGCCTTTCAGCCAATACGTCAGACATTGGACAACGATGAGCATAAAGTGTTCCTTCTTCACGGCGTAACTGGAAGCGGAAAAACAGAAATTTATCTGCAATCAATTGAGAAAGTACTGGCGAAAGGAAAAGAAGCCATTGTCCTCGTACCGGAAATCTCACTGACTCCACAGATGGTCAATCGCTTCAAGGGCCGTTTTGGCTCTCAGGTGGCAGTCATGCACAGCGGATTATCCACAGGGGAAAAATATGATGAGTGGCGTAAAATCCACCGGAAGGAAGTGCGGCTTGTCGTCGGCGCCAGATCGGCTATTTTTGCACCGTTTGAAAATCTCGGAATGATTATCATCGATGAAGAGCATGAGTCCTCTTATAAACAAGAAGAAATGCCGCGCTATCATGCGAAAGAGGTGGCGATCAAGCGGGCTGAGCATCACAGCTGTCCGGTTGTACTGGGCAGTGCTACGCCGACATTAGAGTCATATGCACGTGCGCAAAAGGGTGTATACGAGCTTCTTTCGCTGAAGCACCGCGTGAACCATCAGGTGATGCCTGAGGTTTCGCTTGTTGATATGAGAGAGGAGCTCAGAAGCGGCAATCGCTCAATGTTTTCAGTTGAATTGATGGAAAAGCTTGAAGAAACGATTTCCAAGGGCGAGCAGGCTGTGCTGTTTTTAAATAAAAGAGGCTATTCTTCATTTGTGATGTGCAGGGATTGCGGATATGTCCCACAATGCCCGCACTGCGACATTTCTATGACATACCATCGTTACGGGCAAAGGCTGAAATGCCATTATTGCGGACATGAAGAGCCTGTCCCGCATACTTGTCCAGAATGTGCAAGCGAGCATATCCGCTTTTTTGGGACGGGGACACAGCGAGTGGAGGAAGAGCTGACAAAAGTTCTGCCAAATGCGAGAGTGATTCGAATGGATGTTGATACGACTTCAAGGAAGGGCGCCCATGAAAAATTATTGTCAGCTTTCGGAGAAGGAAAAGCGGATATTCTTCTCGGAACGCAAATGATCGCGAAAGGGCTTGATTTTCCGAATGTCACACTTGTCGGAGTGTTAAGTGCTGATACCACACTCCATATTCCTGATTTCAGATCGGCCGAAAAAACATTTCAGCTGTTAACGCAAGTCAGCGGCCGGGCAGGCAGGCATGAAAAACCCGGCCAAGTCATCATTCAAACGTATACACCGTCCCATTACAGCATCCAGCTGACGAAGACGCACGATTATGAAACGTTCTATCAGCATGAAATGGCGCACAGGAGAGAGCAATCCTATCCGCCTTATTACTATTTGGCTCTTGTGACTGTTTCTCATGAGGAAGTAGCGAAAGCAGCTGTTACGGCTGAAAAAATCGCTCACTTTTTGAAAGCAAACTGCGGAGCTGACACGAAAATTCTCGGGCCAAGCGCGTCGCCGATAGCCAGGATCAAAGATAGATATCGCTATCAATGCGTGATAAAATACAAACAGGAAACCCAGGTATCCGCTTTATTAAAAAAGATACTGGAACATTATAAACGAGAAATTGAACAAAAGCATGTAATGATTTCAATTGATATGAATCCTTATATGATGATGTAAGATCTCACGTCTTGGAGGGTAACAAATTGGCAGTAAAAAAGGTCGTCACACATCCAGCGGAGGTTTTGGAAACACCGACGGAAAGCGTGACTGTTTTTGATAAAAAGCTAAAAAAACTGCTGGATGATATGTACGACACCATGCTTGAAATGGATGGAGTCGGACTGGCAGCGCCGCAAATCGGCATCTTAAAAAGAGTGGCTGTCGTGGATATCGGGGATAACAGCGGCAGAATTGATCTCGTTAATCCCGAGATTTTAGAAAAAAGCGGTGAGCAAACCGGAATTGAAGGATGCCTGAGCTTTCCTGGCGTCTATGGTGATGTCACACGTGCTGATTATGTCAAAGTACGTGCGTTTAACCGTCAGGGAAAACCGTTCATTCTGGAAGCGCGTGGCTTTTTAGCGAGAGCCGTACAGCACGAAATGGACCATTTAGACGGTGTGCTGTTTACATCTAAGATAAGTAAATACTATACAGAAGATGAACTAGCGGATATGGAAGGATGATTTGATGACGAGAATCGTATTTATGGGGACGCCGGATTTTTCAGTTCCTGTTTTAAGAACCCTGATAGAGGATGGTTATGAAGTAGTGGGGGTCGTCACACAGCCTGACCGTCCGAAGGGCAGAAAAAAAGTGCTGACACCTCCTCCGGTAAAAGAAGAGGCATTGCGTCACGGCATCCCGGTTCTTCAGCCGGAAAAAGTCAGATTAAAAGAAGAAATTGAGAAAGTGTTGGCGTTAAAGCCTGACCTTATTGTAACAGCGGCATTTGGACAAATTTTGCCCAAGGAGCTTCTCGACAGCCCGAAATACGGCTGCATTAACGTTCACGCGTCTCTTTTGCCGGAATTGCGCGGCGGTGCTCCGATCCATTACTCCATTCTGCAGGGAAAGAAAAAAACTGGGGTTACTATTATGTATATGGTAGAAAAATTGGATGCCGGCGATATGATCTCAAAAGTGGAAGTGGACATCGAAGAAACCGACAATGTCGGAACGCTGCATGATAAATTAAGCGTAGCTGGCGCAAAGCTATTGTCTGAAACGGTTCCAAACGTTATTGCCGGCAGCATATCACCTGAAAAGCAAGATGAAGAGAAAGCGACATATGCGCCTAACATCAAAAGAGAGCAAGAGCTGCTCGACTGGTCTAGAACGGGTGAAGAGCTTTACAACCAGGTCCGCGGCTTAAATCCTTGGCCTGTTGCCTATACGACTCTTAATGGACAAAACTTGAAAGTGTGGGCGTCGAAAAAAACACCCGCACCTACAAAAGCTGAGCCCGGTACAGTTGTTGCGGTTGAAAAGGAAGGCATTATCGTTGCCACAGGCAACGATACGGCCCTGTTATTAACCGAACTTCAGCCAGCCGGCAAAAAACGCATGAAAGGCGAGGATTTTGTGCGCGGCGCTCATGTTGAAGCTGGTGAAAAGTTAGGAGTAAACAATGAAAAAAAATAGTGTTCGTGATATCGCCCTTGAGGCACTGATCAAACTAGAACAAAACCAGGCATACAGCAACCTGCTCCTGAAATCGGTGATTAAATCAAATGAACTGAGTGATCAGGACAGAGCGCTTTTGACTGAACTTGTCTACGGGACATTGCAAAACAAGATCGCGCTTGATTATATGCTCAAACCGTTTATTAATAAGCCTCAAAAAGTAAAGCCGTGGGTGATTCAGCTTCTTCGCCTATCCTTATATCAAATGGAGTATCTGGAGAAGATTCCAGACAGGGCTGCCATTCATGAAGCGGTCGAGATTGCTAAAATCCGCGGACATAAGGGCATTGCTTCATTTGTCAACGGTGTGCTTCGTTCCATACAGCGCGAAGGTGTTCCATCCTTTGACGCCATCGAAGATCCTGTCCGCCGGTTGGCGACAGAGACAAGCCATCCGGAATGGCTCGTAAAAGAGTGGACGGATGCGTATGGATTTGATGCGGCTGAAAAGATTTGCCGCATCCACCTCATTCCGCCAAGGCAGACACTGCGTGTCAATCAAATGAAAGCAGATAGAGCGGATTTGCTTGATCAAATGGCTGCTGAGGGAATCGAAGTTGAAAATGGTGACCTCGCAGAAGACGCGGTGAAGCTCTTAAAGGGGTCAATCGCTGGAACTCATTTCTTCCAAAACGGTGAAGTTTCCATTCAGGATGAGAGCTCCATGCTCGTTGCCCGCGCCCTTGATCCTAAGCCCGGTGAAACGGTGCTTGACGCGTGTGCCGCGCCTGGAGGAAAGTCGGCTCATATCGGAGAATTGATGGAGAACAAGGGAAGCGTTACATCACTTGATCTTCACAAGCATAAAGTGAAGCTGATCAAAGAAGCGGCAGACAGGCTTGGCCTTACAATCATTGACGCGAAAACAATGGATGCGAGAAAAGCAGGAGAAACGTTTGAAAATGGACAGTTTGACCGGATATTGGTCGATGCCCCGTGCTCAGGTTTTGGCGTGATCCGAAGAAAGCCGGACATGAAGTACACGAAAAAGCCTGACGACAGCACACGGCTTGCTGAAATCCAGCTGTCGATCTTGAGGGAAATCGCACCATTAGTAAAAAAAGGTGGCACTCTTGTCTACAGTACGTGTACAATGGACCGGACAGAAAATGAAGAAGTAATACATGCGTTTATACAAGAACATCCTGATTTTGAACCCGATTTGTCTCTTGAAAAGCGGCTGCCCGAAAAGGCGAGACCCTTTGTTCGGGATGGAAGGGTGCAAATCCTTCCTCATTATTTCGGAACAGATGGTTTCTTTATTTGCAGCATGAGAAAGAAGGGATAACAATGGCAGAACTTAAAAAAACAAAAGCAAGAAAAGAATTGCGGACAGAGCGTCCGTCTATTTATTCTTTTGAATTAGATGAAATCAAACAATGGCTGACAGACAACGGAGAGAAACCGTTCCGCGCGGCTCAGATCTTTGAATGGCTATATGAAAAACGCGTATCTTCTTTTGAAGAAATGACAAACCTGTCAAAGGATCTGCGTGAGAAATTAAGCGCTCATTTTGAGATGACGACGCTGAAAACGGCTGTTAAACAAACCTCTCAAGACGGTACGATGAAGTTTTTGTTCGAGCTGCATGACGGTTATACAATCGAAACCGTTTTAATGAGACACGAGTATGGCAATTCTGTATGTGTAACGACACAAGTCGGCTGCCGTATTGGCTGTACGTTTTGCGCGTCAACACTCGGGGGGTTGAAACGAAACCTTGAAGCGGGTGAAATTGTCGCTCAAGTACTCAAAGTTCAAAAAGCTCTGGATGAAACGGATGAACGCGTCAGCTCTGTCGTGATCATGGGAATCGGTGAACCTTTTGATAACTTTAATGAAATGCTCGCTTTCTTGAAAATCATTAACCATGACAAGGGCCTGAATATTGGTGCTCGCCATATTACGGTTTCTACAAGCGGCATCATCCCGAAAATTTATGAATTCGCTGATCAGCAAATGCAGATTAACTTTGCGATTTCTCTGCACGCCCCGAATACAGAAATCAGAAGCCGTTTGATGCCGATTAACAGAGCGTACAAGCTCCCTGATTTAATGGAAGCCGTTAAATATTATATTAACAAAACGGGACGCCGTATCAGTTTTGAATACGGGCTGTTCGGAGGCGTAAACGACCAGGTTGAGCACGCTGAAGAGCTTGCCGACTTATTGGAAGGAATTAAATGCCACGTGAACTTGATTCCGGTAAACTACGTGCCTGAACGGGACTATGTGCGCACACCGCGTGATCAGATTTTTGCTTTTGAGAAAACGCTGAAATCCCGCGGAGTAAATGTCACAATCCGAAGAGAGCAAGGCCATGACATTGACGCAGCCTGCGGTCAGCTTCGCGCGAAGGAGCGTCAAGACGAGACGAGGTGATGAGGGTTGTTAACAGCCTTAAAAACAGATACAGGAAAAATCCGCCAGCATAATGAAGATGATGCGGGGATATTCAAGGGGAAAGATCAATTTGTATTAGCGGTTGTCGCTGATGGCATGGGCGGCCATCTTGCTGGAGATGTTGCAAGCAAGATGGCTGTGAAAGCCATGGGGGAGAAATGGAATGAAGCAGAGGCGATTCCAGTTGCGCCCTCGGAATGTGAAGAATGGCTCATTGAACAGATTCTTGCGGTAAATAGCAAAATATACGATCATGCCCAAGCCCATGAAGAATGCCAAGGCATGGGGACGACGATTGTATGCGCGCTTTTTACGGGGAAAACGGTTTCTGTTGCTCATATAGGTGACAGCCGATGCTATTTGCTTCAGGACGATGATTTCATTCAAGTGACAGAAGATCATTCGCTTGTAAATGAACTGGTTCGCACTGGAGAGATTTCCAGAGAAGACGCCGAACATCATCCGCGAAAAAATGTGTTGACGAAGGCACTTGGAACAGACCAGTCAGTCAGCATTGATACACGTTCCTTTGACATTGAAGCCGGGGACAAACTGCTTCTATGTTCTGACGGACTGACGAATAAAGTGGAAGGCACTGAGTTAAAAGACATCCTGCAAAGCGATTCAGCTCCTCAGGAAAAAGTAAACCTGCTTGTGGACAAAGCCAATCAGAATGGCGGGGAAGACAACATTACAGCAGTTTTGCTTGAGCTTGCTTTACATGTTGAAGAGGGTGAAGATCAGTGCTAATCGGCAAGCGGATCAGCGGACGTTACCAAATTCTCCGCGTCATAGGCGGCGGGGGAATGGCCAACGTGTATTTAGCTGAGGATATCATTCTAGACCGTGAAGTCGCTATCAAAATCCTGCGGTTTGACTATGTGAACGACAATGAGTTTATCAGGCGTTTCCGCAGAGAAGCCCAATCCGCATCAAGCCTCGATCACCCGAATATTGTAAGCATTTACGATTTGGGCGAGGAAGATGATATCTATTATATTGTCATGGAATACGTTGAGGGCATGACGCTTAAAGAATACATAACAGCAAACGGGCCGCTTCACCCTAAAGAAGCGCTGAACATCATGGAGCAAATTGTCTCAGCCATCGCCCATGCCCATCAAAATCAGATTGTTCACAGAGACATTAAGCCGCACAACATTTTGATTGACCACATGGGAAATATCAAAGTGACGGATTTCGGTATTGCGACAGCACTAAGTTCGACCACAATCACCCATACCAATTCTGTGCTGGGCTCAGTCCATTATTTATCACCTGAACAGGCGCGGGGCGGTTTGGCAACAAAAAAATCGGATATTTATGCGCTTGGAATCGTTCTATTCGAGCTCTTAACCGCCCGTATCCCGTTTGATGGAGAATCGGCAGTCAGCATCGCCTTAAAGCATCTACAGGCAGAAACCCCTTCGGCGAGAAGGTGGAATCCGTCAGTGCCCCAAAGCGTTGAAAACATCATACTAAAGGCAACTGCCAAAGATCCTTTTCATCGCTACGAAACGGCTGAAGACATGGAAGCAGATATCCAAACAGCTTTTGATGCCGACAGACTCAATGAAAAGAGATTTACGGTTCAAGAAGATGAAGAAATGACAAAAGCGATCCCTATCATTAAAGATGAAGAGCTCGCTAAAGCTGCTGGCGAAAAAGAAGCTGAATTGACATCCGCCCAAGACAATAAAACAAAGAAAAACGGCAAAAGAAAAAAGTGGCCGTGGGT
The DNA here is from genome assembly GCF_958411575.1 of uncultured Bacillus sp. Taxonomy (NCBI): domain Bacteria; kingdom Bacillati; phylum Bacillota; class Bacilli; order Caryophanales; family Bacillaceae; genus Bacillus; species uncultured Bacillus sp. Next base: position 118,132 of record NZ_CATYRA010000011.1, read on the forward strand.
TTTGCTCACGATATGCATCGTTTTCATCACAGCTGGAATCCTCGCTGTCACCGTTTTTCCGTCGCTTTTTATGCCTGAAGATGTCAAAATACCTGATGTCTCCGGAATGGAGTACAAAAAGGCGGCAGAACTCTTGGAAAAAGACGGTTTGCAAGTTGATTCAGAGGTTTTAGAAATCTCAGATGAGAAAATTGAAGAAGGCCTGATGGTAAAAACGGATCCTAAAGCGGATTCCACAGTTAAAGAAGGCGCAACGGTCACACTTTATAAGAGCACCGGAAAAGCTAAAACAGAGATCGGTGATGTGACAGGCCAAACGGTCGATCAGGCAAAAAAGACCTTAAAGGACCAAGGGTTTAAACATGTAACGGTGAATGAAGTGAACGACGAGAAAAGCGTTGGCACTGTCATTGAACAGAATCCGTCAGCAGGGACTGAGCTTGTGCCGAGTGAAGATCAAGTCAAACTCACAGTCAGTATCGGGCCCGAAGACATTACGCTTAGAGACTTGAAAACGTACAGTAAAGAAGCAGCGTCTGGATATCTGGAAGACAACGGACTGAAGCTGATAGAAAAAGAAGCATACTCAGATGACGTTCCAGAAGGACAGGTTGTCAAACAAAAACCAGCAGCAGGAACGGCAGTAAAGCCGGGAAACGAAGTTGAAGTGACATTCTCTCTGGGACCTGAGAAAAAACCTGCGAAAACAGTGAAAGAAAAGGTCGAGATCCCCTATGAGCCAGAAAATGAAGGGGACGAGTTTGAAGTGCAAATCGCGATTGACGATGCGGATCACAGCATCTCTGACACTTATGAAGAATTTAAGATAAAAGAGCCGACTGAACGGACGATCGAACTAAAGATTGAACCCGGCCAAAAAGGGTATTATCAAGTGATGGTAAACAATAAAGTCGTCAGCTACAAAACCATTGAATATCCGAAAGATGAATAACAAGGAGGGAAAATATGCCTGAGGGCAAAATTATTAAGGCGCTAAGCGGCTTTTACTATGTACTGGATGAATCAGAGGATTCAGATAAAGTAATACAATGCAGAGGAAGAGGCATTTTCAGAAAGAACAAAATTACCCCTCTTGTCGGTGATTACGTTGTGTATCAAGCTGAAAATGACAAAGAGGGATATCTGTTAGAAATTAAAGAAAGAACCAATGAGCTGATCAGGCCGCCAATTTGCAACGTTGATCAAGCGGTCCTTGTTTTTTCAGCGGTTCAGCCTTCTTTCAGCACGGCATTGCTCGACCGCTTCTTGGTTCTCGTTGAGGCCAATGATATTCAGCCGATTATATGCATTACAAAAATGGATCTGATTGAAGATCAAGATACACAAGATGCGATTCAAGCCTATGCAGAAGACTACCGGAATATTGGTTATGACGTATATCTCACCTCCTCTAAGGACCAAGACAGTTTAGCGGACATCATCCCGCATTTTCAGGACAAAACAACGGTATTTGCCGGTCAGTCCGGTGTTGGAAAATCCTCGCTCCTCAACGCGATTAGTCCGGATCTCGGTTTAAAAACAAACGAGATTTCCGAGCATTTGGGCCGCGGGAAACACACCACTCGCCATGTGGAATTGATTCACACGTCCGGAGGCTTGGTTGCGGATACTCCGGGATTCAGCTCACTTGAATTTACAGACATTGAGGAAGAAGAGCTGGGCTATACCTTCCCTGAAATGAGAGAAAAAAGCTCTTCATGCAAATTTAGAGGCTGTTTACACTTAAAAGAGCCGAAATGTGCGGTGAAGCAAGCTGTTGAAGACGGGGAATTAAAGCAGTACCGCTATGACCATTATGTTGAATTTATGACGGAGATTAAAGACAGAAAGCCGAGGTATTAGCATAATGATAAAGGTTGCACCATCTATTCTTTCCGCTGATTTTGCCGCTTTAGGCAATGAGATTAAAGATGTAGAAAAGGGCGGAGCCGATTGTATTCATATTGATGTCATGGACGGCCATTTCGTCCCGAATATCACGATCGGTCCGCTGATTGTAGAAGCTGTCCGGCCGGTAACAGATTTGCCGCTTGATGTTCATTTAATGATAGAAGAGCCGGATCGTTACATCCCAGCTTTCGCCAAAGCGGGCGCAGATATCCTGTCTGTGCATGCTGAGGCATGTCCGCACCTGCACCGCACCATCCAGCTCATTAAGGAACAAGGTGTAAAGGCCGGTGTTGTTCTAAACCCGCATACGCCTGTACAAGTCATCGAGCACGTTTTCGATGACCTTGATCTTGTTCTTTTAATGACAGTGAACCCGGGATTCGGCGGGCAGAAATTTATTCATTCTGTCCTTCCTAAAATCAAAGAGGTTAAGCGAATGGCGGATGAAAGAGGAAAAAAAGATCTGTTAATTGAAGTAGACGGCGGCGTCAACAAGGAAACCGCTCCGTTAGTCATTGAAGCAGGTGCTAATTTACTCGTTGCCGGTTCAGCTGTTTATGGCCAGCCCGACCGCAAAAAAGCAATTTCTGAAATTAGAGGAAGTAAATAAGCAGTAAAAAAAGAGCTGGGCGTACAGAGCCTAAGCTCTTTTTCCTGTATGCAGAGAAAGGAATCAGAGATGAAAACAATCAATATCGTTGCGGGAGGCCCTAAAGATCTCATTCCCGATCTAACCGGCTATACGGCTGAGCACATCCTTTGGATCGGTGTTGACAAAGGCACCGTCACTCTTTTAGATGCCGGGATCATTCCTGATGAAGCCTTTGGAGATTTTGATAGCATAACAGAGCAAGAACGCCTCCGAATTCAAAAAGCCGCTCCTGCACTCCATGTGTATCAAGCAGAAAAAGATCAAACTGATTTAGACCTCGCCCTTGATTGGGCGCTGGAAAAGCAGCCGGATATCATTCAGATCTTCGGCATTACAGGCGGCAGAGCTGATCATTTTTTAGGCAACATTCAGCTTCTGTACAGAGGTGTAAAAACGAATATAAAAATTAGGCTGATAGACAAACAAAATCATATTCAAATGTTCCCTCCCGGTGAATATGATATTGAGAAGGATGAAAACAAGCGATATATCTCCTTCATACCGTTTTCCGAAGAAATACATGAGCTGACCCTGACTGGTTTTAAATATCCGCTAAATAAGTGTCATATTATGCTCGGTTCAACACTATGTATTAGTAACGAACTCATTCATTCACGAGGTACTTTTTCGTTTGCAAAAGGCATATTAATAATGATAAGAAGCACGGATTAGCATGTGCTTTCATTCATTTGCTGAAATCAATGAACAGGCGGTTACGGGACGTTATAGGAGGGGACAAAAAATGAAATTTTACACCATTAAATTGCCGAAGTTTTTAGGAGGAATTGTCCGGGCGATGCTGGGCTCATTTAGAAAAGATTAATGCCCAGGGGTTCAAAGCCCTCTTTCACCACATAAAAACGCCTGCCACTTATCGAGGCAGGCGTTCATTTTGTTATACACGCTCAACTTTACCGGATTTCAAAGCTCGAGCAGATACATATACTTTTTTAGGTTTTCCGTTCACAAGGATACGAACCTTTTGAAGATTCGCGCCCCAAGTGCGCTTAGAAGCGTTCATTGCGTGAGAACGGTTATTCCCAGCTGTTGTTTTTTTACCTGTGATAACGCATTTACGTGCCATTTGTTTCCCTCCTCACTTGCACAAAACATCTACTTTTTAACATTCATATGGTCTTAGATGCTTTCGATATGGATACTTTAAATAATTTACCACAGCTAAAAAACGTTTGCAACTATTGTTTCATCATCTTTCAAGAAAATTCACTTGACATCTTGCAGAAACAGCGGTGCTATAGTATATGTAGAGGGACGGGCAGCAATAGCCAGGTCTTTTCTTTTCATAATGGAAACCATATAGTAGAATAGCTGTAACTCTATGCATTCGAAGGAGGAACTAGTGTGTCCATTGAATTAAGAACGAAGTACGGGCAGATTGATATATCTAATGAAGTCATTGCGATGGTTGCAGGAGGCGCGGCGATTGACTGTTACGGCATTGTCGGCATGGCCTCTAAAAACCAGATTAAAGACGGACTGACTGAAATCCTTCGGAAAGAGAATTTCAGCAGGGGTGTCCAAGTTCGCCAAGAAGGAGAACAGATACATATTGACATGTATATCATTGTCAGCTATGGCACGAAAATTTCTGAAGTGGCACATAATGTCCAAACAAAAGTAAAGTACACAGTAAATCAAACCATCGGACTGGAAGTGGACTCTGTTAATATTTATGTCCAAGGTGTCCGAGTGACGAACCCGTAGTTAGGAGGAGTAGGATTGTCTATCAGAACATTAGACGGCAGAACCTTTGCCGAGATGATTCTTGCTGGAGCGCAGAATCTGTCTCAAAATGCGAGTGCGGTTGATGCGTTAAACGTGTTTCCGGTGCCGGACGGCGATACTGGAACAAACATGAATCTGTCGATGACTTCCGGAGCCAGAGAAGTGGAGCAAATGAATACGGATAATATCGGGAAGGTGGGATCCGCGTTATCTAAAGGACTGCTCATGGGAGCACGCGGAAATTCAGGCGTGATCCTGTCCCAATTGTTCCGGGGATTCAGTAAAAGCATTGAAACAAAAAAAGAAATTAATGCTCTGGAGTTTGCCGCTGCGCTGCAAGCAGGTGTTGATATGGCGTATAAAGCTGTCATGAAACCTGTAGAGGGTACCATTTTAACAGTTGCAAAAGACGCTGCGAAAAAAGCGATAACCCTGGCAGAAAAAGAAACCGATATCACAATGCTGATGACTGCAGTGACAGAAGAAGCAGAGGCATCTTTAAACCGGACCCCTGAATTGCTTCCTGTCCTGAAGGAAGTAGGAGTCGTCGACAGCGGCGGCAAAGGCCTGCTTTGTGTGTATGAAGGTTTCCTTGCTTCATTAAAAGGTGAAACTGTGCCTCAGAAAGCTGTTCTTCCGTCACTTGATGACATGGTCAGTGCAGAGCATCATAAGAGCGCGCAAAGCATGATGAATACCGAAGATATTGAATTTGGTTTTTGTACCGAAGTGATGGTAAGGCTCGATCAGACAAAACGAGAATTCGACGAAGGTGCGTTCAGACAAGACCTCAGCCAGTTTGGTGATTCTCTGTTAGTTATTGCGGATGAATCACTGGCGAAGGTGCATATCCATGCTGAAGAGCCGGGGAATGTATTAAACTATGCCCAGCATTACGGTGAATTAATCAAAATTAAAATAGAAAATATGAGAGAACAGCATACCTCCATCATCAGCCAAGAAAGCAACCATGCTGACAACGAAAAATCACCGGCAAAGCAGCCGTATGGCATTGTAACTGTGGCGATGGGAGAAGGCGTTTCTGACTTATTCAAAAGCATCGGCGCTTCTGTTGTAATCGAAGGCGGACAGACGATGAACCCGAGCACTGAGGATATTGTCGAGGCCGTAAAATCTCTAAATGCAGAAACGGTTTTTATCTTACCAAATAACTCCAACATTATCATGGCAGCTAATCAAGCTGCCAGTGTAACGGATGAAAAGGTTTTTGTCATTCCGGCCAAAACGGTTCCGCAAGGGATGTCAGCCCTGCTGGCATTTAATCCGGATCAAGAAGCTGAAGCGAACGAAGCCAATATGCTCAGCGCCATCCAACAAGTAAAAAGCGGGCAGGTGACGTACTCAGTCAGAGATACTCATATTGACGGCAAAGACATAAAAAAAGGCGACTTTATGGGGATCCTGAATGGAACGATTATCGGCACTGCTGAAGATCAGCTGTCAGCCGCGAAAATGCTGCTGTCAGAAATGATCGGAGAAGACGACGAAATTGTCACCATCCTATATGGTGAGGATGCGTCTCAGGAAGAAGCTGAGGAGCTTGAAGCGTTTCTCAGTGAAAAGTACGAGGAGATTGAGGTTGAGATCCACAACGGAAAACAGCCGCTGTATTCGTATATAGTTTCTGCAGAATAGAAGGGCAATTTGCCCTTCTATTCTTATGTCTGCTTTTAAGTGCGGCAGCGCTGTAACGCGCCCGCTTGCCATTTTATATCTGATCAATTAGTCTAGAAGCAAAGCGCTTATAAGCTCTGGTTCATAAGGAGGAATAGTATGAAATACAGAAGCGTTTTTGATATTATCGGCCCGGTTATGATCGGTCCGTCCAGCTCGCATACAGCAGGAGCGGCGAGAATCGGGAGGGTCGCCAGAAGTTTATTTGGCAGAGAGCCTGAGCGCATCATTGTATCCTTTTACGGCTCTTTTGCGGAAACGTACAAGGGCCACGGCACAGATGTCGCGATTATCGGCGGATTGCTTGATTTTGATACATTCGACGAACGAATTAAAACCGCTATACAAATTGCAGAAGATAAAGGAATTGATATAGAGTTTCGGGTTGAAGACGCTGTCCCAATCCATCCGAACACAGCCAAAATCACTATCTCTGATGAAAAGGGAGAGCTTGAGCTGACGGGTATTTCGATTGGCGGAGGAAAGATTGAAATCACAGAATTAAATGGTTTTGAACTCAGGCTGTCAGGAAATCATCCGGCCATATTAGTTGTTCATAATGACAAGTTTGGCACAATTGCCGGTGTTGCCAATGTTCTGGCGAAATTTTCAATCAACGTAGGACATATGGAAGTAGCCCGAAAGGATATCGGCCAGCTTGCTTTGATGACAATAGAAGTCGATCAAAATATTGACGACCACGTTCTCGACGAGCTGTCGAAGCTGCCGAATATTATTCAAGTGACAAAGATTGCTGACTAGCGAAAGGTCAGGAGGAGCCAGTTATGTTTCGTAATGTAAAGGAATTAATTGAGATTACTAAAGAAAAGCAAATATCCATCTCTGAAGTAATGATCGCGCAAGAGATGGAAGTAACAGAAAAAACAAAAGAAGAGATTTTTCAGCAGATGGATCACAATCTGACTGTTATGGAAGCTGCGGTTCAGAAAGGACTCGAGGGAGTTACGAGCCAAACGGGCTTAACAGGCGGTGACGCCGTAAAATTACAGGCCTACATTCGATCAGGTAAAAGCCTGTCTGGCCCGCTGATTTTAGATGCTGTATCGAAAGCTGTTGCAACAAATGAAGTAAATGCAGCCATGGGAACGATCTGTGCGACACCAACTGCAGGGTCTGCCGGTGTGGTGCCTGGCACGTTATTTGCTGTAAAAGAAAAGCTGAACCCAACAAGAGAACAAATGATCCGCTTTTTATTTACAGCCGGGGCTTTCGGATTTGTCGTGGCTAATAACGCAAGTATTTCTGGCGCCGCCGGGGGATGTCAGGCAGAAGTTGGATCAGCCTCAGGCATGGCTGCTGCGGCGATTGTTGAAATGGCAGGCGGAACACCCGAACAAAGCGCGGAGGCCATGGCCATTACATTAAAAAACATGCTCGGTCTAGTGTGCGATCCTGTTGCGGGGCTTGTTGAAGTCCCTTGCGTGAAACGGAATGCAATGGGCGCGTCAAATGCGATGATTGCTGCTGATATGGCATTGGCAGGCATTACAAGCCGCATTCCATGTGATGAGGTTATCGATGCCATGTATAAAATTGGCCAAACGATGCCCACTGCACTTAGAGAAACAGGCCAGGGCGGTTTAGCAGCAACACCGACAGGAAGAGAATTAGAGAAAAAAATTTTCGGAGGAGCGCTAGGTTCAAGTGAAACAACATCAGCAAACTAGTATAGCTAACATTAAGGGTATTGGGCCGGAAACAGAAAAAACATTGAATGAACTCGGTATTTATGACATTTCTGATCTTCTGAATTATTTCCCTTATCGCTATGATGACTACGAGCTGAGGGATTTAGAAGAAGTAAAGCATGATGAAAGAGTTACAGTCGAAGGGAAGGTTCATTCAGAGCCTTCTCTTACCTATTACGGAAAGAAAAGAAACAGGCTGACATTCAGGGTTCTTGTCGGCCACTATTTAATCACAGCCGTATGTTTCAACCGTCCTTATTTAAAGAAAAAGCTTTCTCTGGGTTCTGTCGTGACGGTCTCCGGAAAATGGGACAAGCACCGCCAAACCATCTCTGTTCAGGAGTTAAAAAACGGTCCGCACCAAGAGGATAAGAGCATTGAACCAGTGTATTCTGTGAAAGAAAATGTTACCGTCAAAATGATGAGACGCTTTATTCAGCAGGCGCTTAACCAATATGCAGATTCACTTCCGGATCCTCTTCCGGAAAAGTTAAAAACACGATATAAGCTGCCGGACTATCATCAGGCGTTAAAAGCAATGCACCAGCCTGAAACAAGGGAAGCGTTAAAGCTTGCCAGACGCCGGTTTGTTTACGAAGAATTTTTGTTGTTTCAGTTGAAAATGCAGGCGTTCCGAAAGGCGGAAAGAGAGCAGACTCAAGGGATACGGCAGCGTTTTTCAAACGAAGAACTCATGAGATTTATCAAAAGCCTCCCGTTTCCCCTCACAAACGCCCAGTCGCGAGTGCTTCGCGAAATAACAGCAGACATGTCTTCTCCATACAGAATGAACCGTCTTCTTCAAGGAGACGTTGGATCAGGAAAAACGGCAGTCGCCGCCATTGCACTTTATGCCGCGATCCTATCCGGATACCAGGGAGCGCTCATGGTGCCGACAGAAATTCTGGCCGAACAGCATGCGGATTCGCTCGTTTCACTATTTGAAAAGTGGGATGTCAGTGTCGCCCTTTTGACAAGCTCTGTTAAAGGGAAGCGGCGAAAAGAACTGCTTGAACGTCTTGAGGCGGGAGAGATTGATATTCTTGTAGGGACACACGCTTTAATTCAGGATGAGGTGGAGTTTAAGGCGTTAAGTCTTGTCATTACAGACGAGCAGCATCGATTTGGAGTTGAGCAGCGTAAAAAGCTTCGGAACAAAGGGCAGGATCCCGATGTTCTCTTTATGACAGCCACTCCAATCCCAAGAACGTTAGCCATCACAGTGTTCGGTGAAATGGATGTATCTGTCATAGATGAAATGCCGGCGGGACGAAAACAAATCGAAACCTATTGGGTAAAGCATGATATGCTGGACCGTATTTTGGCATTTGTCGAAAAAGAATTAAAGCAGGGCAGACAGGCCTATATCATCTGCCCGCTGATTGAAGAATCAGACAAGCTCGATGTGCAAAACGCCATTGACGTGTACAATATGCTTTCTGACATTTTTCGGGGAAAATGGAACGTCGGACTTATGCACGGAAAGCTGCATTCCGATGAAAAAGATCAGGTCATGAGAGAATTCAGCGCGAATCAGTGTCAAATTCTCGTATCAACCACTGTTGTTGAGGTTGGCGTGAATGTTCCGAATGCAACCATTATGGTGATTTATGACGCCGACCGTTTCGGGCTGTCACAGCTTCACCAGCTGCGCGGCCGTGTCGGACGGGGCGAGCACCAATCTTTCTGCATTCTGATGGCCGACCCTAAATCAGAAACAGGGAAAGAACGGATGAGAATCATGTCCGAGACCAATGACGGCTTCGAGCTGTCTGAAAAGGATCTGGAATTGAGAGGCCCGGGAGATTTCTTCGGGAAAAAACAAAGCGGAATGCCTGAATTCAAGGTAGCGGATATGGTTCATGATTACAGGGCGCTTGAAACGGCAAGGCAGGATGCAGCGAATCTTGTGGCTTCTGACGCGTTCTGGAAGGAGCCGGAATATGGTGTGCTGAGAGAACAATTGCTGAAGAGCGGAGTAATGGACGGGGAAAAATTAAGCTGAGCTCCAGAAGTTTTTGGTGTTCAGTCAGAAACAATCGTTGCATTCCAATCTATGAAATTATATACTACTATTAGTACCTAGTCTTAATTGTCCGGATGGTGTTTAGATATGAGAAGAAATAAGAGAGAACGCCAGGAATTACTTCAGCAGACGATTCAAGCAACCCCCTTTATTACCGATGAAGAATTAGCAGGTAAATTCGGGGTGAGCATCCAGACGATACGTTTGGACCGCTTAGAGCTTTCCATACCGGAGCTGAGAGAAAGAATTAAGAACGTGGCAGAGAAAACGCTTGAAGATGAAGTGAAATCCCTGTCACTTGATGAAGTTATCGGAGAAATTATTGACCTTGAGCTGGATGATCAGGCGATATCCATTTTAGAAATAAAACAGGAGCATGTGTTCAGCCGGAATCAGATTGCGAGAGGGCATCATTTATTTGCGCAGGCGAATTCTTTGGCTGTTGCAGTTATTGATGACGAGCTGGCGCTGACTGCAAGTGCAGATATCCGCTTTACAAGACAGGTAAAGCAGGGGGAACGTGTCGTAGCGAAAGCGAAAGTGACGGCCGTCGAAAAAGAAAAAGGAAGAACAGTTGTCGAAGTGAACAGCTATGTCGGCGAAGAAATTGTTTTTTCTGGACATTTTGACATGTACCGTTCAAAACATTCATAAAGGTGGAGCATGCATGAGAATATCTGTAGATGCAATGGGAGGAGACCACGCTCCCAAAGCCGTTATTGACGGAGTTATAAAGGGTATAGAGGCATTTGATGATCTCCATATCACACTTGTCGGTGACAAAACAACGATAGAATCACATTTAACAACAACATCAGATCGCATCACGGTGCTGCACGCAGATGAAGTGATTGAGCCTACGGATGAACCGGTCCGCGCCGTGCGAAGAAAAAAGAACTCCTCTATGGTCCTTATGGCGCAGGAAGTTGCCGAAAACAGAGCTGACGCCTGCATTTCAGCAGGGAATACCGGTGCGTTAATGACAGCCGGTCTGTTTATTGTCGGAAGAATTAAAGGGATTGACCGCCCGGCGCTTGCCCCGACACTTCCGACCGTTTCAGGAGACGGATTTCTTCTCCTTGATGTCGGCGCCAATGTCGATGCCAAACCGGAGCACCTCGTTCAATACGCCATCATGGGTTCTGTTTATTCTCAGCAAGTGCGCGGTGTCACTTCACCGAGAGTCGGACTTTTAAATGTCGGAACAGAAGATAAAAAAGGAAACGAACTGACGAAGCAGACGTTTCAAATATTAAAAGAAACAGCAAACATTCATTTTATCGGAAATGTGGAAGCGCGAGACCTTTTAGATGATGTGGCGGATGTTGTAGTAACAGACGGCTTTACCGGGAATGTTACACTCAAAACGCTGGAAGGTTCTGCGTTATCTATTTTTAAAATGATGAGAGAAGTAATGACGTCTAATCTCACATCAAAGCTTGCAGCAGCTGTGCTAAAGCCAAAGTTGAAAGAAATGAAAATGAAAATGGAGTATTCGAATTATGGCGGAGCAAGTCTTTTCGGCTTAAAAGCGCCTGTGATCAAGGCGCACGGCTCTTCAGATTCGAATGCTGTCTTTCATGCGATTCGTCAAGCAAGAGAGATGGTCAGCCAAAATGTGGCTGCGCTCATTCAGGAAGAAGTTAAAGAAGAAAAAACAGATGAGTAGTCTGGAGGTTTTTACATCATGAGTAAGATTGCATTTTTATTCCCGGGGCAGGGATCACAATTTATCGGCATGGGAAAAGATCTTTACGAGCAGGTGCCTGCTGCAAAGCGCCTGTTCGATGAAGCGGATGAAAAATTGGAAACAAAACTCAGCTCACTGATTTTTGAAGGTGATGCTAAAGAGTTAACACTTACATACAATGCGCAGCCTGCATTGCTGACGACTAGCATTGCTGTTCTAGAGAAATTTAAAGAATCAGGCATTACACCTGATTTCACAGCAGGACACAGCCTTGGTGAATATTCCGCACTGGTTGCGTCTGGCGCACTATCTTTCAAAGATGCTGTTTATACCGTCAGAAAACGCGGAGAATTTATGAATGAAGCAGTGCCGGCTGGCGAAGGAGCTATGGCTGCGATTCTTGGCATGGATGCCGAAGCATTAAAGAAAGTAACCGATAAAGTCACAGAGGAAGGCCACCTCGTACAGCTTGCAAATCTCAACTGTCCCGGACAAATCGTTATTTCCGGAACAGCTAAAGGTGTAGAGCTTGCATCTGAACAGGCAAAAGAGAACGGTGCAAAACGCGCCATTCCGCTTGAAGTAAGCGGTCCGTTCCATTCCGAACTGATGAAGCCTGCTGCTGAAAAGCTGAAAGAAGTATTGGACTCCTGTGACATAAAAGACGCTAGCGTTCCGGTCATCTCAAATGTTTCTGCTGATGTCATGACTGAAAAAGCAGAAATCAAAGAGAAACTCATTGAGCAGCTTTACTCTCCGGTTCGTTTTGAGGAAAGCATTAACAAGCTGATTGCAGAGGGTGTGACGATTTTTATTGAAATCGGTCCCGGAAAAGTGCTTTCAGGCCTTGTGAAAAAAGTAAACAGACGCTTAAAAACAATTGCTGTATCAGATCCGGAAACGATTGAGCTGGCAATTCAAACGCTTAAGGAGGAGAATGAAAATGCTTAATGACAAAACTGCTATTGTCACTGGCGCATCCCGCGGAATCGGCCGCTCAATCGCCCTTGACCTGGCAAACAGCGGCGCCAATGTTGTCGTGAACTACTCCGGCAATGAAGCGAAAGCAAATGAAGTGGTAGATGAAATCAAATCAATGGGCAGAAAAGCAATTGCTGTCAAAGCGGATGTATCAAATCCCGAAGATGTACAAAACATGATAAAAGAAACGCTTTCTGTTTTTTCTACGATTGATATTCTAGTTAATAATGCCGGGATCACAAGAGACAATCTCATCATGAGAATGAAAGAAGATGAATGGGATGATGTCATTAACATTAACCTGAAGGGTGTCTTCAACTGCACGAAAGCTGTTACAAGACAAATGATGAAACAGCGTTCAGGCCGGATTATTAACGTATCTTCTATCGTCGGCGTCAGCGGAAATCCTGGACAAGCCAACTACGTGGCTGCAAAAGCCGGCGTGATCGGTTTAACAAAATCTTCCGCTAAAGAGCTCGCAAGCCGCAATATTACGGTAAATGCGATTGCGCCTGGATTTATCTCAACTGATATGACAGATAAGCTTGCAAAAGACGTTCAAGACGAAATGCTGAAACAAATTCCGCTCGCACGCTTTGGCGATCCTGGTGATGTCAGCAGCGTTGTCACGTTCCTTGCTTCAGAGGGAGCTCGTTACATGACTGGCCAAACGCTTCATATTGACGGCGGAATGGTGATGTAAGTTTTTTTCTCGAAATTTCATCATAGTTTCTCTAGTTTTTTAAAAACGAATCCACTATAATACTTGAGGGGAGGTGAATTGCTATGGCAGACACATTAGAGCGTGTAACGAAAATCATCGTAGATCGCCTTGGCGTTGATGAAGCAGACGTCAAACTTGAAGCTTCTTTCAAGGAAGACTTAGGTGCTGATTCCCTAGATGTAGTTGAGCTTGTTATGGAACTTGAAGACGAGTTTGATATGGAAATTTCTGACGAAGATGCTGAAAAGATTGCAACAGTCGGCGACGCTGTGAACTACATACAAAACCAGCAATAAGCTGATGCTAAAAGTCCCGCCGAAATGCGGGGCTTTAGCCCTTTATTCGTGCAGTTATTACAGCATGCCGCTTTTACGCGCGCTGTATCCGGTTTAGTCAGAGAAGCGCGGTGAACCTGATGTGCCTATGGAGGTTACTATGTCAAAACACTCACATTATAAAGATAAAAAAAAGTTCTATAAAAAAGTAGAACAGTTTAAAGAGTTTCAAGAACGGATTTCGGTTCACTTTCAAAATGAAAAGCTTTTGTATCAAGCATTTACACATTCATCTTATGTGAATGAGCATCGGAAAAAGCCGTATGAGGATAATGAAAGGCTTGAATTTTTAGGTGACGCTGTTTTGGAACTGACGATCTCCAGATTCTTATTTGCCAAGTATCCGGCTATGAGTGAAGGAGATTTGACGAAGCTGAGAGCCGCGATTGTATGCGAACCGTCTCTCGTTTCATTGGCTCATGAATTGTCATTCGGCGACCTTGTCCTGTTGGGTAAAGGTGAGGAAATGACAGGCGGAAGAAAGCGTCCTGCACTATTGGCGGATGTTTTTGAGGCATTTATCGGAGCTTTGTACCTTGACCAGGGATTGGAGCCGGTTGAAAGTTTCTTAAAAGTCTATGTGTTCCCTAAAATTAACGATGGTGCTTTTTCTCATGTGATGGATTTCAAAAGCCAGCTGCAGGAATATGTGCAGCGGGACGGCAAAGGCTCGTTGGAGTATAAAATCACCAACGAAAAAGGACCTGCGCACAACCGTGAATTTGAAGCCATCGTATCTCTAAAAGGTGAACCACTCGGAGTCGGAAACGGCCGTTCAAAGAAAGAAGCCGAACAGCACGCTGCTCAGGAAGCTTTAGCTAAATTGCAAAAACACCATACGAGACAATAAAATCCCCCTGAATCATAAGGGGGATTTCAGTATGTATGCCGTCTTATTTCATCCATGTTTTATGATAGAATTGAAATACTTATTACATAAGGAGGATCGCTATGTTCCTCAAACGTCTAGACGTTATAGGATTTAAATCATTTGCAGAACGAATTTCCGTAGACTTCGTTAAAGGCGTGACAGCGGTTGTCGGCCCAAACGGAAGCGGAAAAAGCAACATCACTGATGCCATTCGCTGGGTTCTCGGTGAACAATCGGCACGGTCTCTTCGTGGCGGAAAAATGGAAGACATTATTTTTGCCGGCAGTGATTCGAGAAAGCGATTAAATCTAGCTGAAGTTACGCTTACACTTGATAATGATGATCATTTCTTGCCGATTGACTTCCATGAGGTCAGTGTCACAAGACGTGTATACAGATCAGGCGAGAGTGAGTTTCTGATTAACAATCAGCCGTGCCGCTTAAAAGATATTATTGATTTATTTATGGACTCTGGCCTGGGGAAAGAAGCATTTTCTATTATCAGTCAAGGGAAAGTGGAAGAGATCCTAAGCAGCAAAGCAGAGGATCGCCGCAGTATCTTTGAAGAAGCGGCCGGGGTGCTTAAATATAAAACAAGAAAGAAAAAAGCAGAAAATAAACTGTTTGAGACACAGGACAATTTAAACCGGGTAGAAGATATCTTACATGAACTTGAAGGACAGGTTGAACCTCTTAAAATTCAAGCATCAATAGCGAAAGACTACCTGGAAAAAAAGAAAGAGCTGGAGCATGTTGAAATCGCGCTGACTGCCTATGATATCGAAGAGCTGCATGGTAAATGGTCAACTCTTAAAGAGAAAGTGCAGCTCGCAAAGGAAGAAGAGCTCGCTGAATCGTCTGCGATTTCTGCCAAAGAAGCAAAGATTGAGGATACGCGAGACAAAATTCAAGCGCTTGATGAATCAGTAAATGAGCTCCAGCAGGTCTTATTGGTGACGAGTGAAGAGCTGGAGAAGCTTGAAGGCCGTAAAGAAGTCCTGAAAGAACGCAAGAAAAACGCTGTGCAAAACCAAGAACAGCTTGAGGAAGCTATTGTACAGTTTCAGCAAAAAGAAACGGTGCTGAAAGAAGAGCTTGCGAAACAGGAAGCTGTCTTCGAAACACTTCAGGCAGAGGTGAAACAGTTAAGGGCTCAGGTAAAAGAAAAGCAGCAGGCTCTCAGTCTTCACAATGAAAATGTCGAAGAGAAAATCGAGCAGCTGAAGAGCGATTACTTTGAGCTGTTGAACAGCCAAGCTTCAATACGCAATGAGCTCCAGCTGCTGGATGACCAGATGTCTCAATCGGCTGTTGTATTGCAAAGGCTTGCGGACAGCAATGAAAAGCATCTTCAGGAACGGCGCGATATTTCTGCGCAAAAAGCAGCATGTGAAACGGAGTTTGCCCGAATCGAGCAGGAAATTCACAGCCAAGTTGGTGCATATCGTGATATGCAGACAAAATATGAGCAGAAAAAGCGCCAATACGAAAAAAATGAATCTGCACTGTATCAGGCGTACCAATACGTTCAGCAAGCGAGATCGAAAAAGGACATGCTTGAGACGATGCAGGGGGATTTCTCCGGCTTTTATCAAGGTGTTAAAGAAGTGCTGAAAGCGAAAGAGCGCCTTGGCGGAATTCGCGGAGCGGTCCTTGAGCTGATCTCAACAGAACAGAAGTATGAAACGGCCATTGAAATTGCGCTCGGCGCTTCTGCCCAGCATGTCGTGACCGACGACGAACAGTCTGCCCGTAAAGCGATTCAATATTTAAAACAGAATTCCTTCGGCCGGGCGACGTTTCTGCCTCTTTCTGTTATTAGAGACCGCCAGCTTCAAAGCCGGGATGCGGAAACAGCAGCTCAGCACTCGTCATTTCTCGGAGTTGCCAGTGAACTTGTCACATTTGATCCTGCGTATCGGCGCATCATCCAGAACCTTCTTGGAACCGTGCTGATCACAGAGGATTTAAAGGGAGCAAACGAACTAGCGAAGCTTCTCGGGCACCGGTACCGCATCGTAACCCTTGAGGGAGATGTCGTGAATCCGGGGGGATCAATGACGGGCGGCGCGGTTAAAAAGAAAAATAACTCGCTGCTAGGAAGAAGCAGGGAGCTTGAAGATGTGAGCAAACGGCTCGCTGAAATGGAAGAGAAAACAGCACTGCTTGAACAAGAAGTCAAAACCCTTAAGCAATCCATTCAGGATATGGAGAAAAAAATGGCTGACTTAAGAGAGACTGGGGAAGGCTTAAGATTGAAGCAGCAGGATGTAAAAGGGCAGCTATACGAACTTCAAGTTGCTGAGAAAAATATCAATACCCATTTAGAGCTCTATGATCAAGAAAAATCTGCTCTGTCAGAAAGCGATGAAGAGAAGAAAACGCGCAAACGCAAGCTGGAAGAAGAGCTTTCTGCCGTGTCAGAAAAGATGAAACAGCTTGAAGAGGATATTGACAGACTAACGAAACAAAAACAAACACAATCCTCAACAAAAGAGTCTCTCTCCAACGAGCTGACTGAGCTGAAAATCACAGCTGCCAAAAAAGAGCAGGCATGTAAGGGTGAAGAGGACAACCTTGCCAGATTAAAGAAAGAGCTCACAGAAACAGAGTTTGCGTTAAAAGAAGCGAAAGAGGACTTAAGCTTCTTAACGTCAGAGATGTCATCAAGCACCAGCGGTGAAGAAAAGCTTGAAGAGGCCGCAAAACATAAATTGAATGACAAAACGAAAACGATCGAACTGATTGCGTTAAGACGCGATCAGCGTATCAAGCTTCAGCATGGGCTTGATACATATGAGCGTGAGCTGAAAGAAATGAAACGCCTGTATAAACAAAAAACAACGCTCTTAAAAGACGAAGAAGTCAAACTCGGCCGAATGGAAGTTGAGCTTGATAATTTACTCCAGTACTTACGGGAGGAATACAGCCTGTCCTTTGAGGGGGCAAAAGAGAAATATCAGCTTGAAACTGATCCAGAGGAAGCCAGAAAGCGCGTGAAGCTGATTAAACTCGCAATCGAAGAGCTGGGTACCGTAAACCTCGGAAGCATAGACGAGTTTGAGAGAGTCAACGAACGGTATAAGTTTCTGTCAGAACAAAAAGAAGATTTGACTGAAGCGAAAAATACCCTGTTCCAAGTGATTGAAGAAATGGATGAAGAAATGACGAAACGCTTTAACGACACATTTGTCCAAATTCGCTCACACTTTGATCACGTCTTCCGCTCCTTATTCGGAGGAGGGCGAGCTGAACTGAGGCTCACTGATCCTAACGATCTGCTTCATTCAGGAGTCGAGATTATCGCACAGCCGCCGGGGAAAAAACTGCAAAACTTAAACCTTCTGTCAGGCGGAGAGCGTGCGCTTACTGCTATAGCGCTCTTATTCTCAATCTTAAAGGTTCGTCCTGTGCCGTTCTGCGTCCTTGACGAAGTAGAGGCTGCGCTTGACGAAGCGAATGTGTTCCGATTTGCGCAGTATTTAAAAAAATACAGCAGCGATACCCAGTTTATCGTGATTACCCACAGAAAAGGAACGATGGAGGAAGCGGATGTGCTATACGGCGTAACAATGCAGGAATCCGGTGTTTCCAAGGTAATCTCAGTTAAGCTGGAAGAAACAAAAGAATTCGTTCAGTAACGAGGAAAGAGGTTAAAAGATGAGCTTTTTTAAAAAATTAAAAGAGAAAATCACAAAACAGACAGATTCCGTATCTGAAAAGTTTAAGGATGGCCTTGAAAAAACAAGAAGCTCCTTTCAAAACAAAGTGAATGATCTTGTATCCCGTTACCGTAAAGTGGATGAGGATTTCTTCGAAGAGCTTGAAGAGGTTCTCATCAGCGCGGATGTCGGTTTTACAACCGTTATGGAATTAATAGATGAGCTGAAAAAAGAAGTGAAACGCAGAAATATTCAAGATCCCATGGAAGTTCAATCTGTTATTTCTGAGAAACTGGTCGAGATTTATAACAGTGGAGATGAGCAAATTTCTGAGTTGAATATTCAGGATGGGCGTTTAAATGTCATCCTTCTGGTAGGTGTAAACGGAGTCGGCAAAACGACAACAATTGGAAAGCTTGCCCATAAACTGAAGCAAGAAGGAAAATCTGTTGTACTTGCTGCCGGAGACACATTTAGAGCAGGAGCCATTGAACAGCTGGAAGTATGGGGAGAGCGTACGGGAGTGCCTGTCATTAAGCAGACGGCCGGAAGTGATCCTGCGGCTGTCATCTATGATGCTGTACATGCTGCGAAAGCAAGAAATGCCGATGTATTAATCTGTGATACGGCAGGGCGTCTCCAAAACAAAGTAAACCTGATGAAAGAGCTTGAAAAAGTGAAGCGTGTCATCGAAAGAGAAGTGCCTGAAGCGCCGCATGAGGTGCTGCTTGCCCTTGATGCCACAACCGGCCAAAATGCAATGGCTCAGGCAAAAGAGTTCTCTAAAGCAACAAATGTTACCGGCATTGCATTAACAAAGCTTGACGGTACGGCTAAAGGCGGTATCGTTCTCGCGATCCGCAACGAGCTTCAAATCCCGGTTAAACTAGTCGGGTTAGGTGAAAAAGTTGATGATCTTCAGGAATTTGATCCTGAATCGTATGTGTACGGACTCTTTTCAGATTTAGTGGAAAAAGCCGACGATTAAAAAAAGGCCCTCATATAAAAAACACCTTCTAGTTTGAAAACGGATAGTTGTTATCCGAAATAAGACTTG